>NZ_WUUU01000057.1 GCF_009831555.1 Halobacterium bonnevillei | reverse complement strand
CCGCGTCGTGATGGCGTGCCGGAGCGTCGAGCGCGGACGAGCGGCGAAACGGGACGTGGCGGCCGCTGCGGGCGACGCGGCGGTCACGGTCGGGGAACTCGACCTCGCGGATCTCGACTCCGTGGCGGCGTTCGCGAACTGGTACAGAGACGAGTACGACTCGCTGGACGTCCTCTGCAACAACGCGGGCGTTATGGCGATTCCGCGCTCGGAGACCAGCGACGGCTTCGAGACGCAGTTCGGCGTCAACCACCTCGGGCACTTCGCGCTCACGGGTCGCCTGCTCGATGCGCTTCGAGCGGCGGACGGCGAGGCGCGCGTCGTCACGCAGTCCAGCGGCGTCCACGAGCGCGGCGACGTCGACTTCGAGGACCTGCACGGCGAGGACGACTACGACAAGTGGGCGGCGTACGCGCAGTCGAAACTCGCGAACGTGCTGTTCGCGTACGAACTCGACCGCCGGCTGCGCGCCGACGGCGAGGCCGTGACCAGCGTCGCCTGCCACCCGGGATACGCCGACACGAGCCTGCAGTCCCGCGGCCCCGAGCAGTCCGGCTCCCGGCTTCGCTTGCTCGCGATGCAGGCGGCGAACGCGGTGTTCGCACAGAGCGCCGAACGGGGCGCGTGGCCGCTGCTGTACGCGGCGACGCACCCCGACATCGACGGCGGCGAGTACGTCGGACCCGGTGGCCTGCTGAACATGCGCGGTCACCCGGAACGACAGTCCGCAAGCGACCGCTCGACCGACGACGCGCTCGCGCGCCGTCTCTGGTCCGTGTCCGAGGATCTCACCGGTGTCACCTACGACCTGCCGTCACCCGAACCGAGGGCCTGACAGGCCGGTACCTGCCCTTCCCGGAGCGCACGCGATACCGGACGGCAGGGACCGAATTTGAGTGCAGCGTTCGGACAGCCGGGAACAGGTCGTGACGGATGGGCCGCCGTCCCGTGGAATTATGGCTGCCCGCGACCCACTCGCAGGTATGCACTTCGACCACGCTGGCATCGCTACCGACGACGCCGCGAGCCTCGCAGACCTGTACGGGACGCTGTTCGACGCGCCTGTGGTCCACGAGGAGGAGTTCGACGGCCTCGAGATGACGTTCCTGGAACTCGACGGCGGCGGCTACTTCGAGTTGATAGAGCCGGTGGACGAGGACACGACCATCGCCAGGTACATCGACCGCGAGGGGCCGGGGCTTCACCACGTCGCGTTCGCGACCGAGGACATCGAGGCCGCCCTGGAGACGGCGCGCGAAGCGGGCGTCGATCTCATCGACGAGGAGCCGCGGGCGGGCGCCTGGGGGCACGAGATCGCGTTCCTCCACCCGGGGTCAACGGGCGGCGCGCTCGTCGAGTTCGTCCAGCACTGACAGCACACCACGGAGTAACTGTCACCGCAGCGCGCGCTGTGGTCATTCCTCGGCGAGTCGTTCCAGCACGTCCGGGCCGACCTCGTCGGGCGGGTCGCTGGCGTCGAACCACCTCGCCTCCAGGACCTCGTCGCCGGGCGACAGCGCCGGCTCCGCGACGTCCGCCTCGAAGAACACCCAGTAGCCGCTGACGCCGTCCCCGCCCTCGACGAGCGCGAAGGTCTGTTCGACGGCGCGATAGATGCCTCGCAGGGTCATGTCGACGCCGACGTCCTCGTACACCCTGAGGGTCGCAGTCTCGGACAGCGACTCGCCGCGCTCCGTCGGGCCGCCGGGGAGATCCCAGACGTCGGGTTCGTCCCGGTATCGGACGAGCAGGACCGCGCCGTCGTGCCAGACGAACACGCGCGCGCCGCCCAGCGCCCCGGCTTCCGACGCCTGCAAGCAATCAGTGTAGACGGCTCTCGGCACGACGGTTTCCTCCGTGGCGACGTCGAAGGCACCGAAATCGCGCTCGAGGCTGGCAAGCAGCCGATTGCGACTGTCCCAACCACCCGGTTGCGACACGGGTGGGGCAACGGAGGGCTCCGATTTAGTTCGTTTGGCTCCAGGGGACGGCGCTGGGGTCGCCTGCGAATACGAGGTGTCGGCGAAAAAACCGACCGGGCACGCACTGAGGCTTCCGGAAAACCGCCTAGAGACGCGCGCTCCCCGAGGGTTACGGCGCTGGACCGAAGCTCTCGACTTTCGCGGCGTCCACGTCGAACCCCGCGACGTCGAGGGCCTCGACTGCGGCCTCGCAGAACTCGGCGAACCCGTAGACGAACGCGACGCCGGCCGCCCGGCCGGTCAGTGACTGGACCGCGCCGGCGACGTCGTCGGTGACGAAGACGACGTGAGCGCCCGCGTTGGCCAGCGCGGCGAGTCGGTCCTCGTGGACCGGGCGGTCGTCCTCGTAGATGACTGTCACATCGGCGCCGTCGGCGAGCGCACGCGCCCCCACAGCGACGGCCGGTCCGACGCCGGGGCCGCCAGCGAGCACGACGACCTCGTCCTCGCCCTCGTAGTAGTCGTCGCCGAACGGGCCCGTCATCGCCACCTCGTCGCCGGACTGACGGTCCGCGAGCCACGGGCCGAGTGTCCCCTCCGGGTCCACGCCGACCGTGAGCTCGAAGGTGTCGACGACGTCCGGCGACGACAACGTGTAGAAGCGGCCCTCGCGTTCGCCCTCGAATTCGGCGAACACCTGCACGAACTGCCCGGGTTCGGCGGCGAAGCCGTCGGGGCTCTCGAACTCCACAGCGACGGTGTCCGGGCCCACGGACCGGACCCCCCGTACTGTGACTGCTGTCTCGTCCATGCACCACCGTTCGCTCTCGCCGCTGAAATGGATTCGCTTCGCGTTCGGGACGTGCGATAAGTCCCACACGAATGCCCACTATCGACTCCGCACACACAGGGGGTAACGCTATCTGCTATCACGGGACCACGCTATCTGCTGTCACGAGTCGACTCTCCTGTCACGAGTCGACGGTACACACGCGGGCGCAACGCGCGCACGGAACCGCCGTCCGTCACGGGGCCTCAGCATGGATTGGACGAACGTACAGTTTTGAGGAGCCCGCGGGGAAAATCAGCCGTTTCGTCGGGACGTACGCCTTCAGAAGCCTTTTTGCTCGGGGCGCGGCTACCCGCAGATACATGCACGACGACCTGAACTGGGCCATCGGCGGCGAGGCCGGCGATGGAATCGCGTCTACCGGGAAAATCTTCGCACAGGCGCTGTCCCGAGCCGGCCGGCACGTCTTCACCTCGAAGGACTTCGCGTCTCGAATCCGTGGCGGCTACACCGCCTACAAGGTCCGGACGTCCGTCGACCGCGTGCAGAGCGTCGTCGACCGACTCGACGTCCTCATCGCGCTCACGGAGCGCACCGTCGACGAGAACCTCGCGGAACTCCACGAGGACTCCGTCATCATCTTCGACGGCGACCGCACGGAGTTCTCGGACTTCGAATCACCGGACGACACCGTCGGGCTCGACGTCCCGCTGAAGGCGCTGGCAGAGGACGCCGGCGGCGCCATCATGCGGAACATCGTCGCCCTCGGCGCCGTCTGCGCCGTCACCGAGTTCCCCATCGAGAACCTCGACGAGTCCCTCGAGAAGCGCTTCGGCGCGAAAGGCGAGAGCATCGTGGAGAACAACAAGGAGGCCGCGCGCCTCGGCTACGAGTACGTCGAAGACGAGTACGCCGACGTCGACAACCCCTACTCGCTGGAGACCACCGACAGCGACTACGTCCTCCTGAACGGCGACGAAGCCATCGGCATGGGCGCCATCGCCGCCGGCTGTCGGTTCTACGCCGGCTACCCCATCACGCCCGCAACGGACGTCATGGAGTACCTCACCGGCCGCATCGAGGAGTTCGGCGGCCACGTCGTCCAGGCCGAGGACGAACTCGCGGCGATCAACCTCGCGCTCGGCGCGGCCCGCGCCGGCGCTCGCGCGATGACCGCCACCTCCGGCCCGGGCATCGACCTGATGGCGGAGACGTTCGGCCTCGTCGCCACCAGCGAGACGCCGCTGGTCATCACGAACGTCATGCGGTCGGGTCCCTCCACGGGGATGCCGACCAAGCAGGAACAGGGCGACCTGAACATGATGCTGAAGGGCGGCCACGGCGAGATTCCGCGGTTCGTCCTCGCGCCCACCTCAGTCGCGGAGTGCTTCCACAAGACCGTCGAGGCGTTCAACCTCGCCGAGAAGTACCAGATCCCGGTCTACCTCACGGCCGACCTCTCGCTGGCCGTCACCGAACGCACCTACGAACCCGACGAGTTCGACATGGACGCGGTCGAAATCGACCGCGGCAAACTCGTCGACGAGGACGACATCGCCACCTGGCAGAACGAGAAAGACCAGTTCAAGCCCCACGCCGTCACCGCCGACGGCGTCAGCCCGCGTGCGATTCCCGGCACCGAGGGCGGCGTCCACATGTCCACCGGCCTCGAACACGACGAACTCGGGCGCCGGACCGAGGATACCGACGTCCGCGTCGAACAGGTCGACAAGCGCTACCGAAAAGTCGAGTCCGCGAAAGAACAGGAGGACTTCGACTACCGGGAGTTCGGCGACGCCGACGCCGACAACCTCGTCATCTCCTGGGGCTCGAACGAGGGCACCATCGTCGAAGCCCTCGGCTACCTCGACGACGTCGACGTGCGCGTGCTCTCCGTCCCCTACATCTTCCCGCGCCCCGACCTCACCGAGGACATCCAGGACGCGAGCGACGTCGTCGTCATCGAAGCGAACGCGACCGGCCAGTTCGCCGACGTCGTCGAACACGACGTCCTCGAGCGCGTGAAACGAATCAACAAGTACGACGGCGTCGACTTCAAGGCCGACGAACTCGCCGACGACATCAAGGAGACCCTGGAGGCCTAACACAATGAGCTCAGAGAACGTCCGATTCACCGACTTCAAGTCCGACAAACAGCCGACGTGGTGTCCGGGATGCGGCGACTTCGGCACCATGAACGGCATGATGAAAGCGCTCGCGGAGACCGGCAACAG
This sequence comes from Halobacterium bonnevillei, assembly GCF_009831555.1. Taxonomy (GTDB): domain Archaea; phylum Halobacteriota; class Halobacteria; order Halobacteriales; family Halobacteriaceae; genus Halobacterium; species Halobacterium bonnevillei. The sequence continues at coordinate 12,072 of NZ_WUUU01000057.1, read as the reverse complement.
CCCCGACGACACGTTCGTCGTCGCGGGCATCGGCTGCTCCGGCAAGATCGGGACGTACATGCGCTCGTACGCGCTCCACGGCGTCCACGGCCGCGCGCTCCCGGTCGGCACCGGCGTCAAGCTCGCCAACCCGAACCTCGAAGTGATGGTGGCGGGCGGCGACGGCGACGGCTACTCCATCGGCGTCGGCCACTTCATCCACGCCGTCCGCCGGAACGTCGACATCACGTACGTCGTCATGGACAACCGCATCTACGGCCTCACCAAGGGCCAGGCGTCCCCGACCAGCCGCCCGGACTTCGAGACGTCGACCACGCCCGAGGGCCCGAAGCAGCCGCCCGTCAACCCGCTCGCGCTCGCGATGTCCGCCGGCGGGTCGTTCATCGCGCAGTCGTTCTCCTCGGACGCGATGCGCCACACCGAGATCGTGAAAGAGGCCATCGAACACGACGGCTTCAGCCTCGTCAACTGCTTCAGCCCCTGCGTCACCTTCAACGACGTCGACACCTACGACTACTTCCGCGACAGCCTCGTCGACCTCAGCGAGGAAGACGACTACGACCCCACCAACTACGACCAGGCGAAAGACGCCATCCTCGACGCCGACAAGGAGTACATGGGCGTCATCTACCAGAACGAGGACTCCGTGCCCTACCACGAGGCCCACGGCGTCACCGAGAACATGGCCGAGATTCCGGACGGCGCGCCCGACGGCGCCACGGACCTCGTCCGCGAGTTCTACTAACGTAGCGTTTCACTCCACGGGTGCGCGGTCTGCGCGCACCGCTCGTCGCAAGAATCTGCGCTAAACCCTCCCGTTCGCTCGCTGCGCTCGCTCACGGCGAACGGCGCGCTGCGCGCGCCGACGCTCGCTCGCTGGGAACGGTCCCTCAGGCGCTCCACCTGCAGTGCGTCCGTCCCGAGCGCCGCTCTGTCCTCGAGGCGCGCAACGACCTCGTCGAGTCCCCGAAATCCCGTTCGGGGAGCGGTTCGTCCCGTCCGTACGGGCTCGTCGCCAGCGCGGTCAGTACGGGGGCCGCTGGGAGCGGACGATGTCCGCGATGTGTTGCTGTTCGTCGGCGAGGAGTTCGACGACGTCGTCGAAGGTGATGATGCCGGCGAGGCCGCCGTCCTCCAGGACCGGAACGCGGCGAACGCCGTCGTCGCTCATCAACGCAGCGACCTCGTAGAAGCCGTCGTCGATGTCGACGGTCCGCAGTTCGTCCGACATCACGTCGCCGGCGGTGAGGCCCTCGGGGTCGGCCTGCTCGCCGAGCACGCGGAGCGTGAGGTCGCGGTCCGTCACGATGCCGACGGGGTCGTCGCCGTCGGTGACGACGATGCTGCCGACGCCTTCGTCTGCCATGGTCGAAGCCAGTTCCCCTACCGGTGTGTCAGTGTCCGCGGTGACCACGTCACCGCGGGCGAGGTCGTTTACGGGCATGGTACACCTCAATATTTATTTCACTGACACATAGCGTTTGCTCGTGATTCCAGACAGCCGAAAACGGGCGGCGCATTTAGGGAGGTAGGGGGCGTACGCGCCCACGTTAGGGGCCGCAGTTGGGGGCGAGCGCGTCCCGGCAGCGACGAGGAGAACGCGTCCCCTTCGGCCGGGCCCCCGCAGCATGCATTCCGCCCTTTCGCGGGCGTCAGGAACGTTCCCGCGTGTTTTTTACCTGCGACTCGAATTAGGTCGAGTAACTATGACCGCGGACGCCGAAACCGACGGCCGACCGCGCGCGCCGACCCCGCGGAACTCGACGGCGGGGCGCGGCGTCCGCGCGACGACCGCGGTTCCAGCGCTACACTGCAGCCTCTCCGAGGGAGTACGCCATGTCTGAGCACTACGACGTCGTCATCGCCGGTGCAGGGCCGGCAGGAGCACAGTGCGCCCGAGACCTCGCCGAGCGCGAATACGACGTGCTCGTGCTGGAAGCCGAACCCGAGGACGACTTCCCGAGACAGTCCAACAAGTCCACGGCGGGGACGTTCGCGTCGATGATGGGCGCGTTCGGGATTCCCGACGACGTGGTCATGAACTACACCGACGAAGTAGTCCTCGAGTCCCCGAACGAGCACTTCGTCCAGTACCAGCCCGGCGCAGTCCTGGAGTTTGCCGATTTCAAGCGGTGGCTGGTCGCCGACGGCCGCGAGTCGGGCGCCGAGTACCGCTTCGGCGCGCGCGTGAACAACCCCGTGATGGAGGACGGCGACGTCGTCGGCGTGCAGTACGCCGGCGACGAGGAGGTGTACGGCGACATCATCGTCGACGCGACGGGGCCCGCGGCGCCGCTCGCGAAGAAGCTCGACGTCTGCCAGCTCGAGCGCTCGAACCAGGCGGTCGGCATCGAGTGGGAGATGGAGGGCGTGGACGTCGACCACCCGGACTTCGCGGACCTCACGGACGCGATGATGCTGCGCCTCGACCACGAGTACGCCCCCGGCGGCTACTCGTGGATCTTCCACACCGGCGGCGACACCGCGAAGGTCGGCCTCTGTTACATCCAGAACGAGAGCTACCAGCAGTTCGGCGACACCTCCAAGAGCATCGACGACCACCTCAACCACTGGCTGGACACCGACCCGCGCTTCGAGAACGCCGAACGCATCGCGGACAAACAGCAACACCGCGGCTCCGCGCACATCCAGATGCCGGCGGACCTCAGTACGGACAACTTCATGGCTATCGGGGACACCGTTCCGACCATCGACCCGCTGTGGGGCGAGGGGATCCACAAGGGCATGGAGTCCGCGCGCGCGGCCGCCATCACCGCCGACCGCTGCCTGATGGGAACCAACCGCGACACCGCCGCGGACAAGATGGCGGTCTACGACGACCTCTGGCACAGCCAGGTCGCGCCGGACATGCGCACCCGGCTGACGATGACGCAGCTCCTGTACCTCGCGCCGAACGACCGCTACGACCGTCTCATGACGGACCTGAACGGGATGGACGTCGACACCCTCAGCGAGGCGAACGAGGGCGGCCTGCGCGGACTGTCGAAGCTCGTGCACGTCGGGGACCTGCCGCTGCTCGCGCGGTTCGCGAAACAGCGCCTCTCGGAGTAGTCCGTCGCCACCGGAATCGAGTTCTGTCGCGGTGGCTCGCCGCCTTCCAAACCATTACCCGGCGTCCGACCCTCAGTACGACCATGTCCCAAGACGAGCAGCGACGAGCACCGCTGGCGAACGGCATGCCGATGCTCGGCCTCGGCACGTGGCAGAACGAGGACCCCGACCAGTGCGCGACGAGCGTCCGGACCGCACTCGAGACGGGGTACCGGCACGTCGACACGGCCCAGGCGTACGGCAACGAGGAGGCGGTCGGCCAGGGTATCGCTGACGCCGACGTCCCCCGAGAAGACGTCTTCCTCGCGACGAAAGTCTGGATCGACAGCCTCGGACACGACGACGTCGTCGAGACGACTCAGGAGAGCCTCCGACGGCTGGACGTGGAGTCCGTCGACCTGCTGTACGTCCACTGGCCGGCGGGCCAGTACGACGCCGAGGAGACGCTGTCGGCGTTCCAGGAGCTCGTGGACAGCGGCCTCGTCGACCGCATCGGCGTGAGCAACTTCGAACCCCGGCACCTCGACGAGGCCCGGGACGTGCTCGGCGAGGACCCGTTCGCCAACCAGGTCGAGATGCACCCGCTGCTCCCGCAGGCGGACCTCCGCGAGTACGCGGAGGGCCGCGACCTCGAACTGGTGGCGTACTCGCCGCTCGCGCGCGGCGAGGTCTTCGACGTCCCCGAGGTACAGGCAGTCGCCGAGAAGCACGACGTCAGCGAGGCGCAGGTCAGTCTCGCGTGGCTCCGCGAGAAGGGCGTCACCGCAATCCCGAAAGCGACCGGCGCGGCCCACGTCCGAGACAACTTCGCGAGCCTCGAAGTGGACCTCGACGACGAGGACGTCGCGAAAATCGACGGCATCGACCGACGCGAACGACAGGTCGACCCCGACTTCGGTCCCTGGAACTAACCCGAACGAGTAACCCCGCTGCTGATTCTCCGCCTCGACCGGTCATCGGCATCCCCTCGAACGGCTACTTTGCGCTGCAAAGTGAATTTGTATGGCAAAGTTATTTGTAATTCCGGGGCCGAGTGTCGGCTGTGATGTCCACGCACTCTCCCTCCGGCCCGGCGATCGGTCGGCTGTACGACCAGACGACCGCGTTCGCCACTCGGTCGCTCCGGACGCTCCGCCGCAACGCAGTCGTCGTGTTCTGGGCGGTCGCGTTCCCGGCGCTGTTCTACCTGCTGTCGGTGTACCTGTTCATCGACACGAGCGCGATGCCGGACGACGTCGTCCCAGTCGTGAAGGCGACCAACGCCATCTCGTACGGCACGTTCGCCGCCCTGTTCGTGTTCCTGAACACGTTCTCGCAGTCGCTCGTCGCGGACGTCGAAGGCGGCCGGTACGCGCAGTTCCGCGCGCTCCCCGTCTCCCCGAGCGCGGACTTCCTCGGGCGGTTCGGCGCATCCTTCGTGTTCGCGGCCGCCGCCGTCACCGCTGTGCTGGCCGTCGGCGCAGCCACCGGGGCCGCGTACGAACTCCGCTCGCTCGCGTCGATACCCGTCGCCCTGCTCGGTCTATTCGCGCTCGGGCTGTTCGCCGCGAGCCTCGCCGTCGCTCTCGTCGGTGTCGTGCCCGAGGCGAAGTACGCCAACCTCGTCACCATCAGCCTCGTCATGCTGGCGTTCTTCCTGACGGGCTACAACGGCGTCCAGCCGGGCATGGTCGTCGCCGGCGCCGAGTTCGTCAACGTCGTCCCCAACGCTCTCGCCACCCGGCTCGCCGTCTTCCACCTCGTTCCGGTAGGCGACTGGACGCAGGCCGGCCTCGCGTCGCCGGGCGCGCCGACGGACCTCGGCCACCTCGTGTTGCTCGGCGCGTACGCGGCGGCGGGGCTCGCACTCGCAGTGCTCTCGACGCGCCACTTCCTCTACGGGGGTGAGGTCCAGTGAGCGCCGACGCGCCCGCAGTCGAAGCCAGGGCGTCCGGAAGACATACGGCGAAGACGGCGTCCTCGACGGCATCGACCTCACCGTCCACGACAACGAAGTCCTCCTCCTGATGGGGCCGAACGGCACCGGGAAGACGGTCCTGCTGGAGTGTCTCGCGGGAAGCACGGACCCGACCGCCGGCGAGGTCCGCGTGTTCGGCGACCCAGTCCGGGAGGACGGCGGTCAGAGCCTCTCGCTGTTGCTCCAGGGCGGCGCGAGCGTCGACAGCCTCTCCGGACGAGAGACTGCCGCGTTCTACGCCGACCTCCACCCGTCGTTCACGGACCGCTGGCGGGACATCGTCGCGGATCTCGGCCTCGCAGAAGCCCTCGACAAGCGCACGAAGTACTACTCGGAGGGCATGAAACGCAAGCTCGAACTCGCGCTCGCGCTCGCCGTCGACGCGCCGCTGTACCTCCTCGACGAGCCAACCGCCGGCGTCGACCTCTCGATGGTCCAGTCGTTCCACCGCGCCATCCGCGAACGGGTCGACGACGGTGCGGCCGTCGTCGTCACAACCCACCGGCCCGTCGACGCGGAACTCGCGGACCGAATCGCGTTCGTCGACGACGGCCGCGTCACCGCAACCGGCAGCCCCGCCGACTTGCTCGACGGCGTGCCGTCCGTGCTGCGCATCGTCGGCGCGGGCGCGACGACCGACGCACTCGAGGAGTACGTCGTCGGGGACCTGTTCTACCACGGCGACGAACGCCGCGGCTTCCTGCGCGAGGACGCGACCGTCGCCGACGTCGACGCCGCCGCCGGCGACGCCACGGTCGAAACTGTCGAACCGAGCTACACCGACGCGTTCAACTACTACGTGCACGCACGCTCCACCAATGAGTGAGGACGTCGACCCCGACGCGCTCCAGCGCGACCTCGACCGCATCAAGGACGCGATGGGGATCGCCGAGCGCAACGAGAACGCGCCCGAGCAGTGGCTCCTGTTCGGCGTGTTCGTCGCCGTCGGGAGCGCGCTCTCCCAGTACGTCGTCCTCCAGCGCCTGCCCGGGTACTGGTTCGCGATCATCTGGCTGGGACTGGTCGGCGTCGGCGGCACCGCCGTGGGCTACTACACGAACACCTTCGAGCCGACCCCGGAGGACAGACCGAACATCGCGTTGCAGGTGTTCGCGCCGTACGCGGCCGGCTTCCCGTTGTGGGCCGCAGTGTCCCCGTTCCTCTCGGACCTCGCGTACGAGGAGGAGGCCGCGCTCATGCTCGGCGTCGTGCTCGTGTTGCTGGGCACTGGATACGTCGTCGCGGCGAACTCGCTGCGCGCGTACCGCATCCGCGTCCGCGACCGTCGCGCGTTCGCGCTCGGCGGCCTCGTGCTCGTCGCGCTCGGTGTCGCCATCCCGGCCGTCGACGTCCTCCACACGTGGGGATACGCGGCGTTCGGCGGAACGTACCTCGCGTACGCCATCGCCTCGTACGGGGTGCTGACCCGAACGTAGATGGATCTCGACAAGCTCGTCCACCAGCCGACTCGACTGGAGCTGTTCGCCTACCTCTACCGGCGCGGAGAGTCGAGCTTCACGGACCTCAGGGAGGACCTCGACCTCACTGAGGGGAACCTCTCCAGTCACCTCCAGCGCATGGAGGACGCCGGAGCAGTCGAGGTGAACAAGGAGTTCGTGGACAAACGCCCGCGGACCACCGCCGTCCTCACCGACGACGGCGAGGAACTGTTCGAGGAGCACGTCCAGCAACTCGAGTCGCTCATCGACGCGCTGGACGACGAGTGAACACCGAGACAGCGGGCGTCCGCGAGCGCCGCAAGGCCCGCGCAGTCGACCGCGCGAACGGCGAGCGCGGGCCGACGACTGAACGGAGCGCGTCAGCGAGAAGTGGGGAACGAGTGCATTTTCGCCACGTGTTAGCAAGCTAACGAGGGCGCGCTAGCGCCCGAGTGAGCGCGGGAACGAGTGCTACATGTAGCCGAGGTCGCGCAGGCGCTCCATCAGGTCTTCTTTGTCCTGGGCGCGGCCCGCGCGCTCGGTGGTGTTGTCGAGGTCCTGGAGCCAGGCCGGTTCTTCGGCGGCCTTGTCAGTCGACACCTCGCTGCCGAGCGACCGGAAGCCCTTGAAGTACTTGGGGGAGACCGGGATGTCCTGGTGGGTGAGGTCGTTCGGGAGGTCGTCGTAGTCCTGGGGGACGTAGCCGTCCTCGGGGAACTCGTCGACGGTCTCGGGGACGACGTAGAACCAGAAGGCGTCCCAGACGGCCGCTTCGTCGAACTGGAGGATGGGCTGGATGCGGTCGTGGGGCGGGTAGACATCGGGGTCGTGGCGCGGACTGAAGAACGTCTCGTCGGCGCGGGCTTCCTGTTCGTCCCAGCGGATGCCGGAGAGGATGCCGTCGACGTCGTGTTCTTCGAGCGCGTTGTTGAGCGCGACGGTCTTCAGGAGGTGGTTGCCGACGTACGTGTCCAGCAGGAACGGGAAGGTGTCGTCCTCGTACTCGAGGATGTCCCGGATGTGGTGCTGGTTGTGTTCGCTGAGTTCGTCGACGGGGATGTCGTCGCCGGGCCCGAGGTCGTTGGCGCCGACGTAGTCGCCGACGTCCTCGTTGCGCGCGTAGATGACGTCGAGGTCCCACTCGTCGGCCCAGTGGTCGACGAAGTCGTGGAGTTCGTCGAAGTGCTGGAAGTGGTCGATGAAGATTGCGGGCGGAACCTCGAGGTCGAACTGTTCGGCAACCTCCTTGACGAGGTAGAGGGTGAGCGTGGAGTCCTTGCCACCGGTCCACATGATGGCGGGGTTCTCGTACTCCTCGAGGCCGCGGCGGGTGACCTCGATGCCCTTCTCGATTTTGTCCTCGAGGGTCGGGTAGTCCTCGGGGGACTCGCCTTCGCCGTCCGAGTAGTCGACGTCGAGGTAGTCTGGGAAGTCCTCGCTCATACGCTCGGGGTGGATGCTGGGACGTATAGGTTTGTGGATATCGATTCGCGTTGTCAGTTGTTGCGGACCACGGCAGAACTTACGGGGCCACGGGTCTCACGGGCGCTCCATCCGGGTGCGGCGCTCCGGGTCGGGTGGGATGTCGCCTCACGGGCCGGGCGTCGGCGCGGCCTTCTGGAGCGCGGTTTCGGCGATGTTGCCGCCGTAGTCGGCGCTCCGGGACAGCGAGTCGACGACGAGGCCGAGGTGCTGGGCGTTGTGCGCGTCGAGGTCGTGGAGGAGGTCGTCGATGGCGCGCGTGTGTTCGTCGATTTCGCGGACGTCCGCTCGGGCGGCGTTCGCGAGGCGGGTGGCTTCCTCGGGGTCGTCGGTGAACAGGGCGTCCATCGCGGTGCCGAGGATGTCGCTCGCGTCGGCTTCGAGGTCGGCGAGGGCGTCGGCGACGTCGTCGGGGATCTCCTCGTCGAGGTCGCGGGTGACGCGCGCGATTTTCGCGGCGTGGTCGGCGACGCGTTCGAGCTGCCGGGCGCTGGAGTGGTAGTCGAAGGCCGTCTCGCGTGCGAGGCCGATCTCCTGGGCGACCTTCGGGGAGCGCAGTGCCCCGCGGAAGATGCGGGAGACGACGTACCAGAGGCGGTCGACGTCGTCGTCGCGTTCCATGACGTCGGTGGCGATGTCCGGGTCGTTCTGCGCGAGGGCGTCGACGGCGTCCCCGAGCATGGACGTGGCGATGAGGTGCATGCGGCGGACGGCGTTGTGGATGGACAGTTCCGAGGAGTCCAGGAGGTCCTGGATGACGACGCGGTCGCTGGTCTCCTCGAGCACTTCCAGGCCGACCAGGCCCTGGGTGGCGTTCCGGATGACGCGGCGCTGGTCCGCGGAGATCCGGTCGCCCTCCAGGGCCAGCACGTCGAAGCCGCTGACGTACATGGTCATGACGGCCCGCATCAGTTCGTCGCCTTCCATCCCGGAGATGTCCAGCGTGCCTTCCTCGTCGTTCATCGACGTCACCGGCGTCAGCAGCAGCGACCCGCTGTCCGGGTGGAAGCCGACTTCGTCGCCGGCCTCGACGTCGTGGTTTCGCGCCCAGTCTTTCGGAATCGAGACGGTGAACGTCGAGCCCCCCGTGACCTGGACTTTGCGCCGTTCCATACCCATCCCTATCTGAAGGGAGAATATAAATCCTTGCAATAGTATATATTTGGGAATTCAAGTCAGTACCAACGTATACGGTCCGTAGAGGAGTCCTGGACCTATTTCTGTATTGATGTCTCGAGAATCCTTCCAAGGAGTATCCGTGTGAACGGGTTTCTATGAATCACTATATAGTCGTAATAGTAGGGTATTTATCCGAAAGTCGCTGAACGTCAGACGATGGAAGGCAACGAGCCCGGGCCAGACGGCTGCTCGCGACGCCGGTTCCTGGCAGGCGCCGGGGCCGTCGGCGCGGCGGCGCTCGCGGGCTGTTCCCGGAACCCCAACCTCGAAGACGACGAGACGGCGTCGCTGTCGGGCACCATCGACATCGCGGGCTCCTCAACAGTCTTCCCGCTCGCGACGGCGTTCTCCGAGATGTTCGGGCGAGAGAACGGCGGCGTCAACTTCAATCTCCAGTCGACGGGGTCCGGCGGCGGCTTCGCGAACCACTTCTGCCCCGGAAGCACGGACTTCAACAACGCCTCGCGGCCCATCCGCGAGGCCGAGCAAGCACAGTGCGCCAGCAACGACGTCGAACCGGTCGAACTGACGGTCGCGACCGACGCGCTCACGGTCATCGTCAACCAGAACGCGGACTGGATCGAGAAGATCACGGTCGAGGAGCTAGCGACCATCTGGTCCGAAGAGGAGCAACCCGAGACCTGGGCGGCGGTCAACGACGACTGGCCGGACGAACCCGTGGAACTCTACGGTCCCTCGGACGCCTCGGGGACGTACGACTACTTCATCGAGGCGATACTGCACGGCGACGACCGCGAACTGAGCCACCGGCGGGACTACTCGGGCACCGAACAGGACCGAACCATCCTGCAGGGCGTCGAAGGCTCGGAGTTCGCGATGGGGTACCTCGGATTCGCGTACTACTCCACGAACCAGGACACAGTCCGCGGGCTGCCGATAGACAACGGCGACGGCCCGGTCGAACCGTCGCTGGAGAACGCCCGGAGCGGCGAGTACGAACCACTCACGCGGCCGCTGTTCACGTACCCGAAGCTGTCCGCACTCGCCGAAGACCACGTCGCCGAGTTCGCTCGCTTCTGGATGGAGAACACCACCAACGAGGGGGTCATCGCCGACGAAGTCGGCTACGTCCCGCTGGACGAAGAAACCAAACAGGCCCAGATGGACACACTCGAACAGGCGATCACGGAGGCACGTGAATGACGGCGACTGACACCGACAATCACGCCAGAACCGACGACCCCGCGGGCGAACGCGCCCACCCGTGGAGGGGGTCGAAATGAGTGCCGACGACCTCGAGGACGCGCTCACGCAACGCACGGCGAACGCGCCGCCGGAGCTCGTCTCCCGGTCGTTCTTCTTCGCGTGCGCAGCGCTCTCGATTGCGACGACCATCGGACTGGTGGTCCTCTTGACCGGGGAGGCCGCGAAGTTCTTCACGTTCTCCGCGCCCCTCGTGGGCGTCGAGGGCGAGACGGCGTCCGTCGTGGGGTTCCTCACGGGGACGACGTGGGAGATCTCCAGCGGCGAGTTCGGCGTGCTCGCGCTCGTGACGTCCACGCTGATGATCATGATCGGGTCCGCGCTCATCGCGTTGCCGCTGGGCGTCGGCACCGCCATCTACCTCAGCGAGTACGCCAGCCCGCGGCTCCGGTCGATTCTCAAGCCCGGCCTGGAGATCCTCGCCGGCATCCCGACGGTCGTCTACGGCTTCTTCGCGATCATCTACATCACGCCCGCGCTCCAGGGAGTCATCCCCGACCTCGGCACGTTCAACGTGCTCGCGGCGTGTGTGGTCGTCGGCATCATGATCATCCCGATGGTCGCGTCCATCAGCGAGGACGCGATGTCCGCCGTCCCGGAGGACCTCCGGCAGGCGGGCTACGGGATGGGCGCGACCAAACTCGAGGTGTCGACCGGTATCGTCGTGCCCGCGGCGCTGTCCGGCATCTTCTCGTCGTTCATCCTCGCGCTCTCGCGCGCCATCGGCGAAACGATGGCCGTCACCATCGCCGCCGGCTCGCAGGCGAAGTTCCTGAACCCGTTCAACCCCGCGTCGTACACCGAGGGCGCCCAGCCGATGACCGCCGCGATGGTGGAACTCGTCGGCGGCGACATCACCGGCGGCGGCCTCGCGTACCGGAGCGTGTTCGCGATCGGATTCACGCTGTTCGTCATCACACTCGTCATGAACATCGTCAGCGACGTCGTCGCACAACACTACAGGGAGGAGTACTGAGATGGCGACTGAAAGCGACTCCACGGCCGTCGAAGGCTTCGGCCGCGTGAGCAGGACGACGGGCATCCTGTTCCGCTACCTGCTGCTGGCGGCGACGCTGTTCGGCCTCGTCGTCATGCTCATCCTGCTGGTCTACGTCGCCAACGACGCGTTCCGGCCGTTCACTGCGGACGCGGGCTGGCACCTGACGTACGTCGCCGTCTTCCTCGCGCCGACAGCCGTCGTCGGCACGTACCTCTACCGGCGTGACGCCGCTGCACTCCGCGCGGGCGCGCTCACCGTCGGCCTGCTGGCAGTCTCGGTCATGTTCGCTGGCGGCGCAGCGATGCTGTTCGTCGACATCATCCCGCCGTTGACCTGGCTCGCGTACGTCGTCGCGCTCGCGCTGCCCGCAGTCGTCGTGGTTGCAGTGGTCAGCCGCGACCACCGACTCTCGTTCACGTCGCGACTGGCCGCCACCACGGCGGCGTTCTACCTCTCGCTGTTCGGCCTCCCGGGGCCGCTCGGAACAGCGTTCGGCCTCCCGTCGGTCGTTCCCGGCGTCGCCGACGCGATCCTGTACGCGCCGTACGTGCCCGACCCGTGGCTCATCGTCATCGCCACGGTCGGTGGCCCCGTCGCGTTCCTCGGCGGCCGGTACGTCGCCGGCGAACGCGGCCGCCGTGCCAGGGCCTACGCGACTGGCGCGATCCTACTGGGCGTGGCCCGCCGCCGCGCTCGTCGGCCCGCTGCTCGGCGTGGAC
>NZ_WUUU01000056.1 GCF_009831555.1 Halobacterium bonnevillei | reverse complement strand
GGGCTGTCAGCGACCACCGGGTCGTCCTGCTCGGGGACGCCAGCGCCACGGTAGGCGGCCGCAGGCGGTGCACCGAACAACCCGCGAACAGCGCGAGCACGTCCCCAGTCGGCGCACGCCGCTCGATCCAGGGGAGCGCGACGACTCCGAGCGCACCGCTCGCTGCGACTGCGAGGCCGGCGCCGACTCTCGCGCGCCGGGACTGCTCCCGAACGAGCAGGACGACGAGCAGAGCGGCGACGACGACCGCGATGTGGTCGTACACGACGGGTGCGAGAACACGCGCTGCTCGCGTCACCGGGACACCGAGAGCGAACGCTACGGCGACGGCGACACCGCTCCCGAGTGCGGACACGCGGAGTGCCTCCCGGCCACGACCGCCCATGACGAGCCTGTGGCCGGGAAGCGCGCTCACCGCCATTGCCGGGTCGGGAACGCCGAGCGCGAGCGTCGGCACCACGTCCAGGAACGAGTGCGTGACGCCCGCAGCGAGCAGCGCGGCGCCACGAGGTGGGGCGGCCCGGGGACGAGCGGCGCGGCCGCCGCCAGCAGCAACGCCAGGGAGTTCACGTGCAGCCCCGGTACGAGCCCAGAGCACGTCCCGAGCAACACACCGAACGTAATCGCTGCCAGCGCCGCCGCTGTGGCCCCAGGCGAGACGAGCACGCGCACGCCAGCCACCTCCATCGCGGCGAAGTGGTCGCGCTTTCGCACTTCAAGCTACGGCCGATTCGTGGCGGGGCCGCTGATCGGGGAGACGAGGCGTTCGACGAGCGGGTAGCTACGGAGCGAGCGCGTCAAAGAAAATCGTGGGTCGTGGAACCGAATCGAACGCGTCGGGCGTCCGAGTTAGCCGAACAGGTCGCCGAGGCCTTCGCCGGTGGCCTCCTCGTCCTCTTCGTCTTCGGCTTCCGCTTCTTCTTCTTCGGCTTCCGCTTCTTCGGCTTCCTCTTCGGCTTCCTCGGCTTCCTCCGCGCCGCCAGCGGCACCCGCGGCGGGTGCGGCGGGCGCGGCAGCGGCCTCCGCGACGGCTTCCTCGATGTCCACGTCTTCGAGGGCCGCGACGAGGGCCTTGACGCGGGACTCCTCGACGTCGACACCGGCGGCCTCGAGGACGCCAGTGATGTTCTCTTCGTTGAGCTCTTCGCCAGATTCGTTCAGGATGAGTGCTGCGTAAACGTACTCCATTGTTATCCGAACATCTCCCCGAGGCCTTCGGCGCCTGCGTCTCCATCGTCGTCGTCGTCGGAGTCGTCGGCGTCTGCCTCGGAATCAGTGGGTTGGTCGTCGCTCGATTCGTCTTCGTCGGCCTCCTGGGACTCGGCGGCCGCGTCCGCAGCGGGCGCTTCGACGTCCTGGAGTTCCTCGGGCAGCGCTTCCTCGTCGTCGATCTGCGCGGCGAGCGCGCGAACTTGCGCGTCCGCCTTGCTGACGAGGTCCTCGGCGAGGTCCGGGCTCTCGATTGCGGCCTGCAGGCCGAGGCTCTTCGCCTCGCCGGTGGCCTTCCGGAGCAGCGTCGGCGCAGTCTGCGCCGTCGGGTACTCCGCGTTGACCGAGAGGTTCCGGGCGGACGCCGCCGCGGACTGGATGTCCGCGCGGTACTGCTCGACGTCCAGTTCGAGTTCCTCCGGCGTGAACAGCACGCCTTCGGAGAACACCGCGCGCAGGTCCAGTCCCACTTCCTTCGGCTCGATGCCGAGTTCCGAGAGGACGTTGGACACGTCGTCGGACACCGTGTCGCCTTCCTCGACGACGACGGAGTCCTCGAGGACCTGGATGGATCCTTCCTGGATGCGCGCGTTCGCGCCGATGGTCTGGAGTTCGCCGACGAACGGCCCCGGATCGATACCGGTGTCGCCCTCGGGAATCACGATGTCGTTCGGCGCGACCTCCCCGGCGTTGATCGGGGCGGGCGTCTTCGAGTCCTCGAGCTGCTGGTACAGCCCGAAGGGGTTGTCGTTGGTGGCGACGAGGCCGACCTCGCCCGAGAGGTGCTCGGTGAGGTCTTCGAGACCGTCGTCAACCTCCTCGAGCGCGCGCTCGAGGAGCGTGTTCCGGCTCATGCGGAGGACGGCGCTCCCGTGGAGGCCGCGACGCATGTCCTGGAGCTGTCGGCTCGGAATGCCCGTCACGCTGACGACGCCGACACTGTCGTAGGCTTCGAGGAGCTCAGCGAGTTCCTCGACTTCCTCCTGCTTCCACTGTGGAATCGTGTCTGTCGTGCGTTCCTCGGCGGACATCTAAGCCACCTCCACGGCCGGCCCCATCGTCGTCTTCACGTAGACGGCATCGATGTTGTGCGGGCCTTTTTCGAGGTCTGCGTGCAGGCGGCGCAGAATCACGTCGATGTTGTCCGCGATGTTCTCGGCGGACATGTCCTCCGCGCCGACGCGCGTGTGGAACGTGCGCCGGTCGCGGCTGCGAAGCTGCACGGTGTTTTTCATTCGGTTGACTGTCTCGACGACGTCGTCGTCGGGCTGGAGCGGCGTCGGCATCTTGCCGCGCGGACCGAGCACTTGGCCGAGCGCACCCGCGATGTCTTGCATCATGGATGCTTCCGCCACGAAGAAGTCCGTCTCGTCTGCGAGGTCCTTCGCGGCGTCGGTGTCGTCGGCGAGGTCGGCGAGGTCGTCCCCGTCCAGAACCTCGTCGGCGACTTCTTCGGCTCGAACTGCGGTTTCGCCGTCTGCGAAAACCACAATCTGTGTCTCCTGTCCGGTGCCCGACGGCAGTACGACGCCCTCGTCGACTCGATTCGACGGGTCGTTGAGGTCGAGTTCGCGCAGATTGATAGCGAGGTCCACCGTTTCGCGGAAATTCCGCTCAGGGGCCTCGTCGAGTGCGCGCGCCACGGCCTCCTCTATGTCGTTGTCTGCCATCTTTCACCTCCGTAGTGTATGACCCTGTGAAGGTCGGATCTCCTACGGGTCAGTGAAACAGGCTAGGCCTGTCTCGCTTGAAGAGAGGGGGATGGCGTCCTTAAAACCGTCGAACCAGCCTCGTCCGCCAGCCGGCCGCTCGCCGCCGCACAGCGGGGCTTCGGCCCGCAAGAATCCGACGCGAGCACAGGAGTAATGCCAGTCGGCCGCGACCACACAACCACCGAATGACTCGCGCCCCCGACGACCCGAATCAGTGGGACACGGCGACGTACGACGGCAGCCACTCGTTCGTCTACGAGTACGGCGCGGACGTCGTCTCACTGCTGGACCCCCAGCCGGGAGAGCGCATCCTCGACCTCGGCTGCGGAACCGGCCACCTCACCGACGCAATCGCGTCCGCCGGCGCCGACGTCGTCGGCGTCGACAACGCCGAGTCGATGCTCGAGGAGGCGCGGGCCGACTACCCCGACTACGACTTCGTGCACGCGGACGCCCGCGACCTGTCCCTCCAGGACCTCCCCGGAGACGAACCGTTCGACGCCGTGTTCTCGAACGCGGCGCTGCACTGGATTCCGGAGCAGGACGAGGTAGCTGAGTCCGGCAGATCACTCCTGAAGCCGGGCGGGCGCTTCGTCGCCGAACTCGGCGGCACCGGGAACGTCAGTGGCATCGTCGACGCAGTGTTCCGGGAGCTGGACCGCCGCGGCTACGACCAGTCCCACCCGTGGTACTTCCCCAGCATCAGCGAGCACGCCTCGCTCCTCGAGGCCCGCGGCTTCGAAGTACGGTACGCCACCCTCTTCGACCGCCCCACCGAACTCGACGACGGCGAGGACGGCCTGGCGTCCTGGCTGGAGATGTTCGGTGACACGATGCTGGCGCCAGTCCCCGACGACGAACTCGACGACGTCGTCGCGGCAGTCGAAGACGAACTCCGCGCCGACTACTTCGAGGACGGCGTCTGGACGGCGGACTACCGCCGACTCCGCTTCGTCGCCGTTCGCGAGGACGACTGACGGCTCAATTTTCCTCGTTTCCGACGAACGCCGTTGCGCTCGATGCGGAACTGCACCGCAGAATCGTGACCGAACGTCCTGCACGGAGGGCGGACGTCGACTGCTTCGAAGCGCCTGTTTACGCAGCCGCTTCTTCAGCACCAAGGACACCGAGTCGCTACGCGACTCGAGCCCTCGGCCCGTCGAGTTGCGGCTTACGCCGCTGCCTCTTCCGCGCCGAGAAAACCGAAAATCTTCGATTTTCGAATGCTTGCCGCCTCGAAGCCGCGCTTACGCGGCGGCTTCTTCGGCGCCAAGCACGTCGTCGTATTCGCCGTCTTCGACGCGCTGCTTGAACGTCCGCGCGTCCTCGCCTTCGATGGTGACGCCCATCGAGGCGCAGGTGCCAGCGACCTCCTTCGCGGCGTTGCGCGCGTCGTAGGAGAGCAGGTCGGGCTTCTTCTGCTCCGCGATGGTCTTCAGCTGTTCGATGGAGATGTCGGCGACGAACTCCTCGTTGGGGACGCCAGCACCGGTCTCGAAGCCGGCTTCGTCCTTGATGAGCGCGGCCGTCGGCGGGACGCCGACCTCGATGCTGAACGACCCGTCCTCCTCGTACTCGACGGTGACCGGCACTTCCGTGCCGTCGAACGCTTCGGTCTGGTCGTTGATCTCCTGCACGACTGCCTGTACGTCGACGGGTGTCGGGCCGAGTTCCGGACCGAGCGGCGGGCCGGGGTCGGCCTGGCCACCGGGAACCAGCACTTCAATCGTATCAGCCATACTCCGAGAAACCGTCGCCGCGGCTTTAACACTTTCTTTCTACGGAAGGCGGTGAGAACACCTGACGCGCGTCAAGGGACGTTCACGCCCTGCCGTGCGAGGTACTCGCTCAGGTTCTTGATGACGACGGGGCTGCCGATGATTCGGACGACACCGTCGTCCTCGAGAATGCTGACCACGAACTCGGACTCGATGTCCGCCCGAAGCCCCTCCAGCGCGGCGCTCGGGAGCACGATCTGGGTGCTGTCGCGGAGGTTGGAGGGGTCCGGCATCGTCCCCAAATCTCTTGAGACGACCTATGAACGTGTCGAAAACAATCCCGGTCGCCCGCGGAGGGAAGCGCTTTTCGGCGGGAGTAGCCTAGTCGGGCACAATGGGTCTGGAGGAGGAAATCGAATCGCTCGAAGAAGAAATCGCCAACACGCCGTACAACAAATCTACTGAGGCGCACGTTGGCCGTCTGAAGGCGAAACTCGCGGAGAAAAAGGAGAAACTCGAGAAGCAGGAGTCGGGCAGCGGCGGCGGTGGCGGCTACGCCGTCGAACAGCACGGCGACGCGACCGTGGCGCTCGTCGGGTTCCCGTCCGTCGGGAAGTCCTCGCTCATCAACGCGATGACGAACGCGGACAGCGAGGTCGGGTCCTACGAGTTCACGACGCTGAACGTCAACCCGGGGATGTTGGAGTACCGCGGCGCGAACATCCAGTTGCTGGACGTCCCGGGGCTCATCGAGGGCGCGGCGGGCGGCCGCGGCGGCGGGAAGGAGATTCTGTCGGTGATTCGGGCCGCGGACCTCGTCATCTTCATGCTGTCGGCGTTCGAGATCGAGCAGTACGAGCGCCTCGCGGAGGAACTCTACAACGTCAACATCCGCGTCGACGAGGAGCCACCGTCCGTGACCGTCCGCCGGAAGGGCAAGGACGGCATCGACGTGAACACGTCCGGCGACATGGACCTGGACGAGGACACCGTCAAGGAGATTCTCCGCGAGCGAGGGTTCATCAACGCCAACGTCACCATCCGCGGAAACCCCTCCGTGGACCGCCTCGTCGACGGCGTGATGGACAACCGCGTCTACATGCCGTCGCTCGTCACCGTGAACAAGGTCGACCTCATCGAGCCGTCCTACGTGGACACGATGAAGGCCGAGCTCCGCGATCAGGGAATCGACCCCGAGGAGGCAATCTTCATCTCCGCTGCCGAGGAGAAGGGCCTGGACGTCCTCAAAGAACGGATGTGGGAGGAACTCGGCCTCATCCGCATCTACATGGACAAGCCGGGGCGAGGCATCGACTACGAGGAGCCGCTGATCATCCGCGAGGGCGAGACCGTCGACGACGCCCTCCGGAAACTCGGCGGGACGCTCGACGAGCGGTTCCGGTTCGCCCGCGTCACCGGTCCGTCCGCGGTCCACGACGAACAGCAGGTCGGCCGCGACCACGTGCTCGAGGACGAGGACGTGCTCCGCGTCGTCGCGCGGCGATAGCAGTGCCGGCTCCAGACCGCTCGTCGAGCCAGCAGAACCACGCAGTGACCCGCCGTCGGCTCGCGGTCGCCGTGCTCGCGGGGCTGCTACCATGGGTGGTCGTGACGTTCGACGGCGGCTTCTACACAATGTTCGCGGGCGGGTTCCTCCACCTCGACCCGTTTTCGTTCACGTCGATGCTGGAGTACCTCGGGCGCGTACCGACGGTCCCGGCGAGGCTGACCGCGTGGCCGACGGCGACGCTCCTGTACGCGTTGGGGCTCGCTGCAGCAGTCCTAAACCACGTGTCCGGATTCGACGCCCGGGTTCCGGCGGGCCTGTTGTTCCTGGCGGGCGTCGACGTCGGGTTGCTCGGCGTCTCGCTGTCCGGCCAGCAGGGGATTCTCGCGGTCCCCGTCGGCGCGGTCTGGCTGTGGGCCGCGGTCTGGGTCGGCTACGGCGACGAACTGCTCCCGAGTCGCGCGTAGGAAGCCGCGCGTTCTGCGGGTGTCGAGATGGCGTCTGGTTCCGGGTTCGGTACGCTTTTCGACGGCGCCGTCCATCACTCGCACATGAGCGAGTTCGTACTCGACCACGTGATGCTGCGCGTCGGCGACCTCGACGAATCGCTTTCCTGGTACCAGTCCCACCTCGACTACGTGGAGTACGCGCGCTGGGAGGCAGAGACGTTCACGAACGTCTACCTCGGTCCGGAGGACGTCCACGAGGACGGCGCACTCCTCGAACTCACGTACAACCACGACACCTCCGAGTACGACCTCGGTGACGCGTGGGGCCACATCGCCGTGCGCGTCGAGGACGTCTACGACGCCTACGAGGAACTGACGGACGCGGGCGTCGCCGACTACCGCGACCCCGACTCCTGTGGTGGCTCGTACGCGTTCGTGAAGGACCCCGACGGCCACGAGGTCGAACTCGTCGAACGGGACCACGGCCAGCGGTGGAGTCTCGACCACACGATGGTTCGCGTCGAAGACGCCGACCAGCACCTCGGGTTCTGGACGCGGAAATTCGAGTACGAACACACCGGTCGCTGGGAGTCCGACACGTTCGCGAACTACTTCATGAAGCCGACGGGCGCCAGCGACGAGGCGATGGCGGTCGAACTGACGTACAACTACGACGGCCGGACGTACGACCTGGGCGACGCGTGGGGTCACCTGGCGGTCCGCACGGACGACCTGGTCGGCGACTGGGAGGCGCTGATTGAGCGGGAGGCCGCGGACTTCCGCGACCCCGAGTCCTGCGACTACAACTACGCCTTCACGAAAGACCCCGACGGCCACGAGATCGAGGTCCTCGACCCCGACGAGTCGCCGATGGACCGCTCGGCGTAGCGACCGCGAGACGCCCGCTTCCCAGCACTGTCCGGGTCTCCTGGCCACCACGACAGGTCCACGCTCGGTTTCTAACAGAGTGGCGACACCGCAACGCACGGGCAACTGTTTTAGGCTGCCGAGTGCGTGTATGTGTATGGCAACCGAGTCCTCCTGGGTCGACATCGCGCTGGACGTCGTGGCGGGGCTGGCGATGTTGCTGGGCGTCCTCGTCGGGGGCTACGGCCTCCTGGTGGTCCCGGTGTCGCTACTGGGCGGGCTGCAAGTCGCGGCTATCGGGGCGTGTCTGTTCCTCGCGGGACTGTTCGCGACCGACTGGGCGGGCGAACAGTTCGACCTCGAACCCGCCACCAGGCGGAATCTCTCAATTGCGTTCGCCGTTCTGGCGGTCCTTCTGGTCGTCGCGTTCCTCGTCGTCAATTACGCGTCCTTTTCGGTGGGTGAGGCCGTGTCGGAGTAGTTCTGGAGCTCAGTTGGAGCGACACCGCCCCTGCACCCCCACGGCTATCGGGGCCGCGGTCGTTGGGCGACGCATGGAGTGTGACCCAATCGGCCACGTCGAGACGCCGTTCGACACCACGGGGGAGGCGCCACGCCAGGGCTTTCTCGGCGAGCAGTCTGGGACCGTCCACGTCGACGAGCCGTTCCGCCGAGGCCTGACGGGATTCGCGCCCGGCGATTCCGTACTCGTCGTCTGGTGGGCGGACGACGCGGACCGTTCGGTGTTGCGCGTCCGGGAAGGCGACCGCGGGGTGTTCACGACGCGCTCTCCCGCGAGACCGAATCCGGTCTGCCTGACGACCTGCGAACTCATCGCGGTGGACGAGGACGCCGGCACGCTGGAGGTCGCGGGCGTGGACATGGCCGACGGCTCCCCGTTGCTGGACCTGAAGCGGACACTGGAGGCGTCTGGCGAGGGAGCGCCGCCGTAATCACGCACTTAGTCCCGGTACTCGTCGAGCACGTTCGCCGGCGCGTCCGCGAGGCCCGCGAGCGCGTCGGCTTCGACGTGGTGGAGGTCCCCGGGGACGACGAGCAAGTGCAGGGGGTCGCCGAAGTCCTCGTCGGCGAGCGCGGCGAGACGGTTCGCGCGAACTGTCGCGTCCGGCGCGCCGGCCCGGGCGACGACCACGCCGATCGCGTCCGGGTCCCAGTGGTCCGCGAGGAGACCCGCGGCGTGGCTGGCAGTCATGTACTCGTCGCCGTCCGCGCGCGGGTGGTCGACCTTGATGTCGAGATAGCAGAGTGTGTGGAGGTCGCGCTCGCGGTTCGCCTCGATCGCATCGACGACCGAACTCGGCACGCCGTCCGCGCCGTGCGCCCACTCGAAGGGGAGCGTGGTCGCCTTCCCGAAGCGATAGTTCTGGAGGCCCGTAAGGCTGGACGCCGCGGACTCCGCGGTCGGCGCGTGAATCACGCGCGTCTCGACGCCGCGGTCCTCGGCACGCAACCGGAGGTCCACGTGCGTCGTCGAGATCATCGTGTCCCCCGCCGTGAGGAAGACGACGTCCTCGGTCTCCGCGGCCGCCAGCATCGGCTCCGGGTCCTGTTCGACCCCGGCTCTGTCCCGGACTTCCACGTCGATACCGTGGTAGGCTTCCAGGTCCGCGACGTCCGCGCCGACGAGGCGACTGGTGTAGAACTCCGCGAACGCTCGGTCGGCGGCCGCGATGGCGTCGGCGCCCGCGACAGTGACAGAGCGCTCGTCGTACAGCCCCAGACCGACGAACGTGAGCATACCTCCGGTAGCGCATCCGGGGCCGTAGGGGTTTCGAGACGACAACGCGGTCTCCCCCTGGACGGCGCGGGCCGGCCGGGAAGCGACACGGGTAAGGCCGCGCCCGACTGATTCCCGACGATGCCAGTACCGTGCGTCCGCGTGCCGGTGGAGGACGGGGAGGCGACCCGCCAGCGGCTCGCAGACGCAGACCTCCTCGTCGACGAGTACGCGATCACGCACGAGGACGGCAGCCTCTACATTCCCGTCAGCGACCCGGACACCGTTCCCGAAGACCTCGCGGTCGTGGACTACGACGCGCCGGAGCGCGAGACGCCGACGACCCCTGCCGACATCCTCGGATTCGAGCCGACCTGCGAACGCCTCGGCGACGTCGTCATCCTCGACGAGGACGACCCGGAGCGCGCCCGCGACGTCGCCGACGCCGTGATGGCGTCCGACGTCCGAGCGAAGACGGTCGTGAATCGCGCGTCGAAGGTCAAGGGAACGGAGCGCGTCCGCGACTGGGACGTGCTCGCCGGAGACGGCACTGCGTCGAGCGAAGCGAGCCGAGGGTCCGAAGACGAGCGGCGCGAATCTTCCGGCACGGAGACCGTCCACACCGAGTACGGCTGCGAGTTCGAACTGGACCTCGCGGAGGTCTACTTCTCGCCGCGCCTCGCGACGGAACGCCACCGCGTCGTCGAACAGGTCGCGGTCGGCGAGCACGCCTTCGACATGTTCGCGGGCGTCGGCCCGTACGCGATTCCGATGGCAGAAGCGGGCGCGACAGTGGTCGCCACCGACATCAACGAGACGGCCGTCGAATACCTGCGGCGGAACGCTCGACGGAACGACGTCGCGGACCGCGTGACGGCCATCGCCGGGGACGTGAGAGAAACGGCCAGTGAGTACGCGGATTGGGCGGACCGCATCGTGATGAACCTCCCCCACACCGCCGACGAGTTCCTCGACACCGCGGTCGCCCTCGCGGGCGACGACTGCGTGATT
Organism: Halobacterium bonnevillei; assembly: GCF_009831555.1. Lineage (GTDB taxonomy): Archaea > Halobacteriota > Halobacteria > Halobacteriales > Halobacteriaceae > Halobacterium > Halobacterium bonnevillei. The sequence continues at coordinate 6,996 of NZ_WUUU01000056.1, read as the reverse complement.
CACTACTACGACTTCCAGCACGAGAACGACCTGTTCGGCCCCGGCGAAGCGGCGATTCGGGACGCGGCCGAACCCGCCTACGACGTCACCATCGAGAACACGCGCACCGTCAGGTCGTACGCGCCCCACGAACTCAACGTCGTGCTGGACGCCCGACTGACGCGGCAGTAATTCGACACCCTTATTTCTGTCATCCGGCTACGGTAGGTTGCACGAGGTGCGCCGGTGTGCTGCCGAGCGAAGCGAGGCAGGGTTCGGCGTGCGAGTGAACCGAAGCGTGCCGGTATAGCTCAGACTGGTAGAGCGATTCCTTCGTAAGGAATAGGCCAAGGGTTCAAATCCCTTTACCGGCTCTAACTTTTCCGTTTCGACCGCGCTGTATGCCGGGTTCCGTGTCCCCGAACGCCTACCCGTCGTCGCAGTCGGTCAAACTCGGTCAGGGCGAACTCAGTGTAGAATTCAGTGGGTGAATAGCCATTCACCACATAGCGTTACCTCCCTCGAACGCTAGCAGCCAAATACGACGACGATGGTGGCGAGTGTGAGGCGACGTCGATCGGACAGCCCACAGCTCGACTATGCAGCAAGACAGCACGACCGACACAAGACAGCTCGAATCGGCGCTCGTAATCGGGGGAACCGGCTTTATCGGTCGCCACGCCGTCCGGGAACTCCTCGACCACGACTGCAACGTCACGGTACTGAGTCGGGGAACCAACGGCTATCGGCTCCCCGACGAGCTACCCGTCGCGTACCGTACGGCGGACCGAACCGACGTCGAGGCGTTCGCCGACAGCGTCGGGCATATCGACCCAGACCTGGTTGTGGATTGCGCTGCCCTGTCTCCCGGAGACGTCCGAACTGCCACCGACACATTCCCCGACGTGGACGCGTACGTCTACGTGTCGAGCGGGGGCGTGTACAGTGCGCATACGATTCCCAAGCGCGAGGACGAGACGCCGCTACACGACTGCACGCCCGAACAGGCGACGGACGACTCGATGGCGAGTTACGGACCGCGGAAGGCCGAGTGCGATCGAGAGGTGGTTTCGGCGGCAGACCGCGGCGTCACCGCTCTGTCCGTCCGACGATGGTGTACGGTCCGAAGTCCCTCCAAGCCGCTACCGAAACCGGAACCGGAACCGGGGATACAGCCCCCGCGTGGGCGGAGGACCGTCCCGGCCTGCAGAGCCATCACGACTACTGGGTCGACCGGGTCGCGAATCACGACCGCGTCGTCGTGCCGGGTGACGGGACCGCAATCTGGCACCGGGCGTACGTCGAAGACGTTGCGAGCGCGATTCGGGTCGTGGCCGAACGGGGCGTGGCGGGGGAAGCCTACAACGTCGGTGACCGCCGCGTGTGCACGATGGAGGACGTCGTTGAACTGATTGCTGCTGAACTCGACACGTCGCTGACGGTCGTCCACGTGAGCGAGCGTGAGCTCGCGGCGGTCGGCCTCGACCCGGACGATTTCGTCCTCTATCACCACCTTGGGTCACGATATCCACACGTACTCGACACCTGCAAGCTCGCGTCCCTGGGCTGGCAGTCGACGCCAGTCAAGCAGTCTATCGCCGAGACAGTCAAAGAGTCCGTCACGAGCGGCCGCGATGGAAACGCCTTCGACCCGGGCCGGGCCGCCGAGGAACAGCTACTCGATTCGGTGGCTGGCTAATCGGCCAGGCTCCCGATTTCGTGCGTGAGGCCGGCGGAATACCCACGATCCCTCGATGCAGTACTTTCACCGGTCCGGATATTCGGCTGCGGGTATCGGAGAGCCTGCTGACCTGCTATCGGTCCTGGACAGTCATCCGGATCGGATGCTTCGGACGAGTGGTGACCGCGGATTCCAACTCGAACGTCGTCTCGGAATCGAGTTCCAGGTGATAGTTCTGGTAGAGCGCTGCGAGGACGAGCGTCGCCTCCATCAGCGCGAACCGTTCCCCGACACAGCGGCGAGGGCCGGCACCGAACGGAAAGTACGCCAGCCGTGGAAGTGCCGCTCGGAAGTCGTCGGTCCAGCGTCCTGGGCGGAACGCGTCCGGCTCGTCGTACCACCGCGGGTCGCGGTGGACCACCCACGGCGGTGTTGCAATCGTCGCACCCGGTGGGATCTGATACCCCCGAATGTCGATACCGTCGACGGGTTCGCGGTGGATGTCGCTCGCTGGCGGATAGAGCCGCAGCGACTCCGTAATCACGCGCTCCGTGTACGGGAGTTCGTCCATCACGGCCATCGTCGGATCGCTCCCGTCGAGTTCGGCCTCGAGTTCCTGGACGAGGGTCGTCTCGACATCCGGGTGTGTTGCCAGGAGGTAGCAGGTGAACGTCAGCGCCTGGGCTGTCGTCTCGTGGCCCGCCACCAGGAAGGTCATCACTTCATCTCGGAGTTGTCGCCGGCTCATCGGTTCGCCACCGGAGAACTCCGCTGCGAGCAGTCTGGACAGGACGTCGTCTCCGTCCGGATTGGTCCTGCGCTCGGCGATGATGTCGTCGACGACCGCCTCCAGCGACGACAGCGCACGCTCGAAGCGGCGGTTTCCGGGCGTCGGCACCCAGCCCGGGAGGAGGTGATGCCACGCGCTGCCGAGTCGACCGAAGATGGTGTCGAGGCTGGTGCCGATCCGCTCGATCTCCGTTTCGACTTCCGCGCCGAGGAGTGCGCGGGCGACGACGTCGAGTGTCACGGCTCGCATCTCCTGATTGATGTCGACCTGGTCCCCCGGCGTCCACGTCGAGAGCCGTCGGTCGATGGCGTCGACCATCAGGTCTGCGTAGACGGCTATCTGGTCCGGGTGAAACGCAGGCTGAATGCGTTGTCGCTGTTCGCGCCACAGGTCGCCGTCACTGGTGAACAACCCCTCGCCCGCGACGGGACCGAGCACGTCTTTGGTCAGGTGGCTCTTGGTGAACGCCTGGTTGTTGGTGACGAGCACCGACTCGATGTCGTCGGGGTGGTTGAGCTGATAGATGGATTCAGTGAAGAACTGGTAGTAGACGACGTCGCCGTAGTTGCGGCGATTTTCGAGGAGGAATTCGAGCGCGCGCCGGGACTCGAGGGCACAGCCGATGCCGGGAAGGCCGGTAGGACCGGGCGGGACAGTAGACTCTCGAGCGACGATCATCGGCATCGTCGGCTCCGTCTTTGTTTCTTCGTGCCGTGATATGGGTGTCTGGAGAGCGCCGCCCACGTGCGCGTCGTTCGGGGTACACAAGTTCGATCGTGATATCCGCTCGGGATGTCGACCGCGACGTTCTTCCCGGTAGCCGCTGTAGACTGTCGGGAATCACGATCCTGTTCGGTGGGCGATTCGCCGCCCGTCGAATCGGACAGTTTCATGCCTTGTCACCGTCCCAAGCGAACGCGGTGGCCGTTCAGGAGAGTCCCTCGGGTCCACGACTCACTCGCGATACTGGCGGATTCGGACAGATTGTGAAGGCGACCAGCGTGAGAATCCGTTCTGATTCTGTTCACCCCCACCACCCCTCGAGCGCGCGGCCGAGGAGCGAGGGTTCGGCACCGCGCTTCGCGATGACGACCGGTGGCGCGACTCGCCGGGCGACGGTTTCCGCGACCGACCCGATCACGCGACGGCGGAGTTGTCGTTCGCGCGTCGCTCCCAGGACGACGAGGTCGTGGTCGGCGGCCGCGTCGACGATGGCGTCCGCGGGGTCGGCCGCTTCATGCACGTGCTCGTCGACTGGAACGCCCTCGAGGCGTTCGGTTACCGCGTCGACGTGGCTCCGGGCGGCTTCGCGTTCCATGGCAGTGCCGCCGGGCGGGACGTAGGAGACGACAGTCACGCTCGCGTCGTTCGAGCGCGCAATCGCTTCCGCGAGGTCGGCCCCCGGCTCCACGTGCCGCCCGCCGTCCGTCGGGAGCAGGACCGCGTCCACGCGTTCGGCGGTGGTCCCGACGCGCTCCACGAAGACGTCGCAGGGTGCGCGCCGCACAAGCGGGTCCAGGGTCGTTCCGAGCATGATGTCCGACGGCCGCGACTGCTCCTGCCAGCCGAGCAACAGCGAGTCCGCGTCGGTCTGTGCGACCGTTGAGAGGATGGTGTCGGAGACGTCCGACCCGACGAGTAGACTCCGCTTGACCGGCACTGAGCGCTCCTCTGCGAGTGCGACCGCCTCGTCGAGGACTGCCTGCTGGTCGTCGGCGAACTCCCGCTTGATGCGTTCCTCCGAGAACAGCAAGAACGGGGACGTCACGTGCTTGTGGATGACGCTGACGACCCGGATCTGTCCGTCGTTGTCCGCCGCGAGGTCGGTGGCCGTCCGCATCAACTGCTCGACGTGAGCGGGATTGGCGAGCGCGACCATGACGGTGTACGGCCGGCCGTCTGCAGGGTCGTCCTCGAGAACCGTTTGGTCGTCCACCGTTCGCTCGTCCCCCATTACGTATTATTTATCATGAAGTATATGTAGGGGTTTCGGACAACCGGGTCGTCGATCGCTATCGGTTAGCTCTCACGGGAGTCTCGCAGCAAGGCAGCAGCGGAACGGAGCACACGGGGCGGCGCTCGGAACCCGATTCCCGCCGTCGTCGCCCGTGCCAGTGGGCGAACTCACCAGGCACCTGCGAACGGAGGCGCGAGCGGTGCTCCACTGAGTACTTATGCTCGTCGGCCAGCTACGCGTAGGCATGCACGTCGTCATCGTCGGCGGGGGCATCGTGGGGATGACACTCGCTGCGGCACTCGCGACAGAACCCCAGACGGAAGTGACGCTCTGTGAGCGTGACGTGCTCGGCGGCGGGACGACGAGCGCGTCGGCGGCCATCTTCATGACCCAGCAGCCCCGCCCGGAGGCGTCCGACGACGCGGTCCGGAAGCTATCCTGGGAGACGTACGGCCCGCTCGTCGCCGACGGGGCGCTGTCGTTCGAGCAGGTCGGCAGGCTCACCGTCGCGGAGACGAACGCGTACGCTGCGGACCTCAGGGACGCCGTCGAGCCCCTTCGCGAGCTCGGGTACGACGCGGAGTGGGTCGACGCCGACGCACTCTCGAAGTATGGGGTCGCAGCAGCCGACCACGAGGGGGCATTGTACACGCCCGAAGAGGGGTACTTCGACGTGGACGAACTGGTCGAGCACTTCGCGGCGGAAGCGCGTGCGGCTGGCGCCGAGATTCGGACCGACGAGGCGGTCGTCGACGTCCAGACGGACGACGCGGGCGTCACAGCAGTCGAAACGGAGTCGGCGGTGGTAAACGCGGACGCCGTAGTGAACGCCGCGGGACCGTGGGCGACCCGGGTGAACGATTTCGTCGGCGTGCGGACGCCGCTCCGTCACACCGTCGGCCCGATTCTGGTCGTCGAGGGCGCCGACCGCGAGGTTCCGTTCGCGGTGTTCGAGTCCAAGCGGTACGTTCGGCCCGTCGGCAGCGACGGCGCGTACGTCGGGAAGTACCTCACCGACTACGCCGACGGCGAGGTCCGCGACCCGGACGCACCGACGGACGTGCTCGACGACTTCCACGACGAAGCAGAGGCGTTCTTGGAGGCCTCTGTCCCAGCACTGACGGACACCACCGTCGTCGACGAGTGGGTGGGCCTGCGGACGGTCACGCCGGACGGCCGTCCGGTCGTCGGCGAGTCGGCTGTCCCCGGGTTCTACCTCGCTGTCGGCATGAGCGGGCAGGGCGTCACGCTCGCGCCGGCAGTCGCGGACGTCCTCTCAGCGCAGCTTACCGGCGGCGACCACGACCTCGCGGAACCGATGACGCCGGGACGGTTCTGACGCTCCCGATCAGTCCTCGGTGGTGGCGTCGGGCCGGTAGCCGCGGCTGATCGCGCGCCACTTCCCGGTCGTGAACCGGTAGTAGTTGATGGCGGCCGGGACGAGCGTCTCCGCGAAGAAGGAGAGGTAGATGCCCAGGATCCCCAGACGCGTGGTTGCGCCGAGGTAGACCAGGGGGATGCCAATCCCGAACATGCCGATTGCGCGGCTGTAGAACGGCCAGCGCGTGTCCCCCGTGGCGTCGAGCGCGCCGGCGATGGCCGCCGTGACGCCCTGCGGGATGATGGCCACGGCTGCGGCGTACACCATGCCGACCGCGAGGAGGACGCTGGGGTCGCTGGGGTCGTCGACGAACAGGCGGACGATCTGGTGGGCGAACACCGCGACCACGACCGCCGCGAGGGCGTACGTGGCGACAGAGAACACCGTGATTTCGCGGCCGTAGGAGGCAGCCGTCTCCTCGTCGCCCTTCCCGAGTTCCTGGCCGACGAGGCTGGAGGCGGCGAGCCCGAAGCCCCACCCGGGCGCGTTCATGATGCCCCAGATGCGCCGCGTGACGATGTACGCGGCCACCGTCGGGGAGCCGAACATGCCGACGAACGCCAGCAACGGGAAGCGCGCGACGGTCCACACGGAGTTCCGGCCGACCACCGGCAGCCCGATTTCCACGATGTCCCGGCACGTCCCGCGGTGCCAGTACTGGCCGAGCGGCGAGACGGTGACGGGGAACGCGCCCACCACCGGGAGTCCGCCGCGGGTCATCCCGACGGCGAACGCACCGACCACGACGACGTTGCTGACGACCGTGCCGAGCGCGGCGCCGACGACTCCCATCCCCAGGACGAAGATGAACACGGCGTTGAGCGCGACGTTGATGACGGCGCCGCCGGCGCGCAGGACCATCGCGGTCCAGGCGTCGTCCGCGCCGATAAGCGCGCGACTCCCGATGAGGTTGAGGCCGGCGAACGGCACGCCCACGGCGAGCACGCGCAGGTAATCGGCGCCGTACTGGATTGCTGCCGGGTCGTCGGTGAGCAGCGAGATGAGCGCGACCGGGCGCGCGTAGAACAGGACGGCGACGGGGATGGTGGCCGTGACGGTGAGGACGACGCTCGAGCGGATGGCCTGCCCGAGTTCGTCGTACGCGTTCGCGCCGAACCGCTGGGAGACGAGCGCGATGGTGCCGCCGGCGAGGCCGCCGCCGAGGCTGAACGCCGCCCCCCAGTAGGGCCCGGCGAACCGACGCCCGC
>NZ_WUUU01000055.1 GCF_009831555.1 Halobacterium bonnevillei | reverse complement strand
GACGTCGACGACGTGGTCGCGCTCCGGGACGCCGGCGCCGCGGCCGTCGTCGTCGGCACGGCGCTCTACGAGGGCAACTTCACGCTCGAAGACGCCCAGGCCGCCGTCGACGACCGGGACTGACCAGCCAGTCGGCGCGTTTCTCCAGGCCACCCAGCTGGCGCGTATCGACAGCCGGCCAATCTGTCGGGCGGGACTTCGAACGGGGCCGACCGGGAGGGGGCTTTCGAGGAGGAGACGGATACGAGGAAGGCGCCAAAAGCACGCGCAACAATGACTAGCAGGCGGAACGGCCTTGTAGCCGGCTCTCCACGTCCCGTGTATGACCGACCGGACGGCGGCAGTGAGTCGCGAGACGGCGGAGACGGACGTCGACGTGACGCTCGACGTGGACGGGGACGGCGACAGCACGGTGGAGACCGGCATCGGCTTCTTCGACCACATGCTGGATTCGTTCGCGAAGCACGGGCTCTTCGACGTGACAGTGCGGTGCGACGGCGACCTGGAGGTCGACGACCACCACACTGTCGAGGACGTGGGCATCGCGCTCGGGACGGCGTTCGCTGACGCGCTCGGCGACAAGCGCGGCATCGTGCGGTACGCCGACCGCCGCGTCCCGCTGGACGAGGCCGTCGCGGGCGTCGTGGTGGACGTCTCCGGGCGGCCGGTGTACGAGTTCGACGGCGAGTTCGGCCAGGAGCGGGTCGGCGAGTTCACGAGCGTGCTGGCGCGGCACTTCTTCCGGTCGCTGGCGACGAACGCCGGCCTGACGCTGCACTGCGAGGTGGACGGCGAGAACGCGCACCACGAGGTGGAAGCGCTGTTCAAGGGCGTGGCGCGGGCGCTCGACGACGCCACCCGCATCGACGACCGGCGGTCGGGGACGCCGTCCACGAAGGGCGAACTGTAGCGGCGCTGTCCGCTACCGGTGTTTCAGACTGTTCGGAGGCCGTCCGCGGTTTCTTCGACGTCGCCGTTGTCGACGGCGGCGTCGACGGCGTCCTCGAACTGGCGGCCGCCGATGTCGTAGGCGTTCGTCGCGAGCACGCGCAGGTCCTCGCGTGGCATCGCGCCGTCGCGGTTCTGAAGGAGGCGCACAATCTGGGCGTAGCCGTCAGGCCGGGGCGTCCGTGCGGTCTCGGACGCCCGCGTTTCGGTCCCCTCGGCGGCTGTGGCATCGCCATTTTCGGCGGTTTCAGCGTCGACCGACTCGGATTCCGCTTCGATAGTGATGCCATCGGTGTGGTCGGCCGGCGAACTGTCGGGTTGGTCCGGAGGGGCCGCAGCAACTGAGTCGTCGGTGTCACCGGCGGCGTCGAGGGCGTCGTCGACGGCCGTCCCGCTGTCAGGGACCGTCTCGCCGTCTGCGTCCATCTCGCTGTCCCCCGCAGTCGTCGATGCGGCGCCGTCGGTGTCCCCTGCAGTCGTCGACGCGTCGCTTCCGGCCGACGCGTCCGGGGCGGTGGTCGTGGACTCGGCAGCGTCCAGCAGCGGGTCGACGACGGACTGGAGGGTGGTCCGGCAGTCGGTGCAGAGCGCGAGGCGCTTCGGGTCGCCCGCGACGGACGCCGGAAGGACCTCGTAGACGCCGTCGGCGGCGGCCCCACAGAAGTCACAGGTGTCGAGTTGACGCATACGCGCACCGACGGCGCGCGCCGCCAAAAGCCTCCTGTCCCGACGCGGCCCGCCGCCTGGCGGGGCCGCGCGGAATCCAGCCCACCGCGGCACCCCACATCGTTTTCACGACACGACGTCTCCGTCACGGTATGTTCGAGGACATCATGCAGAAGTTCGAGGGGAGCCCCGGCCAGCAGGCCGTGATCCGGCTCCTGCTCGAACGCGGCTTCTCGGTGAACGACGACGGGCGCGTGGTCTCCGGGGACATCGAGATTCCCTACACGCAGATCGCCGAGGAGGCCGGCGTCGACCGCCGGGTCGTCGACTCGACGACGGAAGCCATCCTCGCTGACGACGAACTCACGCGCATCTTCCAGAACATCAGCCAGATTCCGAGCCTGATGGACCTCGCACCCGTCCTCGACTTGACCGTCGTCACGGTGGAGGTCCAGGACGCCGACGAACCCGGTATCGTCGCGGAAGTCACCGGACTGCTCGCCGAGCGCGACATCAGCATTCGCCAGACCATCAGCGAGGACCCCGAGTTCACGGACGAACCGCGGCTCTACCTCGTGACCGACGAATCCCTGCCCGGGGACGTGGTCACGGAGCTGATGGCGTTGCCGTTCGTGCGGTCGGTCGAACTCTCCTGACCGGGCCGGCAGACCCGGGCGCCTCGAAGAACCGGGAGCGACGCGGCTGCGTTACGGTTCGCCGATCACGCTGGCGATGACGAACAGGTAGCCGACGGTGGTGATCGCGTAGTTCACCGTCAACAGGACGACGGCGTTGTCGAAGTCCTGGGCGAACGCGGAGACGGTCGTCGCGATTGCGGCGGCGACGATGAGCGAGAACCCGAGCGACAGCAACAGCATCTCGCGGCGCTCCGTCCGGAGGTAGGCGTTGGCGGCAATCGACACCATCGCCAGTCCCGACATCGAGAGCGCGATGCTGAAGAGGACGTAGATGAGTTCCAACGTCGTCAACGCGGCCATCGGAGTATCACTTTCGCGAGCGCACGCATAATCCTTTGGGGGAGTGTCCTGACGGCGTCCTCCGGTTGGCAGCACGCACGCAGCATGCGGCCGTCGGACAGACGAGGAACTCGCAACCGATCCTGCGCTTGCAACCGCAAGCGGGAACTCGCCGCGGCACCGAGGACGAGGCGTGACTGACGCGTACGAGACGGTGGCGGGCCGCGGCGAAGCCTCCTTCGAGGTGCGGGGCTCGGAGTTCATCGGGTACGCGTCGCCCGCGGCGACCGCCGCGGACGCCGAGGCGTTCGTCGACACCGTGCGGAGCGAACACCAGGACGCGACGCACAACGTCCCCGCGTACCGGGTTCGGGTCGAGTCCGGCGGGCCGGGAGACGGGTACATGCTCCGGGAGTACCAGTCCGACGACGGCGAGCCGACGGGGTCCGCCGGGAAGCCGGCGTTGAACGTCCTCCAGCAGCGCGACGTCGAGAACGTGGTCGTCGTCGTCACCAGATACTACGGCGGCACGAACCTCGGCGTCGGCGGGCTCGCGCGGGCGTACTCGCGGGCCGTCAAGGACGCCGTCGACGCCGCCGGCGTCGTCGAGGAGCGCCCCCAGGAGCGGTTCGCGGTGACCGTCGTGTACGACGATTCCGGCACCGTCCGGGGAATTCTGGAGGGCGCGGACTGCGAGTTCGACGCGGACTACGGCGAGGACGTCTCCTTCGACGTCACCGTCGCTCGCGCGGACGCCGACGCGCTCCGCGAACGCATCCAGGACGCGACCAGCGGCCGCGCGGACGTCGAATGATCGCCCCCCCCCCCCAATTTCTTCGGCTCACCTAAAATTCGAAGCGGCTAAATGCGTTTAGGCTAGCCTAAACTATATGGTCGGACGAACTGACAGCACGGAACTGACGCGTAGACAGCTCCTCCGGGCGGCCGCGGGCGTTGCCGCCACCGGCGCACTCGCGGGCTGTACCACCGGCAGCGGTGGCGGTAGTGATGGGACGACCGAGGCACCCGAGGCGACAGGCGAAACCACTACCGGTTCGGCCGAGCAGACGACCGCCGAGTCCACGGAGTCGTACTCGGTGTCCATCGAACCGGTGGGCGACGTGACGTTCGACGAGGTGCCCGAGACGTGGGTGGCGAACAACGGGAGTTGGGCGGACATGGGCGCCGCACTCGGCCTCGAGCCGCCGAAAGCCCTCTGGCTGACGAGCCGCTACCACACACAGTACTACGACAGCATCGACGGCGTCAGCGTCGACACGAGCGACATGGTGTCGCTGTACCAGGACGGCGGCGTGAGCTTCGAGCGGTTCCTCCAGTTCGACGCCGACGTGCACGTGATGGATCCGAACTTCCTGCAGAACCGCTTCCAGGGCTGGACCGGGGAGGACGTCGCCGAGCTCGAGGAGCGCGTCGCGCCGCTGTTCGGGAACTGCAGCTACGCCCAGCACTACCCGTGGCACGACGACTACCGGTACTACACGCTGATGGAGGCGTTCGAGAAGCTCGCGCAGGTGTTCAGGCGCACTGACCGCTACGAGGCCTTCGAGGGAGTCCACGCGGACTTTCAGTCGAACCTCGCACCCGTGGTTCCGGGACCAGGAGACCGCCCGGAGGCGGCGGTCGTCTGGGGGGGGGCGGTCGGGAACCCACGAAGTTCTACCCGTACGTCATCGGCGGCGGCACGGGATTTAAACACCTGCGGGATCTGGGCGTGCAGGACGCACTCGCTGCGAGCGGCGTCAAGGACTTCCACGGCACGCGCGCGGCCATCGACGTGGAGACGCTGCTCGACGTCGACCCCGAGGTCCTGTTGCTCCGCGGCTACGAGGCGATGTCCGCGAGCGACTTTCAGGACACAGTCGTGGGCTTCCTCGAGGACCACGAGACCGCGAGCCGTATCGCTGCCGTGGAGAACGAAGCGGTCTACCGCGCTGGCGGCCTCTACCAGGGCCCCATCACCAACCTCGTGCTGACCGAACGACTCGCCGGTGACCTCTATGGCTTCGACGGCGACCTGTTCGACCGCGACCGGGTAGCCGGCATCGTCAATGGGGAGTTCTGACGTGGCTGATAACTTCGACAGCCACAGGGACGTGGTCGTCGTCGGCGGTGGGCCGACCGGCTGCTCGGCGGGCGTGTTCACGGCCCGGTACGGCCTCGACACGGTCGTCTTCGACCGTGGCGCGGGCGCGCTCGGGCGGTGTGCGTTCGTCGAGAACTACCCCGGCTTCCCGGGCGGCGTCGACGTCCCGACGCTGCTGGCGCTGTTCGAGGATCACGCAAAGACGGCGGGCTGCGACTTCGTCGACGACGCCGTCGATTCCATCGACGCAGTGGGTGACGGCGGCTTCGCCGTCGAGACCGAGGACGGCCGCCGCGTCCGGGCCGAGTACGTCCTCACCGCAGCGTGGTACGACGCAACCTACGTGCGTCCGCTCGTCGGCGACGAGGCGTTCGAGACCCACGAACACGACGGCGAAACCCACGAGCACCTCGACCCGGACTATGCCGATGAGGACGGGCGGACGCCCGTCGAGGGCCTCTACGTCGCGTCGCCCGCGGGCGAGTGGAACGCACAGGTCGTGATCGCGGCGGGCCGCGGCGCGCACGTCGCGCGCTGCCTGCTGGCCGACCACCGCGAGCAACGAGGTTTTCCCCAGGGCGTCGCCGCGCACTACGACTGGCAGCGCCGCGAGAGCGAGTTCAGCGGCGACTGGGGCGACCGCAACCGCTGGCGCGAGTGGTACGACGAGGAGGCCGGCGACGACCACGGTCTCGACGAGGACCGCTACGAAGCACTCCGGGAGGCGTACATCGACCGCGCGTTCGAGACGAAGCTGACGGACGAGGCGATTCGCGAGCGCACCGAGCGTGGCTATCGACGGCTGCTCGAACACGTGCCCGACGACGCCATCCGGTCGTACCTCGCGGACCCCGACCCGGAGACGGAACGGCGCGAGGGGTAGCACAACGCCTTTCGTCGACCCAAGCAATCGACGAACATGAACACCGTCGAAGCGGCGGACTACCGCGAGCTTTCACTGCTCTCCCACCCGGCGGTCGCGCCGGGTAGCGACCGGGTCGCGTACGTCGAGGCGACCGCGGACGGCGACGAGGACCGCGAGGCGACCGTCTACGTCGCTCCCATCGGAGGCGGCGAACCGCAGCGGTTCACGGTCGCGGAGGGCGTCGACTCGGAGCCGGCGTGGAGTCCGTCCGGGGACCGCATCGCGTTCGTATCGACGCGGGGGGCAAGTGACGACCGCCCGCAGCTGTGGGTGGTACCGACGGACGGCGGCGAGGCCGAGCAGGTGACCGACGTCGTCGGCGGCGTCTCCGGCATCGCGTGGGGCCGGACGGCGACCGCATCGCGTTCGTGCAGTCCGTCCGCCCAGAGGAGGTCGAGGCGGGCCACGACTGCGAGGTCGGCGAGGACTACGAGCGCGAGGACCCAGACCCGCGCGTCATCGACCGGCACGTCTACAGGTCCCACGAGTCGTACGCCGACCGCGCCCGTTCGCACGTCTACGTCGTGGACCTCGCTGCCGACGAGGTGACGGCGGTCACCGAGGGGGAAGCGGACTGCCTCGGCCCGGCGTGGGGCGGCGACGCGCTCTACTACCCGATTCGGCGCGGGAGCGACGACGAACTGGAGTGGGACGTCGAAGCCTCCGACCCCGACAGCGGCGACACTGACGTCGTGACGACGGTGGACGGGTGGGGGCCGTCACTCGCCGTGGACGACTCGGCTGGACGCGACCGCATCGCGTACACCACGGAGCCCGCGGACGACCCGACGCTCGCGCAGACCGAGATCGAGGTCTACGACCGCGCGAGCGACGAGGTCACGCGGCCGACGGCGGGCGTGGACCGCGACGTCGAACTCTGGAACGCGAGTCACGCGCCCGAGTGGGGGGCGGACGGCGACTACCTCTACGCGTGCACGCCGGACGAGGGCGGGTACGTCCTACGGCGATTCGTCCCGGACAGCGAGCACGACGCGGACGCAGCGGTCGTGCTCGGCGGGGACCGCCACGTGCACGGGTTCTCGGTGACCCGGGACACGGTCGGCGTGGTGCAGTCGGAGTGGGACCACCCCGGAGACGTCGTCGCGGCCACCCCGGCGGGCGGCGAGGAAGTCCGGTTGACGCGCGTGAACGCCGACTACCTCGAGGACCGCGCGATCCGCGAACCGGAGGAACTCGCCGTCGAGTCCGGCGACGCCGAAATCCAGGGGTGGGTGTTGACGCCGCCGGATTTCGACCCCGGGGAGACGTATCCGCTCGCGGTCGAAATCCACGGCGGCCCGCACAGGATGTGGTCGACGACGGGGTCGATGTGGCACGAGTTCCAGACGCTGGCGGCCCGCGGCTACGTCGTGTTCTGGTGTAACCCCCGCGGCTCGTTCGGGTACGGGCAGTCTTTCCGCCGCGCCATCGAGCGCGACTGGGGCGACGTGACGATGCAGGACGTGATGGCCGGCGCTCGCACGGTCGCCGACCGCGGCTACGTAGACGCGGACAACGCGTTCGTCACCGGCGGGAGCTTCGGCGGGTACATGACCGCGTGGGTGGTCGGCCACACGGACTTCTTCGCGGGCGCGGTCGCCCAGCGCGGCGTCTACGACCTCACCGGATTCTACGGCTCCTCGGACGCCTACAAACTCGTCGAGGGGGACTTCCGCGCGGTGCCGTGGAGCGACTCCGAGTTCCTCTGGGAGAAGTCGCCGGTCGCGTACGCCGAGTACGTCGACACGCCGACGCTGGTCGTGCACGCCGAGAACGACTATCGGACGCCCGCGAACACGGCCGAGCTGCTCTACCGCGCCCTGCTGAAACACGATGTCGACACCCGCCTGGTCCGCTACCCCCGGGAGGGCCACGAGCTCTCGCGGTCCGGCGAACCCGGCCACATCGTGGACCGCATCGAGCGCATCGCGCGCTGGTTCGACGGCTACTCCGACCACCACGACGCCGACCCCGCCCTCGACCGCCCCCGGGACGACGGACTCAGTGCTGCCGACGACGAGGACGACCACGACGAGGACGGTGGCGAGTAGCAGGGCGTGACCGGGGGCGAGATTGGTGGCGAGGACGCGGCGGACAACAGCGGCGACGGCGACGCCGCCCGACGAGTCCGGCGCGATTCGGGGGCGTCTCCGGAGTGCACAATAGGGCTCCGGGGGTGCGTTTCGGACGGAACGCCTGACACTGTAATCCCCGTACTGCGTCGGGTTCGGGAGTCGAAACGAAGGGGTCGTCGCGGAGCCTCAGGCGACGATGATGTCCGTGTCGTCGCGCCGCGTCAGTCGACGATGATGTCCGTGTCGTCGCTCGCTGGCGTCGGGTCCGGGGTGGGGTCCGGCTCCTCGGGTTTCATCTCCGCCTCGAAGCGGTCGATCCAGTTGGCGAAGCACTCGGGGCAGAGTCGCTGGCTGTCGATCTGGGAGCGGTCCACCGTCACCCGGACGGTCCGCGAGAGCGGGTCCGCCACCGCGTCCCCACACCACTCGCAGGGCTCCGTGTCCGCGTTATCGCTCATACTGGCGTCGAAGACGGGCAACGCCTTGAAGCTGAGGGTGGTCGCCGCAGCCGAACGCTGCCGGGGCGACCGAGCCTCCGAGGGGAGGCGCCGTCAGGTCGTGCGGAACGCGCGGTCGCCGGCGTCGCCGAGGCCGGGGACGATGAAGCCGTCGTCGTCGAGGTGGTCGTCGATGGCGACCGTCAGGAGGTCGGCCTCCGGGAACTGGTCGCCGACGCGAATCAGGCCGTCGGGCGCGCTCACGGCCGACAGCACGAACAGGTCCTCGACGCCCGCGTCCGGCATCTCTTCCGTGACGTAGTCGAGGACGGTGCACATCGTCGACCCCGTCGCGAGCATCGGGTCGGCGACGATGACCGTGTCGTCCTCGGTGATCTCGGGGAGTTTCACGTAGTCGATGGTGATTGGGAACTCGCCGTCCTCGTTCATCCCGGCTTCCTCGTCGCGGCCCGCGCTGATGACGCCCTGCTTCGCGCGCGGGAACGCCTTCAGCAGGCCCTCGACGAACGGCGTCGCGGCCCGCAATACGTTGATGATGACGACGTTGTCCAGTCCCTTCACGCGCTCGCCGGTGGTCTCGGTGAGCGGCGTCTCCAGGGAGACGAACTCCGTCTCCATCGCGCCGTCGATGATTTCGTAGCCGCTGATGCGGCCGAGTTTCACCAGGCCCTTCCGGAACTCCACCTGCTCGGTTTCCACGTTCCGGATTCGGGAGAGCGTGTCCTTCGCCAGCGCGTGCGTGAGCACGTTCGCGTCGCCGCGGTCCTCGATGGGCATACGTACGACCCGACTCCGCGAGCGCTTAAATCCCGCTATCGCGGCTGCCGACCCCCCGGTCGGGCCGCGAGCGACAAGAGGTTTATTGCCGCGTGCCGTAGGCCCGACAAGATGGAGGAGAGCGTCGCCGGGTTCAAGGAACGCGGCACGTGGGGCGACATGGTCGAACACGGGGAGCGCGTCACGCAGGCGCTCCGCGAGGCCGACGCCCACGAGGAGTATCCGGATGCGTTCGACGAGTGGATTGAGTGGCGCCCGAAGTCCCACGAGCGCATCGAGGAGGAGGTCAGCGAGAAGACCGCCGAGCAGGCCAGCGTGGGCGAGAGCGCCGGCGAGAAGGAGGGGGCGTCCCCCGACGAGGACCTCCAGACGGCCGGCGAACGGCTCACGGAGTCCTACGAGGAACTCGAGGAGGGGGAGGCCGACACCGCCGTCGAGAAGTGGCAGGACTCCCTCAATCACGTGAAGCGAGCGGCCGACACCGCCGGCCGGAAGGCGCTGCGGAAGGTCGAGAACGTCGTCTACCAGAACGTGATGACGCAGGTGGCGCCGTATTACTTCGACAACGACCTCGTGAGCGCGAACCTCCAGCGGCTGCGCAGCCAGGAGGAGTTCGTCTTCGAGGTGAACGTCAACGACGACGACCTGAAGGACGCGGTCCGCGACCACCTCGAGTCCTTCGAGGACATCGACCGCTGGCACGTCGACACCGAGCGCGAAACCACCACCGCGGAAGCCGTCGAGGGCGTCGAACCCCCGGAATCCGGGGACGAAGACGAACCGAAGTCCACGCGCAACTGACTGGCCTGCGCGACCATCCCCGCTCTCTGTGCCGCCACACGTTCGTTGTCGCCGACCGAGAACGACCCGCGAGCCGCCGGTGTCTCCGCTCCGCGCGGCGGCCGGTTGGCTACCGGAAGGCGCGAATGAGCGGCGGGTCGGTAGTCTCTTAGGTAGCCCGCACGGAGAGGGCGGGTAATGGCTGGAGCGGGACTGGCAGTCCTCGTGGTGGCGGCGATAGCGAGCCTGTTCATGGCGTGGGCTATCGGCGCCGGGTCGTCCGGGTCGACCCCGTTCGCACCCGCCGTCGGCGCGAACGCGATCACCGTGATGCGCGCGGGGTTCGTCGTCGGCATCCTCGGGTTCGCCGGCGCCGTCTTCCAGGGAGCGAACGTCTCGGAGGCGGTCGGTCGCGAACTCGTCGTCGGGACGACGCTGTCCCCCCTGGCGGCGACGACGGCGCTCATCATCGCGGCGACGCTGGTCGCCATCGGCGTGTTCACGGGCTACCCCATCGCCACCGCGTTCACGGTGACGGGGCGCGGTTGTCGGGACGGGACTGGCGATGGGCGGCGAGCCCGCGTGGGCGAAGTACACCGAGATCGGTACGCTGTGGGTGCTCGTGCCGTTCGTCGGCGGCGGGATCGCGTACGTGACGGCGCGCGGCCTCCGCTCTATCGACCGCGACACCGCGACGGTGCCCGTGCTGGGCGGGGTCGTCGGGGTCATCGTCGCGAACATCCAGTTCGTGTTCTTCGGGCCGTCGGACGTCAGCCGGTCGCTCGCGCGAACCGCCGCGCTCCGCGTCGGCGACGCCGAACTCGCGGTCCACGCCGCGACAACGCTCGTGGTGGCGGCGCTCGTCGCGCTGGTCCTCTACCGGGACGTCGCCGGGGACGCCGAACGCGGCCAGCGCCACTTCCTGCTGGCACTCGGCGGCCTCGTAGCGTTCTCAGCGGGCGGGAGCCAGGTCGGCCTCGCAGTCGGCCCGCTGTTGCCACTGGTCGGCGGCGACATCCCGCTGGTGTACGTGCTCGTCGGCGGCGGCATCGGGCTGCTCGTGGGGTCGTGGACGGGCGCGCCGCGCATGATCAAGTCGCTGGCACAGGACTACTCGTCGCTCGGCCCGCGGCGGTCCATCGCGGCCCTCGTGCCGTCGTTTCTGATCGCGCAGCTGGCGGTGTTGCTCGGCGTCCCGGTGTCGTTCAACGAGATCGTGGTCAGCGCGATCATCGGCAGCGGCGCCGCGGTCGGCGGCCGTGACGCAGTCGACGCCCGGAAAGTCGTCGTGACGCTCGGCGCCTGGGCGGGGTCGTTCGTTCTCGCGTTCGGCCTCGCGTACGCCGGCGCCGTCGTCCTGTTGTGAGGGCTGTCGACGGCCGGTTCCGGCTCGACCGGTTCCAGCTCGGATTTGCTTCGCCCCGAATTCCGTGACGCAGCTGCTCAGTGCTTGTTCGAATGGACCCCGGTGAGACGACCATTTGGGGTAGTCATAGGGTCGTTCCCGATAGCGCGCGCGTCTCTCGCACATGCTGGATGCGCACTGTGAGACGGATCCACGCCGATACGTACCGGGTGGCGCGGTGTAGAGTCCGTCCAATCGGTGGCGCGTATTGGTGAGCCGAAACGCTGTGGGTGACAAACCATTTGGCGACGATTGTCGTAGTCACGCACACGCATGTACGAGGACATTCTGCTTCCGTTCGACGGAAGTGATGGGGCGGCAGAAGCACTGCATCACGCTGCCGAAATCGCTCACTGGGCCGACGCTACCATCCACGTTCTGTTTGTCGCCGATACCACACAGGAAAGCCTCACCGTCGTCGAAACCGAAGTCGTCGATGCACTCGTGCGGGAAGGCGAGGACGTCGTCGAGGAAGCGGAAGAAACACTCCGCACGCTCGGTGCGGACCACGAATCGGACGTCGTCCAGGGAAATCCAGCGCCGACGATCGTCGAATACGCCGAGCGGTACGACCACGACCTGATTGTGATGCCGACGCACGGTCGGGAGGGTGTGTCGCGATACCTCGTCGGCAGTGTCACGGAGAAGGTCGTGCGTCTGGCTTCCGTGCCGGTCCTCACGGCGCGGATGCGGCCCGACGAGCAGCTGACGTTCCCCTACGAGCACATCCTCATACCGACAGACGGGGGTGCGGGTTCGACCCGGGGTGCCGAGCATGGTCTCTCACTCGCAGCGTCCCTCGGTGCGACCGTGCACGTGTTGTCCGTCGTCGACGACTCTTCGCTCGGTCTGGACGTTCGCTCGACCGTGTCCGGGCAGGAACGTGAACAGGCTGCGACCGATGCCGTCGAGGACGTCGTCTCCGAGGCAGCGTCCCACGGAGTCACAGACACGAACAGGCACATCGAACACGGCGACCCCTTCAAAGTGATTCTCGACACGATCGACTCGAAGAACATCGACGCCGTCGCGATGGGGACGACGGGCCGTCGCGGGACTGACCGAATTCTGCTGGGGAGCGTCGCCGAAAAGACCGTCCGCTCCGCCCCAGTACCCGTCATCACAGTTGGAGACGACGAGTAATTCGAACCGAGTGACTCCGGGGGAATCACCAGCCGATGGTTAGTGTCGGTGGCTGTGCCGCATACACAGCACGAGTCGGGTATTCGATTCGTAGTCTGCCGCGTTCGCTGTCTCTCTCACTACCGCTCTCGTCCCATTCGAGTTCGAACTCGACACTCAATTGACCGGCGCCCCCTCACGTTCGGCTTTGACCTCGAAGGTCGGACGGGCTGAAGGCTCCATCGCCACGAACTCGATTCCCGGTGATAGCGCGATTGTGTCCCCTCGTTTCCTCGTCTCGGCTACGCGGCGGAGATACGCCGCAAACGCCTCTCATCCCTGACCGCGTTTCCGATTCGAACAGCACTTCTTCGGGCATGCAGAGACAGCCACCGCCTGCACGGACCGATTCGACCTGCGGTGACCGCGGGGCTGCGAACAGGCCCCGAGACCGACTCTCGTAGACGACTCCGGAGGCGGGATACGCCGGCGCCGGCAACTGCCTGTAAACGTAGCCCCCGCGTCGGTTTCTCGTAACGTATCAGGTACTGTTCTGAATAGAATTGTAGTGTTGTCCCAAAACCGTTAAGTACTGTAGGTCGGTTAGGCGAAGTTGAGCAGAATTCCATGAACTGCACAATACCGTTTGAGGTGAATCCCGATGTTCGGGCTTGAGAACGCTACCGGCATCGACGGCGCGCTGCTAGTCGTCGGTGTCGTTCTGGTCGAAGCAATCATTCTGTACGTCGGCTACGGCATCCTGGAGCGCATCTTCGGGCCGGCGATCGTCGACGCACTGAGTGGAAAATGACGATGGAACTGTTCGGCGTCGCCGTCACGCTGCTGGCGATGTTCGCCGGGTTCGGCGTCCTCATCGGCCTCCTCTTCGGCTTCTTCGGGATGGGTGGGTCGTTCCTCGTCACGCCCGCGCTGATGGTGATGGGCTACGAGACGGACGTCGCCGTCGCGTCCGGCCTCGCGTTCGTCTTCGCCACCTCCGTCATCGCGACGCTCAAACACCGCGACCTCGGGCAGGTCGACTACAAACTCGGAGTCCTGATGATCGCCGGCACCACCGCCGGCATCGAGGTCGGGAAACTCGGCCTGCACGCACTCCAGGCCATCGGCCTCGCGGACACCGTCGTGAGCGTCATCTACGTCGGCCTGCTCGGCGGCATCGGCGTGTTCATCACGTACAACGCCGTGACCGACGACGGCGACGGCGACGGCGGCATCAGCCACGACGCCGACGC
This sequence comes from Halobacterium bonnevillei, assembly GCF_009831555.1. GTDB lineage: Archaea > Halobacteriota > Halobacteria > Halobacteriales > Halobacteriaceae > Halobacterium > Halobacterium bonnevillei. The sequence goes on along the minus strand of NZ_WUUU01000055.1, from coordinate 3,848 downwards.
GGAGGTCGACGCCGACGACATCCCCGACATTGCGAAGAAGATCCAGTCCTATCGGGTGCCCCCGATGATGAACCTGCGCGGCGGCATCAGCGTCTCACTGTGGATGATTCTGGCCGTCGCGTTCGCCACGGGCCTGCTGTCCGGGTTCCTGGGCGTCGGCGGCGGGTTCATCCGCATGCCCGCGCTGTTCTACCTCATCGGCGTCCCGGTGCCGATTGCTGTGGGCACTGACCTCTTCGAGATCGTGTTCTCCGGCGGTATCGGGAGCTTCCTGTACGCGATGGACGGTGCGGTCGACCTCGAAATCGTCGTCCCGCTGCTGGCGGGGAGCGCACTCGGTGCGCGCCTCGGCGCCGCCGCGACCAGTCTCGTCGACGAAGACGAGATCAAGGTCTACTTCGGCGTGATGTTGCTGCTCGGTTCGCTCGCGGTCGCCGTCCGGAAGATCGGGAACTGGTTCGACGTCCCCGAACTCCAGACGGTGTCGCTAGTCATCATCCTCGGCGCGGCGACGCTCGTCGCCGGCGCCGTGGTCGTGAGCTCCGTCCGCGAACTCCGGTCCGAGGAGGCGGCGGCAGCGAGCGCGGCCGACTGACGGCCGACCCAGAATTCCGCGCGAACGCCGCCAGCGAGCCGACTCGTGCGTGCAATTGTACAATCCGTACACAAGTCTTTTACCAGTGTAGTGATTACGTAGCGCTGATACCGATGCCAGATTCGATGTCCGAGCAACTCCGACAGGACATGGAGTGCGAGGGGCTGCTGGAGTGTTTCCACGGCCTCAAAGAACTCGACAAGGAGTGCTTCCAGGCGCTCGTCGAAGCCGAGGCACCGCTGACAGTCGACGAAATCGCGGACGCCGTCGACCGCGAGCGCTCGACGGCCTACCGCGCCGTACAGCGGCTCCTCCAGACGGGCTTCATCGAGAAAGAACAGATCAACTACGACCAGGGCGGCTACTACCACGTCTACTCGCCGACGGACCCGTCGAAGATCGCCGACGACATGCAGCGACTCCTCAACGACTGGTACGCGAAGATGGGGCAGCTCATCCAGGAGTTCGAGACGAAGTACGACCAGTCCGAAACGACGGCGCCGTCCCTCGAAGGCTAACGCGGCCGAGCAATCCGCTACACGGTCGACGCGGTACTGGAGCGCTTTTCTCTCCCTGACGGTTTAGAGACGGTTCGGCAGCCCCCGCGACGCGTACAACTGCGTGGACACGGGCTGTGTGACGCAGACGGCAGTGTGACGCAGACGACTGCGTGATGCAGATGACTGAGGAGGGCACACGACCGCACGAGTGAGAACGACTGCGTGAGGCACACAGCCGTGTGGCATCCGGCTCGCTGGCGCCTCAGACGGCGCGCCGATGCGGCCGGACCCACCAACCCAGTGTTGGGCAGTATTGTGCCCGCTACCCAAAACCCTTAATTGCCGGTGGCTCGTATCCGCTGGTGATGGCAACTGATACTGCGCCCGAGACCGGGACCGACCCCACGGACGAACCGCTGTACGTCGACGGCACTGCCGACCTCGACGAGATCGTCGCCGGCAACGACGTCGTCCTCGCGGACTTCTACGCGGACTGGTGTGGCCCCTGCCAGATGATCGAACCGGTCGTCGAGAAGCTCGCCGCCGAGACCGAGGCGGCCGTCGCGAAAGTCGACGTCGACGCCAACCAGCAGCTCGCCGCCTCCTACGGCGTCCGCGGCGTCCCGACGCTCGTCCTGTTCGCGGACGGCGAACAGGTGGAGGAGATCGTCGGCCTCCAGGGCGAAGACCAGCTGCGGTCGCTCATCGAGCGCTACGCCGAATAGATGCCCACTGGCATACGCGACCTCGTCGTCGCTGGCTCTGGGGTCGCCGGACTGTCGGCCGCGGTCTACGCGGCCCGCGCCGACCTCGAGCCGCTCGTGCTCGAGGGCGACGAACCGGGCGGCCAGCTCACGCTGACCACCGACGTCGAGAACTACCTCGGGTTCCCCGAGGGCGTCGGCGGCATGGACCTCGTGCAGCGCGGGAAACAGCAGGCCGAACGGTTCGGCGCGGAGTTCGAACGCGGTCGCATCGAGGACGCGACCCTTGACGACCAGCCGCTGGAACTCAGGCTGTCGTCCGGCGAGACGATCAGAACGCGATCGCTGGTGGTCGCCACCGGCGCGAGCGCCCGCTGGGTCGGCGCCGACAACGAGGACGAACTCATGGGCCACGGGCTCTCGACGTGTGCGACCTGCGACGGCGCGTTCCACCGCGGCGACGACGTGCTGGTCGTCGGCGGCGGGGACAGCGCGATGGAGGAAGCGCTCTTCCTCGCGAAGTTCGCCGACTCCGTGACGGTCGTGCACCGCCGCGAGGAGCTGCGCGCCTCCGAAATCATGGCCGACCGCGCCCGCGACCACGACGCCGTCGAGTTCCGCTGGAACACGGAACTCGAGGCGATTCACGGCTCGCAGACAGAGGGCGTGACCGGTGCAACGCTCGTCTCGCACCCCGACGGCTACCCGAAGGACCAGGCCGCCTCGGGCGTCGACGTCGACCGGGAGACGGTGGACGTCGGCGGCGTGTTCTACGCCGTCGGTCACACCCCCAACACCCGATTCCTCGAGGGAACCGGCGTCGAACTCGACGCCGACGGACACGTCGTCCCGCAGACGGACGAGTCGGGGCGCGCCACCGCTCGAACCACCGTCGACGGGGTCTTCGCCGCTGGAGACGTCGCCGACCACCGGTACCGGCAGGCGATCACGTCAGCCGGAACCGGGAGCATGGCCGCGCTGGACGCCGAGGAATTCCTCGAGGCGCTCGAGGAACCCGAACAGGCGACCGCCACCGCGACCGCGTAATCCGTCTCTCGTCCGTACCCCCTTCCTGGGCTCCTCCGCGACCCAAGACTACAGATACAGAATCCCAAAACGATGACCCAGACACACACTGCAACGCTCGTCCGTAGCGCCATCGGCGCAGTCCTGGCTGTGCCGTTCGTCGGCGTCGCTGCCGCACAGCAAGGTGGACAGGCCAGCGGCGCGAACGGCGGCATGGCAGGCGGTATGACTGGCGGCATGGGCGGGTTCGGCTGGTGGCCGCTCCTCGCGTCGGTCGTTCTGCTCGCCGCGCTCGCGTTCGTCGCGTACGCGTCCCTCGTGCGCCCGCGTGGCGGACGCACCAACGAGCGCCACACGGAGGACGCCGTAGCGACGTTGCGCGAACGCTACGCCCGCGGCGACCTCACCGCCGACGAATTCGACGAACGCCGCCGACGCCTCGAAGAACAGTAACCGGGCCAGGGCGTGGGCTTTCGACTCGACCGTTGTCCGGAACAAGGCGGGCCCCGTCTCGAACGACCGGAAGACGTCAGTCGTCGCCTTCGGCGGCGGAGTCGACGTCGGACCCGCGGACCGCCGTCGCTTCGCTGTCGACGCTGACGCCCTCCCAGTCGTGGTCCGCGTGGAAGCCCTCGCGCTCCTGGGCGCTGTGGGCGACGCGGATGAACTCCGCCTTTTCGCGCGCCGCCTCGATGGTGTGGCCGCCGCAGTAGGAGAGCCCGGAGCGGATGCCGGCACAGAACTCCTCGGAGACGGCGTCCACGGGGCCCTTGTACGGCGTCAACGCTTCGACGCCCTCGTCTGCGCCGACGGTCTGCTGCTTGTCGTCGCGGTCCTCCGCCGCCGCGGTGGTCGCCATCCCGCGCGAGCGCTTGTACTCGACGCCCTCGACCTCGACGACCGCGCCGGGAGCTTCCGCCGTCCCGGCGAACAGGCTCCCGAGCATCACGGTGTCGGCGCCCGCCATCAGGGCCTTCACCGCGTCGCCGGACGTGCGAATCCCGCCGTCCGCGCAGATGGTGA
>NZ_WUUU01000054.1 GCF_009831555.1 Halobacterium bonnevillei | reverse complement strand
CCCTCTCCCCACTCGCGGGCGTTCGCGTCGTGGCCCGCGCTCAACTCCATCACGTCGGCGAGCGTGACCTCGCGGTCGCGGACCGCCGGAATCGCGTCCGCACCACGCCTGACGTCCAGGTCGTCGATGCCCGCGGGCGGGTCCCGGACGGCGACGTCGGCGTGTTCGAACGCGCGGTAGAACGCTGCCGCGTCGTCCACGGTGGTGTCCTCGACGACTGCCGACGCACCCTCGGGGTGAGGTCGCCGCGACCCGCAGCGCGAACGAGCGGCGTCAAAAGCAGCAGGCACCCGAACTGGGTGTTCGTGCCAGCACCGTCCGCCATCCCCGCGACGGCCGTCTCGAAGGCCTCACCCACGGGCCCGTCGACAGCCACCTCGAGGCCCGCCCGCGCGCCGACGGCTCCCGCGAGGAACTGCTCGAAGTGCAGGTCGGGGAGGTCGCGCTCCCGGTCGACGTTCCCCGGTTTCGGGGCGCCCGCTACCTCGAGGAGGAGCGCGAGCTCCGCGTGTTCTGCCGGCGTCACAGGAACCACTCCTTGACGGCGGCGTAAATCGAGCGCACTTCCTCGGGGTTCCGACTGGGGCGGCCGACGCTGACGGCGTCCGCGCCGTACGCGAAGTACTCGAAGACGTCCGCACGCGTCCGGACGTTGTTGTTCGCGACGAGGAACAGGTCTGTGGCTGCTGCGACGTCCCGGACGACGCGCCGGGAGTCCATCGCGTCGACGTGGATGGCGTCCGCGCCCGCTCGTTCGATCGCTTTCGCGAGCGTCGGCAGGTGGACGCCCTCGACTTCAGCGCGCACCTTCACGGAGACGGGGGCGCCCTCGTCGCTAGCAGCCGCGACTTGCTCGCAGAGCGCGTCGGCGTTCCGGAGGAGTGTCTCTCCGGCGCCCACGTCGCACATCTCGTCTTGGCGGCAGTGGGCGTTGACTTCGAGAATCGCGTCGTGGTCGGCGCAGACCGCGGCCACCGCCCGCACCGGCTCGAGTCTGGTCGCGCGCACGTTCACGCCAGCGCGCAGGAAGTCGTCGTCGAGCGCGGCGAGCTGGTCGTCGACGAACGCCACCGGGTCGTCGGGGAGGAACTCGTTGCGGTCGCGGTCGACCATCTCGCGGGCGGCGGCCCGCGTCGGGTCGTCGACGGCGATACCGCCGAGGAACGCCGCGCCCGCGGGGCGAGCGCACGCTCGCGCCCACTCGGCGTCCGACTCGCCGCTGAGGCTGGCGAGCGCCACGCGGGGCGCGAACATCACGCCACCTCCGAGTCCGAGACGGTGTTGATGGCGTCCCGACACGCGCGGGCGACGCGCTCAGCGTCGACTTCGTCGGTCATCTCCGTGTCCGTGCGAACGACCGGCCGGTCGAGGCTCGTTTCGTCGGCGTCGTCCAGCACGAACGCGTCAGCGAACGGGTAGGCGTCCGCAACCCCCTGCGTGGACGCGTCGTAGCCGACGGCGTCCATGAGTTTCGCCGCCGGCCCGGAGAACACTTCGTCGTCGACGAACGGCGAGACGGCGACCACGGTTGCGACGTCCAGCGCATCCCTGACGCCGTCCAGGGCGAGCATCGGGCCGATGCTCGTCACGGGGTTCGACGGCCCGAGAACCACGGGACCGTCCCGGATCGCCTCGATGGCGGCGTCCGCCGGGTCGGCCGCGTCCGCGCCCCGGAACTCGACGTCCTCGACGGCGGGCGACCCGCCTTCCGCCACCCAGAACTCCTGGAAGTGCAGTGCTCCCTCCGGCGTGTGAACGACACTCGCCACGGGGTCGTCGCTCATCGGGACGACGTCCACCGTCAGGTCGAACGCGTCGCCGAGCGTGCGCGTCACCTCGGTCAGCGAGTACCCCTCGTCGAGGAGGCTGGTACGGAGGACGTGGACCGCGCGGTCCCGGTCCCCGATGAACATGAACTCCGAAGCGCCGGAGAACCGCCGCCAGCGAGCGATGTCGCGGCCCGCAGTCTGCAGGTCGTCGGCCAGATAGCGGGGGCCAGCGACGATACCCGCCGCCTGCGAGAGTTCTGTGAGGTACTCGTGGGTGGTGGCGTCGTCGCCCTCGATACCCCACCAGGTCTCGCGGTCGAGGACGCCGCCGCCCTCGAAGAGCACGGTGTCGATGTCCGGGCAGACGAGCAGGCCGCCGAGTTCCACGTCGTCGCCGGTGTTCCCGACGACCGTGGTCTCGGCCGGGTCGAACACGTCGCGGCCGCCCGCGAGGAGTTTCGGCGTGCCCGTCCCCCCAGCGAGGAACGTCGTCATACTCCGATGTGGACGCGCTGTGCGGTAAACCCTTTTGTCACCTGGCTCGATTGCGGGGCGGCAGAAGCGGTGTCACGGATCGCGGTGTCGGTGGAAGATAGAAGCGGTGTCGCGAATCGCGGTGTCGAGAGATTGCAGAAGCAGCGTCGCGGACTGCGGAGTCGGCGGCGCGTTACTCGGAGGTGTTCTCGCGGGCCTCGTCGAGCCACGGCGGCTGCTCGACGGTCGTCGACCCGACGTCGACGTAGCGCTGCTCGATGGCGATGGACGCTTCGCCCTGGTCGGTGTCGACCGTGAGGCCGTACTCGAACTGCTTCACGAGGCCGTCCTCGGCGACGTAGACGCGGGCGTCGATGCTCGTGACGTTCTCCTCGTCGAGGTCACCGAAGCCGGGCGCGGACTGGTTGAGCGACTCGAACCCGCTGGCCTCGTAGACGTCCGTCGTCGTGCCGTCGACTGACTCGGTGCCCGCGTGCTCGAACTCGAAGGCGTTCACGAACGACTGGAGGTCGCCGCTGGCCAGCTGTGAAGCGTTCGGCGACTGCTGGGGGATCATGTACTGGGTCTCGCCGGAGAACTGGAGGCGCTGGTAGGCCGTCCCGTTCCCGTAGCCGTACGTCTGGACGAGGCGGTTGCTGGCGTTCTGCTCGGAGAAGTACTCGCCCGTCGAGACGTCTGCAGCCACCGAGGACGTCACCGAGAACGACTGGTCGCCCTGGCTCTGGTTGGACGTCGACTCCAGTGTGAACGTCCCCGCGTCGCGGATGGCGGACTCGTGGTTGTCGGCGACGGTCGCCGCGTCGAGCGGCGAGTCGTAGATCGGCCCGTCGTCGGTTCCAGTGGTCGTGTCGCCCGGTACAGTCGTCGTCTCGGGGGCGGCGGTCGTCGTCCCGCCGTCCCCGCCGGCACTGCACCCGGCGAAGATCAGGAGGGATGCGACGGCGATGGCCGCGATCTGCTTTCGCATACGTCCCAGATTCGCGGGGCGAGCGGAAAACCCCTCCGAACGGGGCTGCACTCGCTCGCCGCCGCCCCGCCGTGGGCGAGCGTCCGCGGGTTTTTACGTCGTAGCGCCGAATCCCCGCGCAATGACGACCATCAAGGACAGCGTCCACGACCACATCGAGGTCGCGGGCGTGGCTGCCGACCTGGTGGACACGCCGCCCGTCCAGCGGCTCCGCCGCATCAAGCAGCTCGGGACGGTCGCGCTCGTCTACCCGTCGGCGAACCACACGCGCTTCGAGCACTCCCTGGGGGTGTTCCACCTCGCCGACCGCGCGCTCGGCCACCTCGATATTGCGGGGAAGCGCGCCGAGCGCGTTCGCGCCGCCGCCATCCTCCACGACGTCGGCCACAGCCCGTTCAGCCACAACGTCGAGGACCTCCTCACGCGCCGAACCGGCAAGGCACACGACGACGTCGACGAGCTCGTCGCAGACGGTGCCGTCGCGGGCGTCCTCGACGACCACGGCATCGCACCGAGTAACGTCGCGAGACTCGTTCGCGGCGACGGTGAACTCGCGCAGCTCATCGCGGGCGAACTGGACGTCGACCGCATGGACTACCTCGTGCGGGACGCCCACCACACGGGCGTCCCGTACGGCACAATCGACCACGGTCGCCTCGTGCGCGAACTCACGTTCATCGACGGGGAACTGGTGCTGGACGAAGGGAACGTCCAGACCGCCGAGAGCCTGCTGCTGGCGCGCGCGCTCATGAACCCGACCGTCTACAGCCACCACGTCGCCCGCATCAGTAAGTCCATGCTGCGCCGCGGCACCGAACGCCTCCTGGAGTCCTCGGAGATCGACGCGCGGCGCCTCCGTCGGATGGACGACCACGAACTGTCGGTGGCGCTGCGGACCCACGACCAGAGCAGCGAGTTCGGCCGCCGGCTCGCGGAGCGCTCCCTCTACAAGCGCGCCGTCTGGGCGGAGATGGGTGACGTCGACGACGACCTCATCGACGCCGACCACGACACCGTCCGCGACTTCGAGGGAGAGATCGCCGCCGACGCAGGCGTCGCCGAGGACGGCGTGATTCTGGACGTCCCCGGGAAGCCGTCGATGCGGGAGTCCACGACCGGCGTCGTCGTGAACGGGGAGGTCCGCCGCCTCGACGAGCAGTCCACGCTCGTGAACGCGCTCCAGGTCGCCCAGCGCGAGCAGTGGCGCTTCGGCGTCTACGCGCCCGCAGGCCACGTCGAGGCCGTCGGGAAGGCCGCCGAGCGCGTGCTCGGCCTCGAAACGGAGGGCGCGCTGATCAGTGAAGTGAACTCCCCGGGGCGGTACGCGTCGCTCGCAGACTTCGAGTAGCATGGTCGAACGGAGTGAGACCACGGTACGGCGAGCGGTGACCGAAGTGAACCGCGAGCACTGTGGCTGGCAATCGAATTACGCGGTATAGCGGGCGTACTGCGGATGAATCCAGCGGCTGCCGTGAGTGTGAGACAATCGAGTAAGCTTGACGGGGCCTGAGGTTCTGTCCCCCGGTATGGAATTCTCCGGCACCGTCCTCTGGGGCGAGGACTTCGAGCCCGTGGAGGGGACGCTGGTCGTGGAGGACGGTGCGGTCGTCCGACTCGACGAGGAGTTGACGGAGTCGGACAACATCGTGTTGCCGGCGTTCGTGAACGCGCACACGCACCTCGCGGACTCGATCGCGAAGGAGGCGGGTCGCGGGTTGACGCTCGAGGAACTGGTCGCGCCGCCGGACGGCCTGAAGCATCAGTTGCTGGCTGACGCGAGCCGCGAGGACTCGTCGAGGGGATGCGTCGCAGTCTCCGGTTCATGGAGGCGACGGGGACCGGGCTGACGCTGGAGTTCCGCGAGGGCGGCGTCGAGGGCGTGCACGCGCTCCAGGAGGCCGCGATGAACCTGGCTGTCGAGGCGTTCGCGTTCGGACGGGGGAGCGCGGAGGTGCTGGACGTGGCGGATGGCTTCGGCGCCAGCGGCGCGGCGGACGGCGAGTTCGGGCGGGAGCGCAACGCCGCGCGGGACGCCGGGAAGCCGTTCGCCATCCACGCCGGTGAGGTCGACGCCAGCGACATCAATCCCGCAATCGACCTGGACCCAGAGTTGCTCGTCCACATGGTGCACGCCGAAGGCCTGCACCTCGACCGCGTGGCGGACAACGGGATTCCGGTGGCCGTCTGTCCGCGGTCGAACCTGGTGACGGACGTCGGGCTGCCGCCGGTCAGGGAGCTCTTGGACCGGACGACGGTCGCGCTCGGGACGGACAACGTGATGACGAACAGCCCGTCGATGTTCCGCGAGATGGCGTTCGCGGCGAAACACTTCGACGTGACCGCGCCCGAAGTGCTGCGGATGGCGACGCGCGCCGGCGCGGAGGTCGTCGACGCGAACTGCGGCGTGCTGCAGGCCGGCCGTGACGCCCGCGTGCTCGTACTGGACGGCGACTCGAACAACCTCGCCGGCTACCACGACGCGATCCGGGCGGTCGTGCGTCGCGCTGGCGCCAGCGACGTGAAGCACGTTCACCTGTCGTAAGTAGCACGTTCACGATCAAAATCCGTCTCCCCACCTGGCGACAGCCTGCTGTCGTTCTTGACGTGGTACGAGGTGGCTACCAGCTGAAGTCGGGGTTTTCTGGCGCCGAGGCCGTTGGGTGGCGTGTTCCCGGAACCCGGGAGGACGCCCCGAAAGTTAAGCCCTCCCCCGCCAACGTATGTCATACATGGGTCGTTACGAGCGCATCCTCGTGCCGACGGACGGGTCCGAGGAGACGCGGCGAGCGGTCGAGCACGCCATCGACCTCGCCGAGGAACACGACGCGACGATTCACGCGCTGTACGTCGTGAACTCCGCGAGTTTCTCCAGTCTCCCGATGGAGTCCTCCTGGGAGAGCGTCGCGTCGATGATGAACAGGGAAGGTGAGGCCGCGCTGGACGACGTCGAGGGCATCGCCCAGGAGCGCGGCGTCCCCGTCGAGCGCGCGCTCGTCGACGGCAATCCGAGCCGGGAGATCGTCAGGTACGCCGAGGACGAGGACTGCGACCTCGTCGTCATGGGCACGCACGGTCGCGGCGGCATCGACCGCCTACTGCTCGGGAGCGTCGCCGAGAAGGTCGTGCGGTCGTCGTCAGTGCCCGTGTTGACAGTTCGCGTGGACGAAGTGTAGGGCGGGCAGGGCCACGACTCAGTGGTCGCCGACTGGTCGCAGGTGCTGGCACTCGCCGGTGTGAACGACTTCCTCGCCGTCGTCAGTGTCGAGAACCAATGCTCCGTGCGCGGTGACGTCCACCGCGGTCCCAACGAGGTCTCCGTGCTGTGTCTCGACGCGGACTCGTTCGCCGAGCGTCGCTGCGTGGCCCCGCCAGGCGTCGAGGGTGGCGTCCGGGTCGTCGCGGAGCGCGTCGAATCGTTCGAGGACGCGCTGGACGAACACGCGCCGCTCGACGTCCCCGGCCTCCGCGCGGACGCTCGTCGACTCGCCGGCGAGGTCGCTGGGGTCGACGTTGACGTTCACGCCCATCCCGACGACGACCCACGACACTTCGCTGGCTTCGCCCTCCATCTCGGTGAGGACGCCCGCAAGTTTGTCGCCGCCGCGTGACGGGGTGTCGCCCTGTGACGATTCGGCCGAATCGTCACGGGGGACGATGACGTCGTTGGGCCACTTGATGGCTGCGTCGACGCCTGCCTCTCTGGCGGCGTCGGTCACCGCGACGGCGGCGGCGAGCGTCAACAGGGACGCACGCGCCGGCGGAACGTTGGGCCGCAACACGAGGCTCATCCAGACGCCACCCGAGGGCGAGGACCACTCCCGTCCGCGTCTACCCCTGCCGCCCGTCTGGCGGTCCGCCAGCACTGCCACGTCGCGCTCGCCGGTCGCGGCCAGTTCTCGCGCGCGGTCGTTCGTGCTCGGGAGCGCGTCGTGGTACTCCACCGAAAATGACGCGTCGAGACCGAACTCCACGGCAGGACCACCGAATTCGGGCACGCCGGCGAGCGAGTAGCCGTCGGCGACGCTCTCGACGTCGAAGCCAGCCGCTCGGAGCGCTTCGACGTGTTTCCACACGGCCGCACGGGAGACGTCCAGCCGTTCGGCGAGTTCAGGCCCCGTCACTGGGCCGGCCGCGAGGGCGTCGAGGACGGCGCGGCGCGTCTCGTTCATCGGCGTCCGGTAACACTCGGACCCCAAAAATCCCGTCGTTTCGGGGAAAAGATTGATTAGAGCGGCTCTGCACCTCGAAAACGACCCGCAGCAGCGTTTCGGGCAGCCGAGACATTTTCAATTCTGATAATTTGGGGATATTTTATCTCAGTTATTTTCAAATAGATTCAATATTCCACCCGGGAATGGATGTGGTAGACGATGTCAGACAACAAGTTCACGCAGTTCCTGCAGAACAACCCGCGAATGATCGGCGTCCTGTTCAGCCTGATGGTGTTTCTGTCCAGTACCGGCGCGGCCGCGGCCAGCCTCGGAAGCACCAACCCCGGTCCTTAACTGAGTTCGTTCTCCAGTAGCTCGTCACTCCAGCGGAGTTCACCGTCGAACTGCACAGGTGCGACGCCGTGACTGAAGAACTCGCGCAGGTCAGCTTCGTCCACCTGGAACGTGTCGATGACGCCGGAGTTGAGGTACCGCTTCGTATTCCGCTTGATGTGTGGCGTGTACAGCGAACCGAGAGATGACCTGAACGTCGGGTAGCCGCGAATTGTGAAGTCGTATCCGTCCTCGGTCTCGACGAGTTCGGTGGCGACAGGTGTGCCGTTCGAACTCTGGACGAGCTGGAGGGTGCCGTCGCCGATGGTGATGTACTGACTCCCGAACAGCGTCACGTTGCGCGCGACGGACAGCCCCGCCTGCAGCGAGAACCCGTTGTTGAGGAGTCGGGCGAGCGCGCGACCGACCCGCACCGCGGGGTCGTTGCTGACGTTCGCGAGCGTGACGATGCCGCCGTAACTGCCTTTGTCGACGAGCGCTGCGCCCTGCTCGTAGGACTTACAGGCGTTCAACAGGAACGCGTCCACGTTGACCTCCCGCAGGGTTCGAGCGTCGAACATGCCGTCGCTGCACTGGAAGCCGTCCTCGTCGACGTGTCCGATGTAGTGCAGGAAGTCCGTGTCCTTGCGGAGGACGGCCGCGAGCTCGTCGCCGCCGAGCTCGTAGTGAACGTCGATCTCGAACTCGAAGAGGTCCCGCGTCCCGTAGAACTCCTCGACGATGTCCTCCTCGGTCATTTCGGGCTCGTTGCAGACGATGTCGATGCTGATGGAGTTCCGTTCCTCGACGGGACGGTCGAGCCGACGGAGGTACGACTCCACTCGGGTTTTGCTCGCGCCGACCGGGAACCCCGCGGCAATCCAGGCGTGCTCGATGGCGTCCGTCTCCTGGGGTTTCACGATGTTCGAACCGTCACCGACCGAGCGCGTGGTACTCCGCACAGTCGCGCCCTCGGCCCGATAGAACGAAGCCAACTCGTCGGGCTCCTCGTGGACGTCCGGTTGCTCACCCGTCCCTGGAATCCTGACCGCGCCGAGTTCGTTCGCCACGAACGGCATGGCTTCGACGTGCTCGGGAAGGGGTTCGACGTCGGCGGTCAGTTTCCATTGGGGGAGGTGCGGTTCCGTGACCTCGTACGGTACGTCGAGGTAGGTACGCAGACGCTCCGAGAACGACGCCTCGTAGGCGGCCGCCAGGTCGAACGAGAGGTCGTCTTCGACGGCGTTCCGTTCGTGGAGGTTCACCGGGTAGAATCCCTCGGTCCGAGTGACGCAGTCGAGGAAGAACACGTGTTTCAGCAGCGTCGAAACCTCCGACTCGAACCCGTGGGCGGTCTCGAGGTCGTAGCGGTCGCCGTCGACGTCCAGCACGCGTCGCTTCCCTGGGACGACGTCCGCACCGAGGTAGTACGCCAGGGTGCTCACCCGGTAGAGGTCGCCGTAGTCGCGTGGAATCTGGATCGTCACGCCGGTGTCCGGGCGTTCGAACGCGTCGGGTGCGTCGAAGCCGTCACCGCGTTCGATGAGCGGCGGGTGGCCTCTGAGCGTCGGGAACGACCGCTCCGGGGACGTGGTCTTCAGTGCAGACCCGCTGAGCGCGACCGCGCGCATCGCGTCCTCGACGCCGTCACCGATCGTGATTGTGCCCGCCGGGGATTCGTGCAGCGACCGGGCCCCCAACTTGACCGTCGTCGGCGACGGGAACTCGACGTACGTCGCGTTCTCCGAGCGGCGGATCACGAGTTCGCCGTCCACAATGACCTGCAGTTTCATCGGTCCGATTGGCACGTCGAGTGAGTGCCAGTCGTCGTCGTAGGCGACGCGCTGCTGGTTGGCTGTCTCGTCGACGAGGGTGCCGTCCGCGGACCACCGGAAGACGTTGACGAGCAGCGGAATCTCCAGTTTCTGTGCGGTCACTGTGACCGCGCTGTCCACTGGCAACACGAACTGGTCGGTGTCAGTCCGGGTGGGGTCGACGACGCGGTCCGTGTACAACTCGAACTGTGCGTTCTCGATCGGGTCACGGATCTGGATGCCGTGCGGGTCGACGAGCGGCGAGAACGCCGGCTTCATCGTATCCCTCGTGGCTGCGACTGTCGACGCGTCGAGTTCGAGGCCGGCGACGTTCGGGGACGTCGAGGCCGAGTCCGAAGACTGACCGCGGAGAGTACAGGGGGACCGTGAAATCTGCGTCCGGCGGGACACGGAGCTGTGAGCACGAACACAGTTCGTAAGAAATCGGCGTCGAGTCGGTTAACCCACTCGGTGTCGACGGCGTGACGGCCAGAGCCTCCCTCCGGCCGCCCCAGGACTCGTTCGATGTGGTCGACGTTCCGGGACCCCGCCCCCCGACCGAAAGTACAACAGACTGATACGTCAGGTGCGACCGTCCGCTGGTCGCACCACGACGCCGCCACCCACGCCATAGTGTCACACAGGGATAGCGCCCGCCTTAATAATTCGGGGTCAGTCGACGACGACCAGCACGTCGCCCATGTCGACGCTGTCGCCCTCGGAGACCGCCACCTGCGTGACGGTACCGCCGTGGGAAGCGACCACGTCGTTCTCCATTTTCATCGCCTCGAGGACGACCAGCACGTCCCCCGGTTCGACGTCGTCGCCCTCCTCGACTTCCACGGAGAGGATGGTGCCCTGCATCTCGGACTCCACGGTCTCGCCGCCGCCCTCGACGACCGTCTCCGACTCGGCGTCGTCGCCCGCGTGGTCAGGGCGCTGGCCGCCGCTCTCCCCGCCTCCCGTCGCGAGCTGTGCGGCGCCGCGCTCCTCGAGGTTGACCTCGAAGCGCTTGCCGTTCACCTCCACCGTGAAGTCGCGCTCGACGACGTCCTCGTCGCTCTCGCCGCCGGGCGCCGGCTCCGTCCCCCACCGCTGCTGGGCCTCGTCGATGCGCTCGGGGTCGAGGTGTTCGTCGAGGTACTTCGTCGTGTGCTTCCCGGCTGTGAACGTGTCGTCGGTCAGCATCAGCCGGTGGAACGGGATGATCGTCGGGATGCCCTCGATGTCGTACTCGGCGAGCGCGCGCTCCGAGCGCCGCAGGCACTCCTCGCGGTCGCCCGCGTGCACGATGAGCTTCGCGACCATCGAGTCGTAGTCCGTCACCAGGTCGTCGTCCTGCCGGAGCGCGTCGTCGACGCGCACGCCGATGCCGCCAGGCGGGTCGTAGGTGTCGAGCTGGCCTCCCGTCGCGGGCGCGAAGTCGTCGGCGGCGTTCTCCGCGTTGATGCGGTACTCGACGGCGTGGCCGCGCAGCTCCACGTCCGCCTGCGCGAAGCCCAGTTCCTCGCCGGCCGCGACCCGCAGCTGCCACTTCACGATGTCGATGCCAGTCAGCGCCTCCGTGACGGTGTGTTCGACCTGGATGCGGGTGTTCACTTCCAGGAAGTAGAAGTCCGTCTCCGGGCCGAGCAGTTCGCCGGCCTCGCGCTCCGGGTCCTCCTCGACGAGGAACTCGAAGGTCCCCGCGTTCGTGTAGCCGGCGGCGTCGGCGCCGCGCCGGGCGGCCTCACCGATCTGTTCGCGGAGTTCGTCCGTCAGCGCGGGACTCGGCCCCTCCTCGATGACCTTCTGGTGGCGTCGCTGCAGCGAACAGTCGCGCTCGCCGAGGTGCCGCACGTTCCCGTGTTCGTCGGCGACGATCTGCACCTCGACGTGGCGCGGGTTCTGGAGGTAGCGCTCCAGGTAGACGTTCGCGTTGTCGAAGTACGCTTCGCCCTCGCGCTTCGCGGACTCGAACTCTTCTTCGGCCTCGTCCGGTCCGCGGACGATCTTCATGCCGCGGCCACCGCCGCCACCTTCGGCCTTGATCGCGACCGGGTAGCCGTACTCCTCGCCGAACGACGTCACTTCGTCGACCGACTCCGCAGGGTCGGTGGTGCCGGGGACGATCGGCACGTCCGCGGCCTCCATCGTCTTCCGCGCCGACGTCTTCTCGCCGAGTTGGGCCATGGCGTCCGCCGACGGGCCGACCCACGTCACGTCCTCGATGTCCTCGACTTTGCCCGCGAACTCGGCGTTCTCCGCGAGGAAGCCGTACCCGGGATGGATGGCGTCGGCGTCCGCCTGCTCGGCGGCGTCGATGATGGCCTCGTGGTCGAGGTACGAGTCCGCCGCGCGGGCGGGCCCGACGTTGTACGCTTCGTCCGCGTAGCGAACGTGTCCGGAGTGTTTGTCGGCGTCACTGTAGACGGCGACGGTGTCCACGCCGAGTTCCTCGCACGCCCGCATCACGCGAACGGCGATTTCGCCGCGGTTCGCGACGAGCACCTTCTCGAACATTCTTGGGCGTTGGTTCTGGGGACGCCCTACTGATACTGTCGGTTCGGAATCGTCCACGCGAATCCGGAACGAGGTTGACGAGAAGCGGGGCCGCGGGCCGCCGTAGACCTCACCGAAACACCTCGACGCGGTCGCGTCCGACGCCGAGGATTTCGAAGCGCGCGCCCGACGGCGCGTGTTCGGCGTCCGTCACGCGGACCTCCCACCCCTGCACCGCCGCGATGGTGTCGACGATGGCGAGTCCGAACCCCGTGCCGTCCTCGCTGGTCGTGTACCCGCGCTCGAACACGACGTCGCGCTCCGTCTCGGGAATCCCCGGGCCGTCGTCCTCCACGTAGAAGCCGCCGCCGTCGCCCAGTGATCCGACCCGAACAGTGACACCACCCGTGACGTGTTCAGCGGCGTTACTGAAGAGGTTCTCTAGCGTCTCGCGGAACCGGCCGGGGTCGACCTCCAGGGTTGCGAGTTCGCCGTCGAGGACCAGTTCGCAGCCGTCGGTTCGAGCCGTCTGCCACGCCCGGTTGACGACGTCCGCGACGTCCACGACCTCCGGGTCGGCCGCACGGCTCCCGTTGCGGGCGAGCCTGAGGACGTCCTCGATGAGGGAATCCATCCGGTCGAGGGCGTCAAAGAGCGGGCCGTACTCCGGGTTTCCGCACGTACAGTTCTCGGTTACGAGTTCGAGGTGTCCGCAAGCGACGTTCAGGGGGTTCTCCAGGTCGTGGGACAGGACGCTCGCGAAGTCCTCGAGGCGCTCGTTCTGCCGTTCGAGTTCGCGTTCGCGTTGTTTCTGTTCGCTGATGTCGGTGTAAATGGCGAACACCTCCTCGTCGTGCGCGTCCAGGGTGACCGTGTGCAGGAGGAAGTCGCGGACGCCGTCCGCCGCCTCCCGCCGGACTTCGCGTCCGTCGATGGCTTCCTCCGTGCGCACCTGTTCGGTGACCGCCTCGGGCTCCACCGCCGGGTCCGGCGGTGCGACGACGTCGTCCGGGTTCGACCCCACTATCTCGTCCCCGTCGACCCCGAACACCCGTTCGAAGGTCGGGTTGACCTCGTCGACGACCGGTTCGCCGTTCTCGTAGCGACCGCGACCCACCGCGTGCGGGATGTTCTCGAAGAGCGTCGCGAACCGGTCGCGTTCGGCGCGGAGTTCGCGTTCGGTCACGAGCCGATTCAGCGCGACCGCGATGTGGGAGAGCAGGAGTTCCGCGAGTTCGAGGTCGCGGGCCGTGAACCCGGCCACGTCGGAGCTTACGGCCTGGAAGACGCCGTGTGTCCCGACCGGGACGCTGATTCCGGACCGGTAGTCGCTCTCTGCGGGCAGGTAGCCCGCCGCCTGGAGGTCGTCGACGCGGGCGGACTCTCCCGTCCGGTAGGTCTCCGCGCCGAGATTGTCCTCCGTCTGGACCGGCATCTCGCGGTAGATCCCGTCAGAGACGAGCCCCTGAGAGACCGACTTTGGGACGAGACAGCCGTCCTCCACTTTGTCGATTGCACAGAGGTCGAACTCCAGGACCTCCTCGGCAGCCTCGATGGTGAAGTCGAATATCTCCGCCGCCGTCGAGCACGTGCTGACCTCGGTGGCGACGTCGTGGAGCGCGGTTATCTTCTGGTTCGTGCGCGCGACCTCGGTCTCCATCTCCACTCGGTCGGTCACGTCCCGGAAGTACACCGAGAGGCCGTCTTCGGCGGGGAACACGCGCTCCTCGATCCAGGTCCCCGCGCGGAGCGCCGACTCGGCCTGGAACGTCTCCGGTTCCTGCGTCTCGAACGCTCGCTCGTACACTTCGTGGAAGTCGGCGGCGCGTTCCTCGGGGAGGACCGATCGGAGGTCGGTCCCGACGAGGTCGGCGGGGTCCGCCCCGGTGTACTCGGCAGCTTGCTCGTTGATGAAGTCGATGGTCCAGTCCCGGTCGACAGAGAAGAAGGCGTCGCTGATGCGGTCGATGACCTGGGCGAGTTGCTGGTTGGTCTCGGCGGCCTCGCGCTCGGCGCGGTACTGGGCGACGACGTTCTCGATGCGGTTGGCGAGCACCTCGTACTGCTCCTGGCCCGAGTCCTTCTGGAGGTAGTCAGTGACGCCGGCGGAGATGGCCTCGCTCGCGATCTCCTCGCTCCCACGGCCGGTGAACAGGATGAACGGAACGTCGGGGTCGAGGTCTCGGATCTCTTCGAACAGTTCGAGGCCGTTCAGGCGAGGCATATTGTAGTCGCTGACCACGCAGTCGATGCGGTCGGCGTTCCGGACGTACGACATCGCGTCCGCCGGAGTAGTTTCCGTGTGCGTCGTGATACTATCGCTGACACGTTCGAGGTAGGTGGCCGTGAGGTCCGTGAACGCGGGGTCGTCGTCGACGAGGAGGGCCTGGATGCCGCCGTCCATGCGGCGAACGATTCTACGATATTTGATAAACTATTCGGAACTTGTCCGCAGTTGTTACGTCGTGGTCGCTTACACGACGGACGGCATCAGTTCGGCCTCGGCCTTCCGGAGGTGGTCCGAGACCGTCGACTCCGCGACGCCCAGTTCGGCGGCCACGTCGGTCAGCGTTGCGTCCCGCGGCACCTCGTAGTAGCCGAGTTCGGTTGCGGTCTCGACGACCTCGCGCTGCCGGGCGGTCAACGCCGCTGCGGGCGTCCGGAAGTGGTCGTACTCGCCGACGCGCTCGACAGTGGTGTCGATGCGCTCGGGGAACGCAGCGAGCATCCCTCGCAGGTCCTCGGGGTCGCCGAGTACGTCGAAGACGGCCTCGCCGTCGTCCGTGTAGAGGATCGGCGGCATCACGACGATGCTCGCGCGGGAGAAGGCCAGCATCCACTCCCACTCGCTCTCGGATGGCTCTGCGTGCACGAAACTGTAGAACGACCCGTCGGTGACCGGCGTCAGGTCGACCCGCTCGACAGCGTCGACCTCCGCGATGCGCTCCCGGTACGCGTCGATGTCACCGACCGCACGGAACAGCACTGTCGGCAGGTCCCCGACGAAACTCCACGACCAGAGTTCTTGCCGGTGCATCCCCGGATGGTCGACCAGGAAGTTGTGCATCGGGTGGCGCGTCCGCCGCGGGAACCCGAGTCTGACGCGCATGTGCTTCATGCGTGACCACTCACAGCCGGTACTTTCACTGCAGTCTACATAAATGGGCTAGGATGGACGCGGCAAGCGCAATCACGCAGGACGACTGAGGCAGACACATGAGCCAGCACGCCGACGCAGAGCAACTGCCCGGTCCCGACGGCTACCCCGTGGTCGGGAGCTTCCTCCAGTTCAGGCGCGACCCGTTCGCGTTCTACGACGACCTCCGCGAGTACGGCGGCGTCGTCGGCTACCGGATGTTCGGCTACGACATGTGCTCGGTCCTCGACCCCGACGCCGTCGAGGACGTCCTCCTGCACGAGGCCGAGGCCTTCGAGAAACCCGACATGCTCAGCGAGTCCCTGGACGGCTACATGTCCGAGGGCGTCCTCCTGACCGAGGGCGAGCAGTGGCGAGCCCAGCGCGAACTCCTCCAGCCGATGTTCTACCGCGAGCGCGTCGAGACGTACGGCGACCTGATGGCGGGCTACGCCGCGGACGCCGCTGCCGACTGGGCAGCGGACGGCCAGATCGACGTCCAGTCCGCGGCCTCCGACCTCACGCTCCGCATCCTCGCGCGCACGCTGTTCGACATCGACCTCTCGGAGCGCGTCGACGTCATTCGGGAGTTCGCGGACGCCGTCCGCGAAATCGGGCGCGCCGGCTCCCTCGAAACCCAGCTTCCCGACTGGGTGCCACTCCCGTCTCGGCGGCGCCACCGGCGGGCGTTCGAGCGCTTCGACGCGGCACTCGAGGAGATCATCGAGGAACGACGCGCGAAACTGGGGAACGCGGATACGTCCGAGAACAACGGCGAGCCAGACGACCTGCTGTCGTTGCTCCTGGCCGCCGAATACCCGGACGCCTCGACGCCCTCGGACACGGAGATCCGCGACCAGTTGATGACGTTCCTGTTCGCCGGTCACGACACGACCTCGCTGGCGTTGACGTGGGCGTTCGTCCTCCTGAACCGTCGTCCCGAGACGTGCGAGCGACTCCAGACCGAGGTCGACGGCGTGCTCGCGGACGGCCAGGCCGGCGTCTCGGATCTCGCCGACCTGCAGTACACGGACTGGGTCGCGAAGGAGGTGCTGCGACTCCGGCCGCCGGCCGGCGCGCTGTTCCGCGACACCGTCGAGGACGTCGAACTCGGCGGCTACCGCGTCCCCGAGGGGACGATGGTCGTCCTCCCGCAGTTCGCGGTCCAGACCGACCCCCGGTTCTTCGACGACCCGGAGACCTTCCGGCCAGAACGCTGGGCGGACGGCCTCGAGGACGACATCCCGGACTACGCGTACTTCCCGTTCGGCGGCGGCCCCCGACACTGCATCGGCATGCGGTTCGCGGCGATGGAACTCCGCCTCGCGCTCGCCACCATCGCCGCGAGCGTCGACGTCGAGGTCCAGAACCCGGACGTCGACCCGGACCTCGGCACGCCGTTCGAACCGGCCGAGGACGTTCTCGCGGTCGTCACCGAGCGCTGAGCGTCAGTCCCTGAGGAACGCCAGCGTCTGCTCGACGACCGCCTGCTCGCGGTCGTCCCCGCGGAACGAGTGGTCCTCGCCCTCGCGGACGACGAGTTCGGCGTCCGGGAGCGCGTCGACCACGCCGCGCGCGTTCTCGACCAGCTCCGGCCGGTCGTCGGCCCCCTGGATGACGAGCACCGGGACGTCCACGTCGGCCAGCCGGGAGGGTGCGAATGTCCGTCGCTCGGAGGGCTCGATGAGTTCCTCGAAGGGCGTGTCGAGGGCGTCTTCCAGGCGGTCGGTGTCGCCGAGCGTGAACGTCGCTGGCGCCCACAGCACCGCTCGGTCCACGGCGTCCGGCACGTCCGTGAGGGTGACGCCGCCACCGAAGCTCTTGGCGACGACCGACAGCTCCGTACAGCCCGCCTCGCGCAAGCGCTCGAGCGCCGCGACGAGTTCGGACTGGAATTCGCGAAGCGTCTTCGCTTCAAGGTCGTCGGGCGTCGGCCAGCCCTCGAATCGGAGGACGTACGCGCCGTCCCTCGCTGCGTCCTCGGCGAGCAGGTCGAAGATGTCGCCCCAGGGACCGTGTCCGGCGCCGGGCATCACCGCGACGCCGCGGCCGTCCGGGTCGTCGGGGACCGCCAGTCGAGCCTCGAACTCGTCGCCGTGCGCCGCTAGCTGGAAGGCTTCTGTCTGCACCCTTCACACGCTCGCTGCCCCCCACAAAAGTGTTTGGCTGGGTTCAGGTCAGAACCGGTCG
>NZ_WUUU01000053.1 GCF_009831555.1 Halobacterium bonnevillei | reverse complement strand
CGGCCGTGCGGGCACGCGTCCGACGCACTCGGTGCAGCCCTGCTGGCTGGCCCCGCCGGCGGCGCACACGCTCAGCTCGACGTCGAGGAACGCGGCTTCTCGACGCCGCCGAGCAGGTCCTCGACGGCCGCGACGGTGGCGACGTCCACCGGATCGGTGTAGAAGCCCCGTGCGGCCGCCGCGGGTCTCCCGGCTGCCGTCCGGGTAGACGACCTGGTCGGCGGTCAGGGTGCGTTCCTCGGGGTGGATGGCGTCCGTCGGACAGCAGTCGACCCAGTCCCCGCCCGGCGCGCCCGGGAGCACGTCCACGGGCGAGCGCGTGACGTACTCGTCGGGGCCGCGGTCGACGCACTCCATGCAGTCGATGCAGTCCTCGGTGACCCCCGCCTGGACGTGCACCTCGAACTCGCCGTAGACGCCGTCGACGTCCGTGAGGCGGCCGCGCTCGACGGTCACGTCGCGGAGGTCGTAATCGGTGTCGGCGAAGTCCGCGCCGTCCGCGAGCAGCGTCACGTCGGCGGTGTCTGCCAGCGCCGCTGCTGTCTCCGGGTCACCGACCACGAGGACGTGGTTTCCGGCCTCCCGGGCGACGGTCCGGGGTCGTGCTTCCGCACGGAGGCCCGCGTACGCCGCGTTCAGTTTCCTGGCGACGAGGTCGGTGGCTTCCGCTTGCTCGTGGACCCAGGCGGCCCGTTCGCGGTGGTTGACGAACGTGACCGCGTCCGGGTGGAGGCCGGCGTCCGCGAGGAGCTGCTCGTACTTCGACCTGCAGGCCGCGCTCTCGGCGGTGACGAGGAGGTGGTCGAGGTCGTACTCCGCGACGACGTGCCGTACTTTCGGGAGTCCGTCCTCGCACAGCAGCGAGGCACTCGCGACCACGTCCACGTCGCGGACCCCCTCGCGGACCCCCTCGAGGTCGAGGTCGACAGACCCTCCACAGCCACAGACGAACGCCCCGACGTTCATTCACTCG
This sequence comes from Halobacterium bonnevillei, assembly GCF_009831555.1. Taxonomy (GTDB): domain Archaea; phylum Halobacteriota; class Halobacteria; order Halobacteriales; family Halobacteriaceae; genus Halobacterium; species Halobacterium bonnevillei. The sequence continues at coordinate 16,493 of NZ_WUUU01000053.1, read as the reverse complement.
CCGTTAGGTCCGCCTCGCAAAAGAGCTTGTGCCTACGTAGCATGGTATAAATACGCACAGCAGACTCCTCTGGTAATTTGTCGCCCCTGAAGTGCAGAATTTGTACCAACACTGAAGGGACTGCAGTCCTCAGTTGTATGGTATGCGGTAACAGGTGGCAGGTAATGAGCACAGAACCGGTATCACTGGACCTGGACCGGCGCTCATTCATGAAGGCGAGTGCGCTCGCGGGCGGACTCGCCCTGGGTGGCGGGATAACAGGCCAGTCGCTCGCACAGGACGGGGAGACAGACGGTACGGGCATCTCGGGAGACGACTCGCGGCTCACCAAGACGGTCTGTAACTTCTGTGCCGTCGGCTGTGGATTCCGCGGTGAACGCGAAGGGAACGCGTTCGTCGGGCAGGAACCATGGCACGAGAACCCGATAAACAACGGGTCGGTGTGTTCGAAGGGTGCGGCCATCTACGGCAGCGAGCACTCCGACCGACGACTGAAGCACCCGATGCGGAAAGAGGACGGGGAGTGGAAGAAGATTACCTGGAACGAGGCCTACGACCACATCACCGAGGAGATCGAGCGCATCTGGGACGAGTACAGTCGCGAGAGCGTGATGCTGCTGGGGAGCGCGCACCACTGCAACGAGGAGGCGTACGCGAGCCGGAAGCTCGCGTCGTTCATGGGCACGAACAACATCGATCACCAGGCGCGGATCTGTCACTCCACGACTGTCGCCGGCCTCGCGAACACGTGGGGGTACGGCGCGATGACGAACACGATCAACGACTACCGGAACTTCGACCTCAACGTCATCATCGGGCAGAACCCCGCGGAAGCCCACCCGATCGCGATGCAACACATCCTCGAAGGGCAGGCCCGCGGCGGCGAGATCATCTCCATCGACCCCCGGTACACGAAGACGTCCGCGCACGCGGACCACTTCTACCGGCTGCGACCCGGGACGGACGTCGCGCTGATGATGGGGGTCATCCGGTACATGCGCGAGCAGGGCGAACTCGACGACGACATGCTTGAGCAGCGCGTGCAGGGCTGGCCGGACGTCGACGACGACCTCGACCAGTACGACCTCGAGACGGTCGCGGACATCACGTGGATCGACGAAGACCAGATCCGGGAGATCGGCGACCTCATCATCGAGAACAAGCCCAGCGTCCAGATCGAGTGGGCGATGGGCGGCACCCAGCACAACAACGGCACGCAGAACATCCGTTCGTACGCGCTCACGAGCCTCGCGTCCGGCAGCGCGGCGCGCTCCGGCGGCGGGCTCCAGGTGATGCGCGGGCACGCGAACGTGCAGGGCGCGACCGACCTCGCGGTCGCCAGCCACATCCTGCCGGGGTACTACGGGGTGTCAAGTCCGGGGTCCTGGCGGTACTGGGCCGACGTCTGGGACACGAGCCCGTTCACCTCTGGGTCCACGTCGTTCGAGGACATGTACGACCGGTTCGACCTGATGCCGGAGGACCTCTACACCAGGCAGTCGACGGCTGAGGGCGAAATCGACGAGACCTTCCCGAACGACCGGTCGATGATGTTCCAGAACGGGTTGACGGTCGCACGGTGGTTCGAGGCCGCACTCGGCGAACAGGACCGGCTGCTGGAGTCACCGATCTACCAGCCGGACCCCGTGAAGGCGGCGTTCTTCTGGGGGCACTCGTCGAACTCCATTTCGGAGATGCCCCGGATGCGCCAGGCGATGGAGGAACTGGACCTCCTCGTCGTCGTCGACCTGTTCCCGTCGCTGGCGGCCGCGCTGCCGGACCGCGACGACGGCGTCATCCTGCTGCCGGCGGCCAGCCAGTACGAGCACTGGCGGTCGCTGACGAACTCCCACCGCGCCGTGCAGTGGAGCGAGCCGGTGCGTCCGCCGAGCCACGAAGCGAAGCCGGACCTCCAGATCATGCAGGAGCTCGCCGACAGACTCGGCTTCGGCGAGCATTTCGACTGGGGGTCGGGCCCGGAGATCCACAACGGGAAGTCCAGCTACGAGGAAGTGCTGCGGGAGATCAACCTCGGCGTCCGCATCATCGGCTACCAGATGAGCCCGGAGCGCCTCCAGCAACACCGCGAGTACGACTACGCGTTCTCGATGGAGGACACGAAGTGCCACGACTCCAGTCTCCCCGTGAGCGGGGACTACTGGAGCCTCCCGTGGCCGTGCTGGGGTGACGGCCACCCCGGGACGCCGATTCTGTGGCGCGACGACGTCGACCCCCGCGAGGGCGGGCAGGACTTCCGGTCGCGGTGGGGGACGCAGGCCCCCACGCCCAGCGAGTGGGCGGACATGGACACGGACAAAGACTACCCGCTGCAGGTGACCTACGACCAGGGCGGCGAGGAGGCGTTGAACATGCTCCGGACCCAGTACACCCCGGACTGGTACGACGGCCCCATCGAGGGCGTCCCGCAGTATCCGGGCTTCGCGACGGCGCTCCCGGAGGACCCATCGAATCCGTCGGAGCTGTCGCTTCCCTTCGAGTACGCGCTGCGCGAGGACCGCTCGCCGGCCGACGCCGCCCAGGAACTCAATCAGCGCGACGAGTTCGACTTCGACATGAGCTTCTGGGGGGAGTACGACACCCGTCAGCCGGACCCGCCGACGGGCCGCGGTCGAGCGCGGGCGGTCGCCTGGAACTTCCTGGACACGGTGCCGGTCCACCGTGAACCCATCGAGAGCCCGAACCCGGGGATGGTCGAGGACTGGCCGGCGAACGGCCAGCAGTTGAACTTCTACCGCCTCGACCAGAACAACCGCGACGTCCAGGAGGGCGCGATGGACCGCATCCAGGGGGCCGAGGGCATCAACACCATCCTGACGACCGGTCGGCAGGTCGAACACCAGGGCGGCGGCTCGGAGACGCGCTCGAACATCTTCCTCGCCGACCTCCAACCGCACATGTACGCCGAGATTCACCCGGACCTCGCCGAGGAACTCGGCGTCGACGGCGGCGACCTCGTGACCGTGGAGACGACGAACCGGGGGTCGGTGCTGGTGAAAGCCAGGGTCACCCATCGCCCGAACGACCAGGAGACGTTCCTCCCGTACCACTGGGGCGGCGTCTTCCAGGGCGAGGACCTCTTCGACGAGTATCCGGACGGCCTCGAACCGTTCGCCACAGGGGATAGCGCGAACTCGATCACGTCTCCGGGCTACGACGTCGAGACCCAGATGCAGGAGACGAAGGCGGCGATGGTGCGCGTCCGGAAGGCGACCCAGGACGTCGTCGACGACCTCAACATGGACGTCGACCTGTCGTCGTTCTCGTTCCCGCAGGACGACGCGGGCATCGGCCAGCAGAAGGACTTCGACGTCCGGGAGGACAAACCGGTCCAGTGAACAATGTCATCGAACCAGCAATCACAGCGCGAGGTCTTGAGCGAGGGGGTGATCAGCACGGGCGAGGACGCGCGAATCTTCCCCGACGTCGAGGCCTGCATCGACTGCGGCGGCTGTGTCGTCGCGTGCAAGCGCACGTGGGACATCGGCCCTGAGGAACAGCGAATCAGCATCTCGACGATGTTCGAGGGCCAGCAAGCCGACGAGGGCTACAACGCCAACAGCTCGCAAGCCCTCGACGACGGCGCGTTCCCCGGGGAGACGGCGATCCCGATGCAGTGCTATCACTGCGAGAACGCGCCCTGCGTCTCCGTCTGCCCGACCGACTCGCTCCAGAAGAGCGACGACGGCTTCGTGCAGGTCAACGACGACCTCTGCGTCGGCTGTCAGTACTGCCTGTCCGCGTGCCCGTTCGGCGCGCCGCAGTTCCCCGACGAGAACACGGACGGTAACGCGGTGGTCGGCACGGGCGGCATCATGGACAAGTGCACGATGTGCGAGGAACGACAGGACGTCGGGAAGGGGCCAGCGTGTGCCGAGGAGTGCGCGACCGACGCCATCCTCGTCGGCCAGCCGGGACAGATCGCGGACGAACTCGACAAACGCGACCGCGACCCGTTCTTCAACGACGAAGCGATGGAGATCATCTTCGGCGAGGACGCGGAGGTGTTCGAGTGATGAGCAGCAGCGACGACGCGGGCGGCCTCTCGGAGGGCCTCGCGGTGCTGATCAGCGGCATCGTCGGCATCGTCGTCGCGCTCGCGGCCGTCTGGTACGTCACCGGCCTCGGTGACGCGAGCACCGAGGCGCTGTACCGCATCGACCCGACGGCGGGCGGCGGCGAACTCACGGGCGTCGGCGCGGACTGGACGGCGGGCAACACCGATCCGCTCCTCGACCTGCTCGTCGCGCTCACGCACGCCGCCGACGTCCTGATGGGCGCGTTCGTCCTCCTGATGCTGTTCGTCCACTGGGGGGCGTTCCGCCGACTCGCGTCGCGGATGCAGGAACCCCAGCGGTCCCCAAGCGAGGACGGCGTCGCTGCCGACGGGGGCCAGCGGACCGACGGTCCGCAATCCACGCCGAGCGAAGCCAGCGGAGGTGACCACGAATGACGAGCCTGGACCACGGGAAGTTCACTCGCGTCACAACGTACTTCCACACGCTGCTCGCACTCGACGTCTTCCTGTTGTTCTTCACGGGCTACTCCGTGATGTTCAACGACGAACTCTGGTGGATGGTCGAGTTCATGGGCGGCAACGCGAGCGTGCTCGCGATCCATCGGCTCGCCGGCCTCGCGCTCATCGCGCTGACGGTCTTCTGGGTGACGCTGATGCTCATCGGGCCGGGCCGTCGGAAGAACTTCCGCGCAGCGATGCCGTCCCCGGCGGACACCGAGGCGTTCATCCAGGACGTGCAGTTCGTGCTCGGCCGGGCCGACGAGCGCCACCCGAACGCCCGGCAGTTCGCGGGCTACGAGTCGGACGAGGTGCCGCTGTTGTCCTACATCGGGAAGGGCGTTCTCTGGATTTTCACCGTGGAACTCGTCCTCCTGATGGTCTCCGGCCTGCTCATCTGGAACAAGGTCGGGCTCTCGGAGTTCTACCAGTCGAAGGCCGTCGTGATGGGGTTCGTGACGTTCCACGGCCTCCTCGGCGTCATCATGCTGATGGGCGTGATGTTCCACATCTTCGAGCACGGCTTCCACCCCGCGTTCTACCCGGTCGAACTGAAGGCGTTCGTCGCGAAAGACGCCATGCCCGACCACGAAGACGCGGACTCCGATGCCGACCACGAGGGCACGGGAATCGAGCGGTTGTCGCTCCGGCCGTCGTGGGGGCTGGCGTCGAACCTCATGGGTGGCGCCGTCGCCATCGGCATCGTGAGCGTCCTGCTCGCGAGCATCTTCGACGAGGGCTACCCAGTGCCGCGGGAACTCGCCGTCGGTGGCGGTCCGGCGAACCTCCTGCTCACCGTCGGCGTCAACATCGGCGTGTTCGTGCTCCTCGTCGGCCTCGTGCTCTCGACGTACGGGAACGTCCTTCGCTCCCGGTACGAGTCTCAGCGCGAGCGGGAGGAGGTCACTGCGGCGGACGGCGGCGAACCAGTCGACGACGACTGACGCCGCCGCTGTTCTCCTCGGACGCGCTCACAGCAGCGGGAACGCGCGGTTCTCCCGGGGCGGCACGTAGAAGTTCGCGCGCGCTGTCGTGCGCAGAATCGACAGCAGTCCGTTGTTCCGGCGGTCCGTGACGTCGCTGTGCTCGTCGCGGAGGTACCACCCGTTCATCGAGCGCCGGGTGTGCCGGAAGTCCGACAGCGACGCCTGGAGGCTGAGGAAGTGGACGCTCGGCTCGCGGCCGTCCGCGGAGTTGAAGTCCCGCCGCAGGATGACCGGCCCCCCGTCGTTGCGCGCGCGAGCGACCTTCTCGTGGTGACCTGCGACGCCGTGCTCCGCGACCGACGAGGGGACGTCCCCATCGAAGGGAACCGAGGTCGTGAGATCCTCGACGTCCGCGGACGAGAACTCGGGGGAGAACATCCGGGCGACGCGCTCGTCCTCGGCCATCGAGTACCAGCGGTCCAGCGAGAGTGCGATGTGGGACAGATGCATCGTGGTGCCACCCGCGAAGTCGCCGCTGTCGATGGTGACATGGTCCTCGCTGGCCTGCGTGTCGCTGCGGAACGAGCGGAAGCCCGTGAACATCGGCGCGTCCTCGGGAATCGGGACGTCGTCCGCGCCGGCCGCGTCTCCGAAGTCCGCGGGCAGACCCTCCCCGATGAAGCCGGTGCGTGTTCCAGTGCGCTCGAAGACGGCGCCCAGGCGGGAGCCGGTGTCGCGGCGGAACTGCTCGCGTTCGACGTCCTGGAGGCGGTCGGCGTCGTCGGCCGCCAGCACGAGCGCGGCGTCGAAGCGCTGGAGGTCGGGGTCGTCCACGCGGGAGAGCACCCGCGGATGCGTGAGCGGTGACCGCTCGAGTGCGTCGATCAGGGCGAAGTAGCCCGACCCCCACGCGAGCGTGTGGAGGACGCCGTCCGGTCCCCAGTCGTGGTCGGCTTCGATGCCCCGGAGCGCGCGCTCGACAGTCCGGGCGTCATCGACCGAGGGCGGCCCGCGGAGCGACAGCAGCGCTACGCGATAGTGTTTTGCGGGCACGTCGTTGCCGTGCTCGTCTTCGCGGAGCGCGCCGTTCCAGGCGTGCTGGCGGGCTGGCACGTCGTGGGGGTTCTCGTCGAGTTCGAGGTCGGGTTCCTCGGCTGCCTGACGGCTGAGCACGCTGCCGCAGCCGGAGAGCCCGACGGTGCCGCTGGCGGCGGCGAGCGAGGCGAGTGCATGACGCCGCGTTACCATACCACAAAGGTACGGAGCGAACGACCGAAAGCCTTGCTGCGGGCCGGCGTGTCGGTTTTGTGGGAATCAGACCTTAGTGGATGCGGGCCGTCTGTGGTAACAATGCACATCCTGCACGTCGGCCTCGACATCCCGTTGTCGCACGGTCAGGCAATGCAGGTGTTGTGGACCGGGCTGGTGACGCTGGTCGGCGTCGGCTACCTGCTCTACCGCGACTACCGCGCGTACAGCGAGCGAGCCGGTGAGCGCCCGTGAGCGTCGAATATCCGCGCACCCTCGGTGCGCTCCGCGCGACCGTGTGGACGCTCGCCGCTCTGCTCGCGCTCTCACTGCTGGCGGTCGGAACCGTGGCTGTGCTCGCGGAACTGAAGGGGACCTGGCACTGGATGATCCACCTCGAATCCACCATCAGGTACGTCGGCCTGTTCGTCCAGTATCTGCTCGTGGTACTCGTGCCGGCGTCGATCGCGTTCGCGGTCGCCCGGTGGCGGTGGTCGACGTGACGGACGTCGGTCGACTCGCCGGCATTGCCGCCGTCGTCTCCGGGGCTAGCTTGCTGGTGCTCGTGGCTGCGGTCGGCGTCGTGGCGACGTTCGCCGAACTCCAGGGCACGTGGTCGTGGTACCGACAGATGGAACTCGTGATCGCGGCGGCAGCCGAGCCCGTTGTGGCGTTAGCGGCGCTGACGGCCGTCTCGGCGTTCGTGACGGCGGTCAGCGTGGAGTGAGGGGCGGGCCACCACTTGCCTTTAAGTTTTGTCGGGTGTTAGATACTACCATGGCGGGGGTACTCAACTTACTCTACGTCGCGCTCGTGTTCGTGGTCGCAGTCGGTGGCGTGTTCGGCGTGTTCCTGGCGACGCGGGACGCGACGTCCGACGGGGAGGCGCGGCTCGGACTCGCGGTCGCCGTCGTCGTGGCGCTGTTCATCGTGGGCGCCGCGTGGCCGCTGGTCACGTGACAGGGCGCCGTTCGCCGGCGGCGACCGGAGGTCACGCCGTCAACAGCTCCGCGGACTCCTCGGAGAGGTCCACGGTCACGTCCTGGCGGGTCTGCTCGCTGATCTGGTCGATGTTCCGCGTGAGCACGTCCAGGATGTCCTCGGGCTCCGGATAGACCAGCATGTTCCCGTCGTCGTCCTCCATGACGAGCTGCGTGTCCGCGAGGTTCACCTGGTCGTGTTCGAGGTGCGCGACGATGGCGGGGAGTTCCTCCGCGCCGCCCGGGTCGCCCTCCTCGACCATGGTCACGTACAGCGCGTCCAGCCCGATGAGATCCTTGTACTCGCGGACGCGCTGCGCGCACTGGACCATGTCAGTCGTGACTGCGGTCTTCTCGGGGTTGCCGTGCTCGCCCTCGTAGCAGTGCTTGCACACCCGGAGTTCCATCCGCATGCCAGGTAACAGGGCGACTGGCTGCTTGAAGCTTCGCCCGGTAACGGAAATACGTCGACAGGCCCCGTCGAGGCGTCCGAGGGGGCCTGGCTGTCACGGCTGCTGTCACTCCCTCTCAGCGCGTCGTGGTCACTCGCGTTCCGCGCGCAGTTCGTCGACGAGCCCGCGGGCGGCCGCCCGGACAGCTTCGTCGCTGGACTGGGACGGCTCCCACCCGAGCGCGGACAGTTTCTCGATGGACAGGCGCATCTTCGGGACGTCGCCAGTCCAGCCGCGGTCGCCCCCCGTGTACTCGTACTCGGGGTCGACGCCGAGCTCGTCGGCGACGATGTCCGCGATGCGGTTGACCGAGGTAGTGGTCCGCGTGCCGAGGTTGTAGACGTTCATGTCGTCGTCGGCGTGCTCGACGACGTGGGTCATCGCGTCGACGCACTCCTCGACGTGCATGTAGGACTTCTCCTGGCGGCCGTTCCCGAGAATCGTCAGCGTGTCCGAGTCGTCGAGGAGCTTCTCGATGAAGTCCGGGACGACGTTGCCGCGCTGGCGCGGCCCGACGATGTTCGCGAACCGGTACACCCACGACTGGATGCCGTAGGAGTGGGCGTACGTCGAGATCAGGCCTTCATCGGCGAGTTTGCTCGACCCGTATATCGAGATCGGTTCCAGCGGCGCGTAGTCCTCCGGCGTCGGCATCGGCGCCTCGCCGTACACCGTCGACGACGACGTGAACGCGAGGTTGTCGACGCCGACCTCCCGCATGCGCTCGAGGACGTTGTACGTCATCTCGGTGTTCTCCTCGAAGAGCACGCGCGGTTCCCCGTAGTTTGTGTCCGTGTACGCCGCGAAGTGGAAGACGACGTCCACGTCCTCGGTGATCACGTCGGCGACGTCGTTCTCGTCGCACACGTCCGCTTGTACGAATTCCACGCCGTCGGGCACGCGGTCGCGGGTGCCCTTCGAGAGGTTGTCGACGGCGATGACGTCGTTGTCGGCGGCGAGTTCGGCGGCGAGGTGGGAGCCGACGAGGCCGGCCGCGCCGGTGACGACGACGCGCTTCCCAGACAGGTCCATGACTGAGCAAATCCGGCGGTTCGGGAAGTGCTTTCCGATGCGTGACAGGCGGGCGTCACCGTGCGCTCGGTTTAGCCGTCGACGCGGTCCGCGCTCCACTCCCAGAGGCGGGCCGCGAGTTCGTCGTCAGCGGCCTGCTCGGCGGGCGCGACCTGCTGGCAGTCCTTGAAGTACGCGCCGTCGGCGTCGAGGTCCGACGCAGCGAGGTACGTGGGCGTCGCCGCGGCTGACGCCGTGGAATCGACGACCCCGAACGCGAGACGGCGCGGGATCACCGACAGCAGGGTCATCAACGCCCGCACTGGGACCGAGGCGGTCCGCCAGAGCCCGCTCCCGGGCACGAACCCGGGGTGGCAGGCGTTCGCCGTCGGACCGTCGACGCGCCGCGCGAGCTCACGCGCGAACAGCACGTTCGCGAGTTTCGACCGGCCGTACGCGTCGAACCCGTCGTAGTCCTCGAGAGACTCGACGTCGTCGAGGTCGAGGCTCGCGCGCCGGTGGACCTCCGACGAGACGGTGACGATGCGGCCGTCCTCCGCTATCGCGTCGAGCAGTTCGGTCGTGAGCAGGAACGGCGCCAGGTGGTTGGCGTGGAACGTCCGCTCGACGCCGATGTCAGTCAGGTCGCCGTCGTCGAAGTGCGCGCCCGCGTTGTTGACGAGGACGTCGAGTTCGTCGACGCGGCCGTGGATTCTGACCGCGAGGTTCCGGACCTGCTGGACGTCCAGGAAGTCCGCGCGGAAGAACCGGGAGTCGGCCCCGAGTTCCCGGAGCCGACTGGCGACCTGTTCCCCGCGCTCCCTGTCACGGCCGTGCACGTAGACGTCCGCGCCCAGGCGACCCAGGGCCAGCGCGATCTCGCGACCGATTCCACTGGTCGCGCCCGTGACCAGCGCCGTCGTCCCCGAGCAGTCCTCGTCCTGCGCGCTCGCGGCTACTTCCGGGCGAACCATGCGCGCTGTAATGACGACCAGCAGTATAAATCACCGCAGTAACGGGTCTGGTGGCTAACTCGACGCGTTTGCCGCCAGCCTGGCCACGTACGTGCTCTCCCGTGCGTCCCGCGGCGCGGGGACGGACCGACTGACCGCGGGTCCCGAGTGAGGTCGACGGCGATCGAGCCGGGAACGGGCGGTCGGTTCCGGCGAGGACCGTCAGCGCGGGGAGACTTTTCTACCTGTGGCAGTTACGGGGTCCTATGGAATCTCCCTTCGACGTGCTCGGTGTCGACGAGGACGCCGACGACGGGGAGATACAGCGAGCCTACCGCGAGCGGATGAAAGACGCCCACCCGGACCAGGGCGGGTCGGCAGCGGAGTTCCAGCTCGTCCGCGCGGCCTACGAGAAGATTCTCGCGGGCGACGCAGAAGCCCACGGCGGCGACGCAGACGCCCACGGCGGCGACGCCGCTCCGGCGGACGTCGAGCCGGACGTGGAGACGCCGTCGTACGACGTCGACTCCGGCGAGGCGTTCACCCCGTGGTCTGAGTCCCACGTGGAGTACGTGAACTACGCCGCCGTGGACGACCACGGGTGGCGCCTGGACGACGACGACCTCTTCGCGAAGGCCGAGCGCGCAGACCTCGACCCCGTGAACTACGGCGAGTTCGTCGTCGGGGCCGGCGAGTCCCTGCTGGAGGCGGCCGAAGACCGCGGCTTCGCGTGGCCGTACGCCTGCCGCGGCGGCGCGTGCGCGAACTGCGCCGTCCTCGTCGTGGAGGGCGCGCTCTCACAGCCGACCGACCACATCCTTCCCCCGGAGATGGTGGACCGGGACCTCCGCCTGTCCTGTAACGCGGTGCCCACCACCGAGACCCTGCGCGTCGTCTACAACGTCAAACACCTCCCGGATCTCGAGGAGTTGCGCCTCCCGCCGTACCCCTTCGAACTCGCGCACGCCGACGACTGAGCGGCGCAGCCGGGCGTGGCCGCACGGCGCGCATCCGAAACGCGTACCCCGGCGGCGCGACTCCTCGTTGGTATGCAGGACAGTCCAGCAGTCGTCGTGCTCCGGTACGGCCACCGGCCGGGCCGCGACGACCGCATGACCACGCACGTCGGCCTGACGGCGCGCGCGCTCGGCGCGGACCGCGTCGTCCTCCCAGGGAACGCCGGCCAGTCCGCGGAGACAGTCAGGGACATCACCGAGCGGTTCGGCGGCCCGTTCGACGTCGACCTCACGGACGAACTCGACGCCACCATCCGTGACTGGGCGGGCGCTGTCGTCCACCTCACGATGTACGGCGAAGCCGTCCAGGACGTCCAGGAGAACGTCCGGCGCGCCCACCGCGAGGACGGCGACCCGATTCTGGTGGTCGTCGGCGGCGAGAAAGTCCCCTTCGAGGTGTACGAGCACGCCGACTGGAACGTCGGCGTCACGAACCAGCCCCACTCGGAGGTGGCGGGACTCGCGGTGTTCCTCGACCGCCTCTTCGAGGGCCGGGAACTCGAACAGGAGTACGAGGACGCCGACCAGCGCGTGATTCCGCAGGCGCTCGGGAAGCGCGTCGAGGACGTCGACGACGAGGCGTAGGTCGGCGCCCTGTCTTGCGGCTGACCGACCGCTTAACTGCGTGCCCGCCCGAGACGGGGTATGCAGGAGTTCTGTGCGTCGCTGCCGCTGGCAGCCGACCAGTGGACGCTGGCGGACGCCGAGCGCTCCCAGCACGCCACCGACTGGGGGACTGACCGCGCGGACGGGTCGGCGCCCGCCGCGGTCGTCTGGCCGGAGTCGACGGCTGACGTCGCGGCCGTCCTGGAGCGCGCCAACGAGACGGGCGTGCCGGTCACGCCGTACGGCGCGGGTACCGGAATCGCGGGAAACGCCGTCCCGGTCCGGGGCGGCGTGAGCCTCGACACCACCCGAATGGACGCTGTCCTCGACGTGCGGCCCGACGACTTCCAGATCGACGTCCAGCCGGGCGTGATCGGGATCGACGTCGACGAAGCGCTCGCCCGGCACGGCCAGTTCTTTCCGCCGCTCCCGACGTCGGGCGCGATGGCCACCGTCGGCGGGATGGTGTCGACGGACGCGTCCGGTCGCCGCACTGTCAAGTACGGGACTGTCGGCGACTGGGTCCGCGAACTCGAAGCGGTCGCCGGCGACGGCACCGTGTTCACGGCCGGTACGAAAGCGGTCAAGTCCTCGTCGGGGTACAACCTCCGCGACCTCGTCGTCGGCAGCGAGGGCACGCTCGCCGTCGTCACGCGCGTCACGCTGGAGACAGCGGGCATCCCGGCGGAGATTCGGGGCGGCCGCGCGGTGTTCGAGTCAGTCGAGGACGCCGCGGCCGCGATTGCCGACGCACGCCGGTCAGGCGTCGACGTCGCCTCGATGGAACTGGTCGACCAGCACTGCGCGCGCATCGCCAACGACCACCTCGACACCGGCCTGCCGGACCGCCCGATGGTGTTCCTGGAGTTCCACCGCAACCACGGCGTCGACGCCGAAATCGAGTTCTGCGAGTCCGTGTTCGCGGACCACGACCCGCTGCGGTTCGACGTCGTCGACGACGCCGCGATGGACGACCTCTGGGCGGTCCGCGAGGAACTCGCCGACGCCGTCGTCCAGCACGATCCAACACTCGTGTCCGCGCACTCCGGGGACGTCGCCGTGCCGCCCAGCGAGTTCCCGGCGCTGGTCTCGTTCATCCACGACCGCGCGGCTGACGCCGGCCTCCAGGCGCCCACGTTCGGGCACGCCGGCGACGGTAACGTCCACTTCGACGTGCTCGTCGACCCGGACGACCCCGAAATGGTCGACCGCGGCTCAGCCGTCTCCCACGCCGTCATCGACCGCGCAATCGAACTCGGCGGCACGTGTACCGCCGAACACGGCATCGGGAACACGAAACGCGAGTTCGTGCGCCCCGAACACGGCGACGGCGCCGTCGGTCTGATGGGCCGGGTCAAGGACGTCTTCGACCCGAACGGCGTACTCAACCCCGGGAAGGTGTTGCCAGAGGACTGACCGCTGGTGGTTCCCGAGGACTGACGACTGGCGGTTTGCGGGTCGGCCCGGCGCTCCGACGCGTCACTGCCCAGCGCCCCGACTGCCGGCAGAGTAACAAGACTTAATGGCGGCGCGGACCGCTTTTCACCCAATGGCTTTTGAGGAGCTACTCGACGACCCCGTGGTTCAGAAGTACCTCCACGAGCTGGTCGGCCCGAAGGGAATGCCGGTTGCGGTGTCGCCGCCGGACGGCGAGGTGACAGACGAGGAACTCGCGGAGCGGCTCGGCCTCGAGTTGAACGACGTGCGCCGCGCGCTGTTCATCCTCTACGAGAACGACCTCGCGACCTATCGACGGGTTCGCGACGAGGACTCGGGGTGGCTCACGTACCTCTGGACGTTCGACTACGACAACGTCCCCCCGAACCTCCGCGAGGAGATGGAGCGCCTGCTGGAGGCGCTCGTCGAACGCCGCCAGTACGAACTGGAGAACGAGTTCTACCTCTGTGAGGTGTGCTCGATCCGCTTCGAATTCGCGGAAGCGATGGACCTCGGCTTCGAGTGCCCCGAGTGCGGGTCGCCCGTGGAAGCGATGGAGAACACGCACCTCGTCGACGCGATGGACGAGCGAATCGAGAACCTCCGCGCCGAACTGGGCGTGAAGGCCTGATGGTCGTCCTCGCAACGAAACTCTACGTCGAGGGCGACGCTCGGGAGCGGTCGCTGGACAGCCTCCGGTCGCAGGTCGACAACGACGTCGGCGACCTGGACGTGGAGTTCGAACTCGGTGTGCGCCACGACGACTTCCCGACGGTCACGCTGGACGGCCCGGACGAGGTCGCCGCGCGGAACGTCCTCGCGGAGACCTGGGGCGAAATCACAGAGGGCTTCGAGGCCGGCGAGACCTACGTCGGCACCCTCGAATCCTGGAGCGACGACGGGTTCGTGCTCGACGCCGGCGAGGACGTCCTCGTGCCGGCCGACCAGCTCGACCTCGGCCCAGGGTCGCCAGCGCAGATCCGGGAGCGGTTCGGCCTCGTGCAGCACGTCCCGCTGCGGTTCACGTACGGCGATACGGTGGAACTCGCGGAGGCCGAACGCGACCGGCTGTACGACTGGACGCGTGGCTCCGGCCGCCTGAACGTCAACAGCGCGACGCGCGGCGAGGTCCGCGCGACGGTGAACCGAGCGGGCCACGCCCAGGACATCGTCACCGTCGAACGCCTCGGCCTCCTCGAGCAGAGCATCATCTGCACCGAGGACACGGACCCGCCGGGCCTGCTGGCGGCCATCGGCGAATACCTGCCCGCGGAACTGCTCGCCGTCGTTCCATGACGAAACTGAAGCTGGCCGTCGCCGTGGTGTTGCTAGCGGTTACTGCCGGCTGTCTGGGTGGCGGACCGACCCCCAGCGACGATGACCTGCAGGAGGACGCGACCTACGACTGGGACACCGACGCGGACGTCACCGTCGTCGTCGAGGGCGAGGAGTACAAGACGGTCGCGACAGTCGAGGACACGGGGAAAGTCCGGCTCGCGCGCTCCAGCGGGTTCGGCGGCCGCAATCCGCTGTTCATCTCCGCGGTGCAGTTCCGGTACCCGAACGGCACCGTCGTCGGCGCCGACGCCATCGACGTCTCCAGCAAGGACCAGCGCACGGTCGTCGAACTCCCCGCGGACAACGGCACGCTCGCGTACACGTCGAACGCGGGGAGCCGTTCGGCGACGATTCCGCTGGACTTCGAGGGCTCCCACGAGGTCGTGTTGCCGGCCGCGATGCGGGTGTCGTTCCCGCTGTTCGGCAGCGTCGACCCCGGCGGCTACGAGAAGACCGTCGAGGACAACCGCGTCCACCTCCGCTGGGACTCGCTGTCGAACGCGACCATCGAAGTGGACTTCTACCTCGAGCGCGACCTCTACCTGTTCGGCGGCATCATCGGCGTGCTCGCGGTCGCCGCGCTCGCGGGCGTCGCCTACTACCGGCTCCGCATCCGGCGCCTCGAGCAGGAACGCGAGCAAGCCGGGCTCGACGTCGAGAAGTGACGCCGGTGCGGCGTTCCGCGGGGTACCCCCCGGACGACCCGACGGCGTTCTGAGGCCGATACCTCGCGGACGAATCGCCGTCGCCCCGCGTGGCCCTTTTCACTGGTGAGCGCGTACCCCGCGGTATGCAGGTTGGGCTGGTCACGGTCGGTGACGAACTCCTCGTCGGCGACACCGAGAACACGAACGCGTCGTGGCTCGGTGCGCGCCTCGCGGAGCGCGGCGCGTCCGTCGAGCGCGTCGTGGTTGTGCCGGACGTCGAGGACGCTATCGCCGAGGAGGTCTCGCGGTTCGCCGACCGCTTCGATGCGGTGCTGGTCACGGGCGGCGTCGGGCCGACCCACGACGACGTGACGATGGACGGCGTCGCGGCGGCATTCGACCGGCCGATGGCCGAACACTCCGACGCGCTGACGTACTTCCAGAACCACGACACCTACCAGTTCGACAACCTCACCGAGGGCACCGCCGACCTCCCGTCTGGCGCACGCCTCCTCGAGAATCCGGTCGGCGTCGCACCGGGCGCGGTCGTCGAGAACGTCTACGTGCTCCCGGGCGTCCCCGACGAGATGAAGGGGATGTTCGACTCCGTCGCCGACGAGTTCACCGGGACCGCCACGTCGGTCGAGTTCGTGCACGTCGACGCCCCTGAGAGTTCGCTCGTCGAGGCGCTGGAGGCCGTCCGGGACCGCTTCGACGTCACTGTCGGCAGCTATCCCGGGGACTCGGTCCGCGTGAAACTACAGCACGAAGACGAAGCCGTCGTCGACGAGGCCGCAGACTGGTTCCGCGAGCACGTCGACGAAGCCTGACTGTTCCGGGCCAGCGGCTCACAGCCGCGACTGTTCTGATCCGATTCGGTTCGCGCCGACGCTACCGGTAGAGGTACGCGAGCCACGCGGCGACGAACAGCAGTCCGAGAACTGTCACCGTCCACCCGACGGCGTTGATCGGCAACGCGGTGCCGTCCGCAGCACTCAGCAACGTAATCATGTGCGACGATTCCGGCCGGTCGGTCTTAACTCTTGGTTCACCGGACGGCCGGCCAGTCGTCGAGGTTGCTGCGGGGTCCCGGATCGCAATCCCGCGACGGCCAAGTCTCATTGGACTGCCGCCGCAGGCCGAGGGTGTACGTAGGAACCGGCAACCGCGCGGCTTTTCGGCCGTGCGGTCCAAGCGACGGTATGCGAACCGTGGGCGTCGTCGTGAACCCGATCGCCGGGATGGGTGGCCGCGTCGGCCTGAAGGGGACGGACGACAAAGTCGAGGAAGCCCGCGAGCGCGGCGCGGAACAGCGAGCGCCCGACCGCGCCCGCGAGGCGCTGGC
>NZ_WUUU01000052.1 GCF_009831555.1 Halobacterium bonnevillei | reverse complement strand
CGGCAGTCCGCGAAGCGGCGGTGGCAGCGCGGAACGTCGAGAAACTGGTGGCGTCCGTCCGCGACCGAGACGACGGCTTCCGGCCGCGTCTCGACCGGTACACGTTCGATTCGCCGGGATGGCTGGTGAGCGTCGGCGACGGCGCTCTCGCCAAAGTGGGGCCGACGGTGTTCCGCGGCCCCGCAGCGAACGCGGTGAAATCCGGCGTCGGCGCGGCGTACCTCGCGTCCGCGGGCGACATCCGTGACGCAGTCGGACTGTTGCGCGAGGAGTTCGAACTGGAATCAACCGTCGACGAGCGCCGCTGACGGCAGCGGCCCGCTGCACTCTCATTCGACACAGCTGCCGGCGGCGGCAGTCGCGATCTGACCACGACATGGCGGTTCGAGAATCGGCCGGACCTATTGACGAACGGAGGCGAATCCCCCGGGTGGCCACGTTCGTGCCGGGGAGCCCACAGCGCACCCCCTAGCGTGGCGCACCATCGCTACTCGGGGACCGCGAGGGTGAACGGGCTGTCCTCGCCCGGGGTCGCGTCGAGAACGCGCTGGACGCGGGTGTGCCACTCGTCCTGGAACTGGTCGCGTTCCGCGTCGGTCGCCTCGCCGGCGACGAGTTTCGGGATGAGGTCAGTGACACCGCCGTCGCCACCGTCCGGCGGCGACATGCCGACCGCGCCGGACGCGAACGACACGCGAACCGCCTGCTCAGTGTCGGTTCGCGTGAACTCGAACGTCCGTCCGGGACCGTCCAGGTCCCCGAAGGATAGCAGGTCCTGGCGGCCGCCGTAGCCGCCGAACCCCGTGAAGCCGGTTTCGCGGTCCGCGCCGGTGACGTGACTGACCACGTTCGCCATCGGCCCGAGGCCCGGGTCCGCGGGGTCGCCGCCGACGACGACCTTGATTCGCGAGCGGACGGGCGTTCCCGCCTGGTAGAGTTCGTCGAGCGCGAGCTGTGTGGACCGGTACGCGCCCGCGACGGCAGGACAGGCGTGCCCGGCCCGCAGGACGACGTCCGCGAACGAGACGACGAGCGGGTCGCCCGCGGGCACGACGCCGAGCAGTTCCGCGAGCGGGTCCCGGACCGCGATGGGGTCGGCGTCGGCGAGGTGCTGCCAGGTGGTCTGTTCGACGCCGCCGGTCGGTGCTGCGTCGAGCGATGCCGCGTCGTCCGGGTGGGTCGCTGAGTCACGCATGGATTTCGAGGTAGGTCGTGTACTGTTTGCGGAGGACGCGCTGGCGTTCGGCCACGACGGCGAGCAGTTCGTGTGGCGTCTCCGCGGCGAGTTTCGGATATTCGGTTTTCGCTCGGCGGTCGGAGCTCTTGATTACGAGGACGTCGCCCTCGGAGAGGTCTTCGAGCGCGCGTTGGACGCGGACGATGCCGTTCGCACAGCCGCGGCCGCGGTTGTCGATAGTGTGGTCCGGGTCGACGTCCGGCGGCGTCTCGGGCACGTCGAGGTCCGCCATCAGTCGTCACCCGCCGGGGCCTCGGCGAGGTCGCAGACGCCGTCGATCGGCGAGCAGGCGCGCCACATCGGACACGTCAGGAAGATGCCGAACAGCACGAGGACGAACGCGAGTTTCGCGAGCACGGCGAGGCCCACCATCGTCCCGAGGTACGTTTCGGTACTCGTGCCGAGCACGTCCACTGACTGGTAGACGCCAGTGAGGAGGAGGGTGGGAATGATGATTCGCACCGTCCACCGGAACCGTTCGAGTTGCTCGCCGGCCGCGCTGACGACGGGCGGCGTCGGGCGGAGTTGGCCCGTCGGGACGGCGACGAAGATGTTCCAGACCGCGCCGCCGACCCAGGTGGCGAACGCCAGGAGGTGGAGCGCGCGCACGGCGGCGGCTACAGCGCCGCCGCCCGCGAGGGCGACGTCCGCGGTCGCGGTCGTGACGGTCACAGCTGTAAGGGCGACGAGCGCGACGACGCCCGCTGGCGTCCGGAACCGGGCGTCGACCGCCGCTCCGTCGAGTGTATCGAGAGCCACTGCGGCGATGGACACGGCGAGCAATGCGGCCAGAGTTACCCTGAACAGCGGCGACAGACCACCGTAGACAGTTGCGAGCAGCGTGACGCCGGTGACAGCGAGGACGCCGAGCGCGGCGACGGCGATGCGGTCGAACTGCCGGTACAGTTCCGCGCAGTAGTCGCCGGCGGCGTCCAGGTCGGTGGGCCTGACGAACCCGTGTTTCCAGAGCAGGCCGCCGAGCAGGACGCCCAGCGCGACGAAGTACGCCCACTTGGCGACGGCGAGTGCGGCACCGGCGCCACCCGAGAGTTCGAGCGTGAGCGCGGTGCCGACCAGCGACGCCCCGAGAATGACCGCGAGCGCGGCTTTCGGGAGCAGGTACTTGTCGAAGAGGTCGTCCGCGGCGGTGCGTGTGGTCTGGGTGACGTCTGCCATCGCGGGGGGAAACACCTCGCCAGATTGTTAGGCGCACCTAAACTAAGGCCTGTGCGCGGACATGTTCGGACGCGCGCGTGCCGCACACACACCAGCCCCACCGACGAACCACGACGCACTGCGGCCGTCCGCCGAACAGCACACCCCGAACATCTCCGGATGCAATGCTTTGCACGCTGGCGCCCAACAATCACGAAACGGATGGACACTGAGCCCAGCCGCGGGGACGGCATCGACTGGCAGCGCGCCGCGACCCGCGACAGACGCGCGCCGGTCCGCCGCGCGATTCCGTACGTCGAGGCAGTCCTGGAATACCGGGACCTCGATCCGACGCGATACGGCGGGGCGTTCTTCCCCGACGCAGTCCCGTACTCGCTCTGTGGCGAGGACCGGGTGTTCTACTGGCAGCCAGTGCTGGACGCCACGACACCGCCGAGCGACTGCTGGACAGCTCTCTGTGCGACCCCGTACCGCGTTCAGCCGACGACCACGTGCGGGCCTGTGGCCCCGAGACTCACCAGCGACGACGGTCAGACAGTTCTCGTGGAGGGGACCGTCGGCGGGGACGCCACGGAAGCCGAACTCGCTGACCCAGTGGCCCACGCGGTCACTATCGAGCGCATCGACGACGACGAGGCCGTCGTCAGCGTGTCCGGCGACCACCACCCGGTTCGGCAGGGACGGCGGGCCGAGCTGCAGCTCGACGCGACCACGGTTCGACCCGCCGACGGCACCGAGACGGCGACGACGCCGGTGTTGACGGTCCGGTATCCCGGCGTCCGCGTGTTCTATCACCCCGCCGTCGACGCGACGTACCGGCTGTTCCCGTCGTTCGGGCTGGATCTGGCCGACCTGCCGCGCTCACTCGACGTCTCGCTCGGCGCGAACGTCGACCCTGCGGCCGTCGCCGGGGCGCTCGGCGTGGAGCTTTCGGATCGACCGTACCCCGAGCGCGTCCTGTGGCAGGCGTTCGTTCACACCGCATTCGGCGGCGATGCGCCGCCGACGCTCGGACAGTTCGACACCGGCCTGCTCGCCGTCTGGCCCGACGGCTGACGACGAGGCGAATGCGGGGTGTCCCCGCCACGTCGATTACGCCGGCCCGAGGTATCCCCACGCGTGCAGGCGGTCCCCGTCACCCGTCACCCAGCGGTCACCGATGTCGTCCCGGTAGTAGAGGTTCGGGATGAGGACGTCGTCGACTCGCTCGTACGCCTGGCGCTGGGCCTCGCGCATCGTGTCGCCTTTCCCGGTGACGACGAGCGGCATCCCGGAGTCGCCGGCGACCCGCCACTGGCCGTCGACTCGCTTGGCGTCTTCGATGTGGACGCCCGGGGGCGCCGTCGTCGCCCCAGACCCCGGGTCCGAGGCGAAGACGATGGCCGCGTTTCGCGAGTTCTCGTCGTACGTCTCCTCGTCGTCGAACGGGAACGGCGGCAGGACCACGCGGACGCCGACCTGGTAGCCGTCGTGGACGTCGAAGTCCGGGTCGCGGCCGTGCGCGAGTGCGTTGAAGAACTCGGCCGTGGAGGATTCGATGGCCTCCTCCTGGAGCGTGATGGTCGGATACCCGAACCGCGGCGTGAACTCAAGGGGATAGACGCCGGTTTCGTTGACGATGCAGTTCAGGTCGATGCTGCCCACGTAGCCCTCGTCGGCCAGCCACTCCTCCAGGCGGCCGAGCGTGCGCTCGAAGAGGTCGTTGCGCCGCGACCAGAACATCGACGTCCCCATCTCGCCCGTAGACGGACCGATGTTTCCCGGGAAGAGGCGCTTGTGCTCGAAGTTGAAGTTCACCGGTTCGACGAACGCGTCCCCGTTGAAGAACCCACAGACGGCGACCTCGACGCCCTGGACCTTTCGCTGCAACTGGAACCCCTTCATGCGGTGGCCCCACGCCTTCTTGTACGCGCGGAGGACGTCGAGGACGTCGCTGCCGTCGTCCTCGTCCCCGACGTACAATAGTCGCTTGACGTTCTGGACTTCGCCGAGCGGCTTGACGACGAACGGCCCTGGGTTCTCCTGGACGTGTTGGATGGCGGCGTCGAAGTCCGAGAACTCCGCGTGGTCGATCGTGTTCACGCCGTTCGCTTCGAGGACCTCCATCGCGTACCCGCGGTCCTCCTCGAGGCGGTCGGTGTTCGGCGTGCCGCCGACGACTGCGTGGCCGTCCGCGCGCAGTTCCTCGGCGAGTGCGCCGGTCCCCACCGAGTCGCCGACCCAGACGTCGTCGAAGACGACGACGTCCGCCCACTCGGCGTCGGCCCGCCAGTCGTCGGACTTCGGGACGAAGCCGTCCGCGATCTCCTGGTCGCTGTCGGCTTCGATGTAGTACTTGACGTCGTGGCCCTCCGCGTGGACCTGCCACGCGACGTCGCCGATGAGGGCTGCGTCCGCCGAGACGAAGAGGAATCGTGTTGGCGCCATACGAAAACCACCACCGAAGCCGTCAAAAGATTGCTGACCAGAACACCCGGGTCGAGTGCGGTCACAGTGTCTGTTCGTTGATGACCAATTGACGACCCCTTCACGCCGGCGTCACATCACCACAACCGCGTCATTTCCATCAATACCCGCAGCGAGTGCGTCAAATTGTAACGTAGCCGGAATTGATTTATACCAGTTAACTGTTAATGCGTCGTATGCCATCAAGGGTCAATAGGCGTGACATCATTCGCGGACTCGGTGCAGCGGGCATCGCCGGAATCGCTGGCTGTACGGGCGGTGACGGCGACGGTGACGACGAAACGACCACCGAAGACACCGGGGCCGACGGAACGACCGAGGGGAACGGCGACACCCAGGAGACGACGGAGGAGACCGGGGGCGGAATGGATCGCACCCTCAGTCAGGGCGTCCTCCTGCCGACGACCGGCGACCTCGCAGACCTCGGCGAACCGATCAAGAACGCGGCCGAACTCCCGCGGTTCGTCCTCGAGGGGGAGACGGACTTCGACCTGGACTTCAACGTTCAGGACACCCAGACAGACCCGAACGCCGCGCAGTCCGCGGCACAGGAACTCCGGAACGGCGGCTACCCTGCAGTGACGGGCGCGGCGTCCTCCGCAGTCAGCATCGCCGTCTACGAGAACGTCTTCATCCCGTCCGGAATCGTCGGCTGTTCGCCCGCGAGCACGTCGCCGGACATCACGGACATGAACGACAACGGCCTCGTCTACCGGACGGCGCCGACCGACGCCCTGCAGGGCCGCGTGCTCGCTGACGTCGCAGTCAACCGGCTGGAGGCGTCCACGGCGGCGACGATGTACGTGAATAACTCCTACGGGCAGTTGCTGTCGGACAGCTTCGTGACCGCGTTCCAGGACCGCGACGGCCAGGTTCCGAATCAGGTGTCCTTCCAGAAGGGGCAGTCCTCGTACACGTCCCGCATCTCGCAGGCACTCAACGACGACCCGGAGGTCATCGTCGTCATCGGGTACCCCGAGAGCGGCATCCAGCTGTTCTCGGACTTCTACTCGGACTTCGACACCGACGTCCCCATCCTCATCACGGACGGTCTGCGTTCGGCGTCGCTGCCAGCCGACGTCGGCAACCCGCTGGACAACATCACTGGGACCGCGCCGCTCGCGGCGGGTCCCGGCCGCGACTACTTCGAGGAGCAGTACCGCTCCGAGTACGGCCTCGACGAGGACGAGGACCCCGGCGTGTTCACCGCACAGGCGTTCGACGCGACGGCCGTCTGCCTGCTCGCGAACGCGCGCGCGGGCGAGAACGACGGCGCCGCCATCGCCGAGGAGATGCAGGCAGTCGCTAACCCCGAGGGCGAGGAGGTCACACCGAGCAATCTCGCTGAGGGCCTCCAGATGGCGGCCGAAGGCACGGAGATCAACTACAACGGCGCGTCCAGCGCGGTCGCGTTCGACGAGAACGGCGACCTGACGGCCGCGACCTACGAGTACTTCGGCTTCCAGGAGGGCGGCGGCATCGAGACCATCGCCACCATCGAGTTCTCGGCGTAACGCCCCCGGCGACCACCCAGTTTTTTCGCGCACCCGCGACGACCAGCCACGGCTCCACCGACAGCACACCCTTCGTCGTACTCTCATCCCCGGTGCCGGCCACAATCCACACTCGCGGCAGGTGGACCGGATTCTCTGGCCGTGCAAACGCGGGCCGCGAGTATTGAAGCGTGACGCTATAGGGGCACACGTCGAAGGAATGACCACTACGAAATTTCGAGTGGCGGCAGTGTCCGCCCTCCTCGTAACCTCTCTGACAGCCGGCTGCATCGGGGGACTGCAGGTCGGCGGCTCCCTCGATGCCGGCGCGGTCGGGGAGCGAGTAGAACAGCGATACGATAGCCTCGACGGCTACAGCGCGACAGTGACGCGGACCGTCGAGGTCGGAGACGACACAGACGTAGCGCGCGCAGAGGTAACAGTCCGCGACGACCGCCGAGAGGTGACGTACACCGCAGGGTCCAGAGCGGGCAATACCGTGACTGTGCCGGCCGACGCCGAGCCGGTGTTCGGCGCGGCCCTCGGCGTCGACGGCCCCGCCACGGCGTCGAGTTACGGCGCGCTCGCGGAGTTCCTCGTGGCGTCTGCGAACGTCACGGTTGACCGCCTGACGACCGTCGACGACCGCCGGACGGCAGTCGTCGAACTCGAGCCGAAGGACGCGGCCGCAGCCAATCTGACACGAACAGTCTGGGTAGACCTCGACCGACAGATCCCGACGACAATCGTGACGTCGTGGACGACATCGAGCGGCGAAACGGTCACCGTGACCGTCGAGTACGACGACGTCACGCTGTACGAGGACGACTCGGCTACCGCTGAGTCGACGTCTGGAACTCCGGAGGTGGCGGTCTGATGGTCGAGACTCCGTTCGGCGACGACGATACAGCGAGCGCCCGCGGCGTCGTCAGGGTGACGACCCTCGTGTTAGTCGTCGTCGGCCTGGTCGTCGGCGTCGCGCTCGCGCCACAGGCCTGGAGTTTCGCGACGCAGCCCGACGGCAACATCGCTGTGGTCGAGATACAGGGCTCGATCACCGGCGAAACCGCGTCGGGTGTCGTGGAGAACCTCCGTGAGGCCCGCCAGAACGACTCCATCGAGGCAGTCGTACTGGACGTCGACAGCCCCGGCGGCACGGCGGCCGCCAGCGAGCAACTGTACCTCGCTGTCAAGCGCACCGCCGCTGAGATGCCCGTGGTGACGAGCGTCACCGGCACTGCCGCGTCGGGGTCGTACTACGCCGCCATCCCGAGCGAACAGATCTACGTGACCCCGGCGTCCGTCGTCGGGAGCGTCGGAGTACGCGCGACAGTGCCCACAAGCGGCTCCGTGGAGGGCGAGGTCGTCACCGGTCCGGACAAGAACGGCGGCGCGACCGAGGCCGAAGTCTACGAGCGCGTGGAGACGTTGCGGCGGGCGTTCGTCGGCGCGGTGTTCGCGGAACGCGGCGACCGCATCGACCTGACCCGCGAAGAAGTCTCGCACGCGAAAGTGTACTCGGGCGCGGCGGGCGTCGAGAACGGGCTCGCCGACGAGGTCGGCGGCGTCGACACGGCCGTCGCGGCGGCCGCCGACGAGGCCGGCCTCGACGATTACAGGGTGACGCGCATGGACGCCCCGCAGCCGTCCCTGCTCTCCCAGATCGGCTTGTCCGCCGAGGAGGCACCCGACCAGCCGTCGACCGAACAGGTGTTCGACTACCGCGGCGTCGACACGGTCCAGTACCTGATGTTGCACGGAACAATTCGGACGACCGAGACGGAAACGGAGGTGACCGCAAATGCGAACGCGTGACGTTGCGCGCGGCATCGGTGTCGTCGCAGTCGTCGCAATCGTGGTCCTCGCGGCCACGGTCGCTGGCGGCCTGCTGGTGTCCTCGCCCACGAACGTCGGCGAGGCTCCGACCCCGGACGCCTACGACACGGGCAGCCTGGATGCGAGCCCAATCGCTTCGGACGGCGACGTGACCGCGCCCGACGGGGAGTCCAAGACCGTCGTGGTCGACGTGAGTCACGGCAACGACGTCAGCGAGGACGCCATCCAGCCGTTCGTGGACGCGCTCGTCGAATCCGGCCACGAGGTCCGGTTCTACGGCGGCTCGAGCAGCACCGGCATCGGCGCTCCGACGCAGAGCGGGTCACCGTTCAACGAGACGCTCCGGAGCGCGGACGCGCTCGTCGTCGTGAGTCCCGCCGCCACGTACGACGACGACGAGGCAGCCGGCGTCGAGGCGTTCGCGGACGCGGGCGGCCGCGTGCTCCTCGCTGCGGACCCGCCGACAACCACGACCAGCGACCAGCCCATCAGTATTCCCGGGTTGGACACGGGCGGGTCGGTGTCCGCGGCCGGACAGCCCGCGAATCTCGCGGGCCAGTTCGACGTGACGTTCGGCAACGGCTACCTCTACGACATGGCGGACAACGCGAACAACTTCCAACACGTGTACGCCAGCGGCGACGGTGGTATCGCCGACGGCGTCGAGGACGCCATCCTGGGCGGCGCGGTGCCGCTCCGGACGGGCCCGGACGCAAGCGTCGTGCTGTCAGTCGGCGACGCGGCGCTGTCGACAACACGCGAGACCGGCTCGTACGCTGTCGCTGCACGGACCGGGAACGTCATCGCCGTCGGTGACACAGACGTCCTCACGTCCGGCATGGCGACCACCGGCGACAACGACGTGCTGGCGAGCAACCTCGCAGCGTTCCTCGTTTCCGGCGACAAGGAACCCGGCGAGCCGTCGAACGGCGGTACTGGCGGCCAACCGCCGACGGGTTCGGGAGCAATGATCGGTTCCGCCGCGAGCACTGGCTCCGCGGGGATGGTGACTGCAGCCGACTGAAACCGCAATAGCCGCCTGCTAATTCTCACGAGCTGCTGGGAGCGAAGTCCCGTGGTCCGGCGACGGGCGGGGAAGTCGAATCGGCGCGGGTCGCGTCGATTACCGTGGCCGCGACAACAGTCGCCACAAGAACAGTCGTCGCAGGAGCCAACCGAGTAGCGTCCCCGTGCTACCCGCCGAGGAACTCCTGACGGACTTCCTCGTCGTCGAGCAGCGCGTCGCCGTCGTCCATGTAGCTGTTCTGGCCGTTCGCGAGGACGTAGCCGCGGTCGCAGCGACGGAGCGCCTCCTTGGCGTTCTGTTCGACCATCAGGACGCTGGTGCCGTCGTCGTTGATGCGGTCGATGCGGTCGAACATCTCGTCGACGAGGTCGGGGGCCAGGCCCGCGGAGGGTTCGTCCAGCATCAGGAGGCCGGGGTCGAGCATCAGCGCCCGCCCCATGGCGAGCATCTGCTGTTGGCCCCCGGACAGCGACCCGGCGGTCTGGGACTCGCGCTCCTCCAGGATGGGGAAGCGGTCGTAGACGTCCCGGAGTCGGTCCTGCGGGAGTTCGTCGAGGATGTACGCCCCCATCTCGAGGTTCTCGCGGACCGACAGCCCCGCGAACACGTTCTCGTTCTGGGGGACGTAGCCGATGCCCTCGTGGATGATCTGCTCGGGCGCGAGTTCGTGAATCGGCTCGTCCCGGAAGCGAATCTCCCCGCCCATGTACGTCGTGAGGCCGAACACGGACTTCATCACGGTCGACTTCCCGGCGCCGTTCGGCCCGACGATGGTGACGTACTCGCCGTCCCGGACGTCCAGGTCGACGCCGGACAGCACCTGCAGGTCGCCGTAGCCGGCGTCGAGGTCCCGTACCGCGAGCAGGCCCGCTTCGTCGTCGGGGAGACTCGCCTCCCGGGACGCGTGTTCGCTCATACCTCACCACCGAGGTAGGCCTCGATGACTTCCTCGTTGTTCTTGATCCGCTCGGGCGGCCCCTCGTCGAGGACGCGGCCCTGGTGCATGACGATGACGTGTTCGCAGTTCTGCATAATGAGGTCCATGTCGTGTTCCACCAGCAGGAAGGTCAACCCCTGCTCGCGGAGGTCGTGGATGCGGTCGAGTAGTTTCTCCTCCAGCGTCGGGTTCACGCCGGCAAACGGTTCGTCCAGCAACAGCACGCTCGGGTCGGTCATCAGCGCGCGAGCCAGCTCCAGCAGCTTCCGCTGGCCGCCCGAGAGGTTGCCCGCGTACTCCGTCGCGAGGTGGTCGAGTTCGAAGAACTCCAGGGTCTCCCAGGCCTTCTCTCTGAGTTCGCGTTCCTGCGCGACGACCCTGCCGCGGGTGCCGGGGAGCACCGACCGAGTGATTGACTCGCCCTGCTGGCCGCCCGGCGCGAGCATCACGTTCTCCAGAACGGTCATCTCGCCGAGCTGCCGGGCGATCTGGAACGTCCGCACGAGACCGCGCTCGACGATGTCGTGGGGCTGTTCGCCCGAAATCTCCTCGCCGCGGAAGTAGACGTCGCCGGCGTCGGCCTCGTGGACGCCCGTGATGCAGTTGAACGTCGTGGACTTCCCGGCGCCGTTCGGGCCGATGAGGCCGGTGAGCGACCCCTCCTCGACGGCGAACGTCGCGCCATCGACGGCCGTGATGCCGCCGAACTCCTTGCGGAGGCCCTCCACGCGCAGCGGGACGCTGCGCGGCACCGTCTTCGCGCTCTCCTCGACGTCGCTGTCCATCGTCTCCGGTTCGACGTCCTCCGGCACGTCGACGTCGTCCGGGATGTCCGCGTCGGCGACGCTGGGTGCGTCATCCTCACTCATCGGTCTCACCTCCGTCGACAGCGGCGGCGTCGGCGTCCGCCCGGCCGGTGTCCGGGCGGGTGTCCGCGGTCAGCGGAACGCCCGCCGCCGTCTCCTTGCGGGCGCCCAGCAGGCCGTCGGGCTTGCGTTGTATCAGCACGACCAACAGGATACCCATGCCGATGAACCGGAGCGAGTCGATGTTGTTCAGCAGGAAGCCGCCCAGCGGCGCGAGGTTGCCGCTGGCGATCGGAATCAGCGCCTCGATGAGGTTCCCGGGGTTCGCGGACACCTGGAACGTCTCCTGGATGATCGAGCGAATCATCGGTGGCGCCTCGAACAGCAGGCTGGCGAACAGCGCGCCGCCGAGCACGCTGCCCGTGTTCGACCCCGCGCCGCCGATGATGAGCGCGATGAAGATGTAGAACGTGATGTTCGGCCTGAACGTCTGGGGGGTCACGGACGCCCGCGGCCCCATCGCGAACCAGACGATGCCCGCCAGCCCCATCAGGCCACAGCCGAGCGCGAACGCGCGGACTTTGAAGTTCTGCGTGTCCTTGCCCAGGGACTGCGCGGCCGTCTCGTCCTCCCGGATGGCCTTCAGCACGCGACCGTACGGGGACTTCCCGGCGCGCTCCAGCAGCAAGTACACGACCAACAGCACGAGGAGCACGCCGACGGTGTACAGCGTGTTGACGACCGCGAACTGGCTGATGCCGTACTCCGCGGCGAACGAGAACACCGTCTCTCCGAGCGACGTCGCCTCCGAGGCCGGGCTCGTCGGATCCTGTAACAGTAGGGTCTCCACCGGACTCGTCGGCAGATTGCCGAACCCGCGCGCGCCGCCGGTGACGTCCGAGAAGGCCGGCGAGTTGTACGTGATGCGGATTATCTCGGAGATTGCGACGGTGACGATGGCGAGGTAGTCGGCTTTGAGCCGTAGCGCCGGCAACGCGGCGACGAGGCCGACGAGCGTCGCAGCGAGGATCCCCCCTAATACGCCGATGGGGAGCGGGAGACCGAGTCCCGGCGGGGACCCGGCGGGCGGACTCGACAACATTGCGACCGTGTACGCGCCGACCGCCATGAATCCGGCGACGCCGATGTTGAACAGGCCGGCGTACCCCCACTGGATGTTCAACGCGAGGACGACGATCCCGTACACTGCCGCGAGGAAGGTCACGCGCCGGACGAGCGACAGCATGCCGGAGTTGCCGTATCCGAGGTGGTTGCCGAACGCGTAGAACACCACCCAGATGGCGATGTACATCACGGCGACTTTCGCGGCGTCGTTGGCGAACACGCGGCGCAGCGGCGCGAGCACGTCGTCTGTGGTGGTCTGACTCATGCGGTCTTCACCCCGCCGAAGATGCCGCTCGGGCGGAACAGCAACACGAGAATCATGAGCGCGAACGCGGTCGGCCGCGCGAACGACGCGAGGTCGCCCTGCAGCCACACGAGCGAGACGCGGCTCGCCAGCCCGATGACGAGGCCGCCCGCGATGGCGCCGTAGATGGAGCCGATGCCGCCCATGATGACCGCCGCGAAGATGAGCAACAACAGCAGCCAGCCGGTCTGGAAGCCGAGGCCGCCCTGCGAGAGCACGAGCAGGAAGCCGGCGGCGCCCGTGAGGCCCGCGCCGATGATCCACGTGGACTTGATGACGCGCTCGGTCGGGATGCCGGTGACCTGGGCGAGCGAGCGGTTGTCGGCCATCGCGCGCATCGCCTTCCCGAGTTTCGTGCGCTGCAGGAGGACGTGCAGGCCGAACATCAGGATCGCGGCGACGACGACCAGCGTGACCTCGTGTGCGTCGACGATGACGCCGCCGAGATTCGCCGAGGGGAGTTTCTCGCTGGACGTGACGATGCGGCGGTTCGCACCGAACACCAGCGCCACGAGGTACCGCACGGCGAACGCGACCCCGATGGACGCGATGAGCAGGGAGATGCCGTCCGCGTCCCGCATGGGCCTGTAGACCAGGCGGTCCAGAATCAGCGAGAGGACGATGGTCATGCCAGCGGCGGCGACCAGCCCGATGACGATGGCGGCGGGCGACAGCCACATGTTCGCGCCGGCCTCCAGCGGCGCGGTCTGGAGCAACACCAGTCTGACCAGGTCGGCGTCCTCCAGGCGGTACGTTCCCAGCCCGGTGACGGCGTTGACGGCGCTCTCAGTGATAGCGAGCAGGCCGCCGATGCCGGCGATGACGTACGTGACCGCCCACCCGGAGAACGCGCCGGCGGTGACGTAGTCGCCGTGCGCGAAGTTCGCGAAGTTCAGGATACTGTACGTCAGCGACAGGCCAATGCTCGCGAGGCCGATGACGACGCCGATGACGATGCCGTCCCAGATGAAGCCCGCGAACTGGCCGACGGCGATGTCGCCGCCGAACCAGATCCCGAACCACGGCGTCTCCAGGGGCCCCAGCGAGACGCCCGCGAGTTTGGCCACGAGGTCGAGGAAGAGCACGGCACCGAACGCGGTGACGATGCTCGCTCCGGTGCTGCTCCGGGCGAACCCGACGCCGCGCTCGATGGTAGCGTTCGCGTCCATGTGTAATTCTCTCGTGGTACGCTCAGACACGGAACGATAAATAAACCTCGCTCGACGCCGCAGGATTTGACGGTGCCGACAGGGGGAAGGTGCGAATCCGTGGGACGAGCAGTGTTCGTGGCGCCCGCCCGGTGGCGGACGCGGAACCGGATTCGACCACCGCAGTACCCCCTGTTCCTGTGGCGACGGCCGGTGGTCGGAGCGCTCCCTGGGCAGCCGCCGCAGTACCGGTGTCGCTGCCGGTCAGACCGCGTCGGTGCCAGAGTCGCCGGTACGGATCTGCACGGCGTCCGCGACGGGCAGCACGAAAATCTTCCCGTCGCCGGACTCCCCGGTGTGAGCGGCCTCGCGGATCGCGTCGACGACGTCGTCGACGGGCGCGTCCGCGACCACGCACTCGACTTTCACCTTCTGGTGGAGGTCGACGGTGTACTCCTCGCCGCGCCACTGTTCAGTCATCACCGGCTGGCTGCCGCGGCCGCTGACGTCCGTCACCGTGAGACTCGGCGCGCCCGCGTTGGCCAGCGCCTGTTTGGTGTCAGCGAGTTTCTCCGGGCGGATGACCGCCATGACGAGCGCGACGTCGGTGTCGACGTTAGTCATCGTCGGTCACCCCCCTGCCGTCGGTGGCCATCGGTCCCGCGTCCCCGGAGGAGACGGCGACGCCGGAGTCCCCCGCCGACTCCACGAACTCGGGGTACGCAGTGTACCCGTGTTCGCTGCGGTCGAGGCCGAGCGCCTCGTCGTCGTCGTCCACGCGGAGGCCGACCGCGGCGTCCGCGACCTTGAACACGAGCCACGTGGTCGCGACCGTCCAGACGGTGATGACGGCGATGCCGACCGCCTGCATCGCGAACTGGGTCGCGGAGAACCCGCTGGTCGCGAACACGGGAATCAGGAGGGTGCCGATCGCGCCCGCGCTCCCGTGGACCGGGAACACCGCCGCGACGTCGTCGATCTTGAGCACGTCGGTCACCCAGCGGTAGACGATGGGCGCCTGTGCGCCGCCGATGACGCCGAGGACGAGGCCGCCCACCCACGTGACGTGTGGGACCGCCCCGGTGACGGCGACGAGGCCCGCGAGCAGGCCGCTCGCGGTGAACAGCGGGTCGGGTTTGCCGTCGGTCCACGTCGTGACGAGCGCGGCGGCGACGGCGCCGCCACCCATGCCGAGCGTGGTGTTCATCGCGACGCGGCCGAGGACGGCGCCGTTGAACGCGAGAGCGTCGCCATCGACGCTGAGGACGGCGGCCTGCGTACCGACGTTGAAGCCGAACCAGCCGAACGCCAGGATGAACGTCCCGAGCACCGCCAGCGTGATGGAGTGGCCGGGAATCGGCTGGCTGTTTCCGTCGCTGTCGTAGCGGCCCTTGCGCGGGCCGACCATGTAGGCGCCGACGAGCGCGGCGACGCCGCCGAGCATGTGGACGACGGTCGCGCCCGCGAAGTCGAGGTAGCCGACGCCGATGGCGTCACCGAGGTAGCCGTTCGCGCTCAGCAGGCCGGTGCCGCCCCACGCGAACCCGGCGATGACGGGATAGATGAACGCGGTGAGGCCGATGGAGTAGAACACGTACGCCTTGAACTTGATGCGCTCTGCGACGGCGCCGCTGACGATGGTCGCGGCGGTCATCGCGAACACGGCGCTGAACAGCCAGCCGACCCACGCGGTGTCGTCGTTCACGTACTCGAACGCCGACGAGACGCTGACGTCGACGCCGGCGGTCGTGACCATGCCGGCGAGGCCGAAGACGCCGAGGCCGACCAGGAAGAACACGACGACGCCCATTCCCCAGTCCATGAGGTTCTTCATGAGGACGTTGGCGACGTTTTTCGCGCGCACCTGGCCGGCTTCCAGCATCGCGAACCCCGGCTGCATGAAGAAGATGAGGAAGCACACGAGCAGGGTCCAGACGGTGTTGACGCCGTCCGCGACCGCCGTGGGGTCGGCTTGCGCGAGGAGCGCGCCCTCAACCATCGAGGACCACCATCTCCCCGGCACTTTCGTGTACGTCCGGCGTAGTTATGCACGATCCTGCGATTATACGACCACTAAACACCGAATTTGCTGCACGTTCGGGCATTGAATCCGTCACGGAACTGGACACCACGCTTCGACACTAAAGACTATCGTATAATCGCCTAGCCTATTCCAAGTGTCGTAGTAGTATAGCCACTATATAAGGATAATACGATACTTTTCTAAAGAAATTCCCGAAATTACTCGTCGTTCGTCAAGTTCAGAATAGCGAGACGGCGACGCTGTAGGCCCACGGGGAGAGACCGAACGCTGCGATCCCGAGGGCTCCCCCGGCGAGCGCGACGTTCTTCAGGAACTGGGTCATCTCGTCTTGCTGCTGTTCGTCGGGGACTGCCCAGAAGTCGTGCATGGTCACGGCGGACACCAGGAGGAACCCCGCCACCGCGACGCCAGCGAGGACCGGGAAGGCACCAGCGACGATGCCGAGGCCGCCGAGGACGAGGAGAGCGCCTGACGCCAGCACTGAGAGTTTCGGCGCGGGCAGGCCCTTGTGCTGGGCGTACCCGGTCATCTGGTCGGTCTGCAGGAAGTGGTTCAGGCCCATGAACGCGATGACGCCGCCGAACAGGATGCGCCCCACCAGCAGGAGCGCGTCTTCGGCGGCCATTACGCGGCCACCTCCGTTCGAGGAGCGGTCAGGTGAGCAGGCGATGCGGTCGGGGTTGCTATCGCTTGGATACTGAGTTTCACAACGTTACTTGGTTCGGTCTGGAATCTACTTGTACGTTTGGCGATACGAACGCCACCGGGTGACACGCGTGCCCCCGGCCACTCACCTGTCTGAAAGGGGTGAGTGCCGTCGCCTCACTATCCGCGGTCGGGAGACCCACCAGGACCCCAGCGACCCGGAGTCAGCGTCCGCCGATGGTGTACGAACACGCAGACGGTCCGTTGGACGGGCGAGAACACCGGGAATCGCAGTAGGTGTCCGGCGTGGGTCCAGTCGGAATCAGAGTGGAAGTCCGGCGTGACCCCCAGTTGCGTTCCTCTCCCGGACTGTCTGGGCCGGTCGCTAGTAGCCCACGCCGGTGGACGCGTCCGGCAGGTCGTTGGGCGTGGCGTCGAGGCCGAGTTCCTCGAGCGCCTGCTGCATGTGCTCGTCCTCCGCGAAGTCCGCACCGTCCGCCTCGCGGATGCGCTGGGCGGTCGCCAGTACTTCGCCGCGACGGCCGTCTGGGATGTCGTACTTGTCCGCGGAGAGTTCGACGATGAGTCCGTTGTTGTCCTGCGTGTACAGCGAGAAGAAGATGCCGCGGTCGAAGACGTTGTACTGGTGGCCGGCGTTCTCGAGCGCGGTCATCACGTCCTCGAAGTCCTCGGCGGCGATGGAGAACGACAGGTGGTGGACGCCGCCAGTGGGCGTGCGGAGGCGGCCGCGGTTCGACGACCGGTCGTCGCTGACGAACACCGTGAGGATGCGGCCGTCGCCGGTGTCGAAGAACAGGTGCGTCTGCGAGGGGTCGTCCAGATTCGGCTGGCGCAGCACCAGCGGCATGCCGAGCAAGTCCCGGTAGAACGCGATGGTGTCCGCTGCGTTGCTGCCCCAGATGGTGATGTGGTCGGTGCCCGTCGTTCGGAACGGGCTGTCCGGCGCCTCTGCGCTGACCGGAATCGAGTCGTCTGCCATGCTCCCGGGTAGGCCGCCCGCGCGGATAAGCACTCGCGGATGGCGGCGTCACCCGGTGACAGCCGTGCCACGTGGTCGTCGTGGCGTGTGGCAATCCGTCCGCTTCGAACCCAAACGCCACCGCTTTATCGGGCGACTGCCTACCCGGAGTCGTGCAGATTGTCGGGTACGAGACGGCGCCCGGCGACGGGCCACCGGCCCTCCGCGTCGCCAGCGACGGGACCGTCGAACGCGTGCCGCTGGTTGCCGGCGAGCG
>NZ_WUUU01000051.1 GCF_009831555.1 Halobacterium bonnevillei | reverse complement strand
TCTCGTACACGCTCGTCTCGGAGATGTCAACGTCGGTTTTACTGACGTTGTTGACTTCGCCGACGGCGCCGATGACGTTGATGTTGTTTGCGACCTGATCGGTACTATCCTGGCCGGTGTCCTCCGCCTGGGTCTGGAGGACGCCCGCAGTGTTGATGAGGACGCCGGCGGCGATCGCGGCGACCAGGACCATCGCGATGAACACGATGAGCGTCCCGATCCCCACCTGACCGCGCTCTTCCTCGTCGTTGATAAATTCGAACATGGGTATGGTTTCTCTGCCCCCACCCGGTTGGGATGCTGGGGCTCGCTCAGAACGTTCCGCGAACTTCACTAAAAGGTATGCCCCCGGTTATCACTCGTGAAAAACTGGGTAAACATCCGCTAACCCCAAATGTGCGGGAGTACTGGTTCCCGCATGGGCGGACTTGATTTCGAGTCGATTCGACATCGAGTGAAGTTACGACGGGACACCGGCGAGGAGCAACTGTACGAGAACAGGGACGACGTCTCGTGTCCAGTTTGCGGCACAGCGTTCTCGGAGGCACTGGCTACATCCGAACGACGGTGCCAACTATCGCCGCCAGCAGGGGTGGACATCTGCATCGTCAGGGAGGAAGCACGAACAGTCGTCTTCACGCATGCGCCCGCGGACGGTCACTGAGTTTTTAGCAGGACATCGTCACCAGACTGTCGGTTCCAGTTAGAGTGATTCTAAGAATTGGTAACCGTGGGGGAAACCTTTTATAGCTACTTGGTTCGTTTTCGGCTACGAATGCTGGGTACGCTTCGCAAATTATTCGGCCGCGGGTCGGAGACGCCGGCAACGGACGGCGGCACCGAGACCGGCCAGTTCTCCTTCGGCGGACAGGACAAGCACGTCGCGGCGGTCCGAGAGCGGTACGACGTCGAGGCTGCGTTGCTCTCCCCCGAGCTCCCCGACGACGCACAGGAACACTTCGGCGGCATCCTGGACGAAACGGGACCGTCCGCAGACGCGTACGTTCCCGCGTACGAGGCGGCTGGGGTGGGTCCCGGGGAGTTCGTCGCTGCCCACGAAGCCGCAGTCGACGGCGTGGTCGACGCGGTGTTCGAACGCCTCCGGGACGAGGGCCTCGACGCACAGTCGCTGGACCGCGCGGAGAACGAGCTGCGGGCTGGTATGGGGGCGGTGGTCGAGGACGCCGCCGAGGGCGTGGCTGCTTACGACTGCATCGAGGCGGTCGACGAACTGAACGTCGACGACGACGAACTGCTCGACGGCATCGGGATGCCGGTGTTCATGCTGGACGCCGACGGCGAGGTCGTCGCGTGGAACGACGCGCTCGCCGAACTCACGGGCTGTTCCCCCGAGGAGGCGCTCGGGTCAGCGCACGTCAGCGAAGCGTTCTATCCGGACGGCCGCAGAGCCCAGACGCTCGCCGACAAGGTGGTGGACGCACCGGAGCGTGCGGACGTCGAGTTCGACGTCGAACGTGCCGACGATCACGACACGATGTATCTGGATGCCAGCGAGATGGTCGACGCCGACGGCGACCGCCGCGACATCCGGTTCAAGGCCGCGCCGATTTTCGACGACGACACCGGCGAACTCATCGCCGTGGTCGAGACGATCGAAGATCGGACCGAGGACGTCCGGCGGACGGAAGCCGTCGAGTCGCTGGTGAACGAACTCAGTACGACCATCGACGCGCTGTCGAATGGTCACCTGGAGCAGCGCGCGTCGTTCGAACACGAGGGGGTCGTCGACGAACGACTCCTGCAGGTTGTCGACGACCTGAACGGGATGGCCGACGAGTTCGAGCGGCTCGTGGGGCAGGTCGACGGGCAGACGAGGGAGCTGGCGTCCTCGATTCAGCGCGCGACCGACGAGGCGAACGAGATCGCGGAGACGGTCGGCGACCAGAACGAGATGCTGTCGGACGCCGCCAGCGAGATGCAGAACTTCTCGGCGAGCATGCAGGAGGTCGCGGCGTCCTCGGATCAGGTCGCGTCGGCCGCAGAGCAGGCACAGACCGCCGCGGAGAACGGTCTGGACGCCAGCGAGGGCGCGAGCCAGGCGACCGACGAGGTCATCGACATCAGCGACGACCTCGTGGACAGCGTCTCCGAACTGGAGTCGAAGATGGACGAAATCGAGGACGTCGTCGACGTCATCGCGGAGGTCGCCGACCAGACGAACCTGCTGGCGTTGAACGCGAACATCGAGGCCGCGCGCGCCGGCGAGGCGGGCAGCGGGTTCGAAGTGGTCGCCGACGAAGTGAAACAGCTCGCGAACGAGACCCGCGAGCACACCGAGCGCATCGCGGGCAGCATCGAGGACGTCCAGCAACAGGCGAACGAGACGGTCGTGGCCGTCGAGGAGTCCCACGAGCAGATTCACCGCGCCGGCGACGAGATCGACGACGCGCTGCGCGCGCTCGAGGAGATTGCGGACGCAGTCGACGAGGCAGCGACCGGAATTACGGAGGTCGCGCGCGCGAACGACGAACAGGCCTCGACCGTTGAGGACGTCATCGTCACAATCGAGGAAGTCCAACAGCAGGCCGAGGAGGCTTCGGAAGCGTCCCAGCGCATCGTCGAGGCGACCAGAGAGCAGTCCGAGGCGGTCGGTGAGCTGAGCGGGCGCGTCGAACAGATGCAGACCCGCGAGGACGCGGGCACCGAGACTCACGAACAATGACGCTGAACCCACGCGAGTACGACCCAGAGGAACTGCGCAGTGCCGCCCAACAGAGCGACGGCGAGAACATTCGAGAGCTGAAGCAGCGGTTGACAGAACAGGAGCAGGCGGGCGAGGAGTCGATTCGGTCGAGCCAGCTGAAACAGCTGTTGTTCATGCACTCGAGCGCGAGCGAACAGAATCTCCAGCGGCCCTACCTGGAGTCGATGCCGGGGAAGTACGCCGCTGAGATCACGCTCTTCGAGTGGCTGGAGTTCCTGCTGGAGCGGGGCGGCGTGAAGCGCTCGCTCGAGGCCGTCGATTACTACGAGTCGATCGGGTGGGTCGGCGAGGACGCCGCCGAGGAGCTCCGGGACCACATTCGCGGCTTCGCGGGGCCAGCGGACGAGGAGGACCACGGGGACTTCGAGATGACCGACCACGTTCTCAGCCTCGTGTTCATCGCGCGCCTCTCGTCGATGGAGTGAGCGGCGCTACCGACTGGGTCGAGTGAACTGGAAGAATGGGACAATTGTCGAGACGGGGACACCGACCCGCGTCCGTTGTACCCCCGAATACATAGCGAACTAGCGACGTCCACGCCACACGAAGTGAGTGCTTACGGACAGTTGGCGTGATTTGGCGAACGGTCGTTTATGTCCTTGTAGACTGGATGCGATTCCATTTATCCGCGGACAGAGCACGTCTACCGTCGTTGCTGCGACATTAGGATGTTCCTATCCAATTCATCTGGTTGAGAACTGGGGGAGAACATTAATTACGGCCGGAACCCCTGTATCACTCCGAATGAAGTTTATCCACCTCACCCCGGCTGCTGTGGTTGCCTTGCAGTTCGGGGCGCTGGCCGTTGGCATGGCCAGTTGGCTCGACGACGACGAGGATGGAGGGGACTCCGGCGGTGACGATGAGTTTGGCATGGACGACGGCGACGATTTCGACGAGGACTTCGACGAGGACTTCGACGACGAGTTCGGGTCGTTCGACGACATGGAGGAGGGTGGCGGTGGGGCGCCCGGACAGGACTCCTCGGTGAACGAGCTCGAACACCGCATCGAAGAGCTCGAAACCGAAGTCTCGAACGTCGCGTCAAAGGCCAACACCGTCCGGAGCGAGAACGAACAGATCAGCGAGAGCGTCGAAGACGTCGAGGAGAACGTCCGGAAACTCCTGGAGATCTACGAGATGGTGACCCGGGGGGTCAATCCGTTCGTGGACGACGTGAACGCCGACGCGATGGGGGGCGGTGGCGGCGAGAGCTTCGGCCTGTTCGACGACGAGGACGGCGGCGATGCCGACGATGCCGATGGGGACCTCGACGAGGACATCGCCGAGGCGGACGCCGACGACTTCTTCGAGGATGACGCGTTCGACGACTTCGACGAGGACTTCGAGGAGGGGGCGGAGATGGACGACGACCTCGGCGCCCTCGATGAGGACGACGGCGACCTCGAAGACGAGGGGGAGATGGACGAGTTCGAGGACGACGGCATGGAGGATTTCGGCGAGTTCGACGAGGACGGTGACGCCGAGTTCGACGACGCCGGCGACGAGACGGCTGAAGCCACCGGCGACGGTGGCGGGACGTCCTTCGACGAACTGAAAGCGGAGTACGAGTCGGGCGACGCCGACTGGGCGGAGGGCGACGAGGACGGAGAAGACGACGCGGCCCACGAGGACGGGGACGCCGAGTTGGTCGACGAGACGGAGGAATCCGAGCTCGGGTTCGACGACTCGGACCTCGAAGCGGACGCTGCCGACGGCGACGAGGTGGACGCCGAGGGCGTGGACGGCTTCGAGTTCGAAGACCCGCCAGAGGAGTCAGTCGACGCGACCGAGGACGAGGGTGACCCAGGGGCCGCGACCGACGCCACCGCTGGCGCGCCCTCACTCGGGTTCGCTTCCCGGGGTGAGGGCCCGCATCTGGCGGAACCGCCGACGGGCTACCTCGCGGACGTCGTCACGCTGGAGTGGCTGGACTACCTGCTGTCCGAGTTCGGCGCGAAGAACACAGTCCGGACGCTGAACTACTACGAGCGCATCGGCTGGATCGGGGAGCCCGTCCGCGACCAGCTGTTCGACTACATGGAGGGACTCACAGACTCCGACTACCTCTACCGCGAAGAGTTCGGGACGACCGAGTTGACGATGGACGACCACCTCGAGAGCCTGGATTACATCGACGAGCTGGCCAGCGAGAACATCGAACGCGCCATCGTCGACAGGTTCGAGGACCTCCACAGGAATGGGATTCAGCGTTAGTGGCTCCGCGGCGATACTGTTCATCGCCGCGTTCGTCAGCGTCGGCATGCTGTACTCGGCGGCCTACAACGGCTACGAGCGCGTACAGGATGCAGATGACAGCCACGGGGAGCGCGTCCTCGAGCAGCGCAATACGGTGGTGAACGTCTCGAACACGTCCTACAACGAGACGGGCAACGAGCTGTTGACCGTGAACGTCACCAACGAGGGGTCGACGACGTTGGCTGTCAACGAGACGGACCTGCTGGTCGACGGCGTCTATCAGCCGCGGGACAGCTACGAGGACTGGAGCGTGGACGGCGCCAACGATACCGACGTCTGGCTGCCGGGCGAGACCCTCTCGATCACGGTGAACGTGACCGCCCCGACGAGAGTGAAGATCGTGACCTCGCCCGGCGTGACGGCGACGGAGGTGGTCTGAGTGGCCAGCGTCTCCTCGTCGACGCTCATCATCTTCATCGCGAGCATCCTCGTAGCGGCTTCGGTCGCGGGCACGATGACGAACGGCGTCCAGCGGCTGAGCGACGCGCTCGGCGACCGCAGCGTGGACGTCAGCAAGGACATCCGGACGGACGTCGAAATCATCAGCGACGCGGGGAGTCCGGACTCGATCTACGACGAGTCGGTGGACAACGTGACGGTGCTCGTGAAGAACACGGGGTCGAAGACGCTCACGGCTACCCCAGGGTCTATTGACCTGATCGTGAACGGCGAGTTCCTCTCGCCGTCCACGGTGGACGTCGTGAACGGCGACAGTTGGCGGACTGGCACTGTCGCGCGAGTGAACGCGAGCGTGAACCTGTCCAGCGGCGACCACCGTCTGGTGGTCATCGTGAACGGCGACCGCGAGGTGTTGGAGTTCAGAACATGAGCACGAGAAACCTCTACGAACTCGGACTGGACAGCCACGACCGGTTGAACAACGAACTCGGCGGCGGCATTCCGGGCGGCAGCATCGTCCTCGTGGAGGGCGACTACGGCGCCGGGAAGTCCGCGCTGAGCCAGCGACTCACGTACGGGATGTGCGAGGAAGGCCACTCCGTGACGCTGGTGTCCACGGAGTTGACGGTGCGCGGGTTCATCGACCAGATGCACTCGCTGAGCTACGACGTCGAGGAACACCTCCTCGACGAGAACCTCCTGTTCTTCCAGGCGGACGTGGACACGGGCGGGAGCACGCTCCGCGGGGAGACCAGCGAGGACGAGAGCAACCGCAAGCAGTTGTTGAAGCGGTTGATGGAGGCCGAGAAGATGTGGGACGCCGACGTCGTCATCATCGACACGTTCGACGCCATCCTGCGCAACGATCCGAAGTTCGAAGCCCTCGTCAGGCAGAACGAGGAGCGCCAGGCGGCGCTGGAAATTATTTCCTTCTTCAGGGACCTCGTCTCGAAAGGAAAGGTCATCGTTTTGACCGTGGACCCCAGTACGGTAGATGAGGAGGCAATCGGTCCGTTCAGGTCCATCGCAGACGTGTACCTCGAATTACAGATGGCCGAAGTGGGCAACGACGTTCGCCGGTCCATCGCGGTGCGCCGGTTCGCGGGGATGGGCGAGCAGGTCGGTGACACAATCGGGTACTCGGTGCGGTCCGGAACGGGCATCGTCATCGAGAGTCGTAGTGTGGCATAACAGGAGTTTCACATGGCAGATCACGGGAGTCGACAGATCGGGCACGAACTGCGGGAGACCGCCAGTCGGTACCCCCACCTGCGGGAGTACCTCCAGCGGTTCAAGCAGTTCACCGGCGAGTTCCCCGAGCTGATCGACGAGCCGGACGACGAGTGGGAGGCGGACAAGCCGAACGTCCTCTACCCCGTCGGCGGCCCGATATACTGCCACGTGTACGGCGACCTCGGTAAGGACACGAAGTACTACACGATCGAGCCGGAGCTGTCGGGTCCGGAGGCCGCGGTGTTCAGCCAGGTCCGCGAGCGCATCCTGGAGAAGTCCGTGAACAAGCCGGCGCCCGAACAGGAAGCCGAGTACGACGACCGCATCGAGGAACTGCTCGAAGAGACGGTCCGCATCAACGACGACGAGGAGGGCGGCGTATTCAGCCGCGTGCGGGCGCTCCCCTCGAACCTCGGGTCGCTGTTGCGGAACTTCGACTCGTCGGCGGTCGCCGACCAGATGGTCAGCGACGACCGCGGCCAGATGTCGATGGACTCCGGCGACCTCTCCGGCGAGCAAGTGAAGGCGGGCGCGCGCCGGGTCGCGACGGCACCCCAGAACGTCGCCCGGCAGTTCCGTGCGACGGTGCCGCTGATGCGGGAAGCACTCGAGGAGGCGTTCGGTTTCGGTCGCATCCCCATCACGGAGGCAACCTACGAGAACATCCGCTACCAGTTGAACCGGGACATCGTCGGGTTCGGTCCCCTGGAACCGGTGATGCGTGACCCGTACAACGAGGACATTCACGTCATCGGCCCGAGCCACTGCTACGTCGATCACGGCACGTTCGGGATGCTGGAAACGACGGTGGACTTCGGGACCCAGGACGAGTTCGACGGCTGGCTCCGCAACATGGGCGAGCGAATCGGGGACCCGGTGTCGGACTCCGACCCCATCGTGGACTCGACGCTCCCGGACGGGTCGCGTGTGAACATCATCTACAGCGACGACGTCTCCCTGAAGGGGCCGTCGCTGACCATCCGCCAGGGCGACGAGGTGCCGCTGTCGGTCGGCCAGATCACGAACTGGGGGACGCTCTCGCCGGAACTGGCGGCGTACCTCTGGCTGTGCCTGGAGAACGAGCAGACGGTGTTCGTCGTCGGGGAGACGGCGTCCGGGAAGACGACGACGCTGAACGCCATTATGTCGTTCATTCCGCGCGACTCGAAAATCTACACCGCGGAGGACACCGCCGAGGTGCTGCCGCCCCACGACACCTGGCAGCAGCTGTTGACGCGGGAGGGCCAGGGCGAGAACTCCGCGGACGTGGACATGTTCGACCTCGTCGCGGCCGCGCTCCGTTCGCGTCCCGACTACATCATCGTCGGTGAGGTTCGTGGCGCAGAGGGTCGGATGGCGTTCCAGGCGGCCCAGACCGGCCACCCGGTGATGTTGACCTTCCACGCCAGCGACATCGTCTCGATGATCCAGCGGTTCACCGGCGAACCCATCAACGTCCCGGAGACGTTCATGGACAACGCGGACGTGGCGCTGTTCCAGAACCGCGTCAAGCAGGGCGACGACGTGCTGCGCCGGGTCACGTCCGTCCAGGAGATCGAGGGGTACTCCAAGGAGATGGGCGGCGTGGTGACCCGGCAGGCGTTCTACTGGGACCCCGTGGAGGACGAGATCGTCTTCCAGGGCCGGAACAACTCCTACGTCCTCGAGGAACAGATCGCGACACTGCTGGGGTACGCCGACACGCGCGAGATCTACGAGGAACTGGACTTCCGGGCGGACGTCATGGAGCGCATCATCCAGGAGGACCTCGTGGGGTACCACGAGTTCAACGAGACCATCGAGGCGTTCCAGCGCGACGGCGTGGAAGGCCTCCCGTTCACCATCACGCGCGGGTTCTAGTATGTCCGCCGAGGACGTCGAAGCTGACCCGACGACGCCGGAGTCGGGCACGCTGGACGACCTCGAACTCGGCGACCTCGTCGACTCGATCATGGCGTCGTACCGCCGGATGTCGATGCCGGCGTTCACGTACGCGATCCTCATCGTCGTGCCGTCAGTCGTGTTCCTGATCGCGACTGTGTTGACGGTGCTGTTCGTGGACCTGCCGCTGTTCGTGGCGGTCCCGATTCCGATGCTCGGAGCACTCAGCGCAGTCACCGCGGTGCTGTACCCGAAGATCAAGCAGGACCAGCGCCGCACGCGCATGGAGAACCGCTTCCACTTGTTCGTCACGCACATGACGATCCTGTCGACGACGAACATCGACCGCGTGGAGGTGTTCCGTCGCATCGGAGCGGAGGAGGAGTACGGGCCGCTGGCGGAGGAGGCCCGCCGCATCGTCCAACTGATCGACGCCTGGAACCAGAGCCTGGACGACGCGTGCCGCATGCGCGCGAAGAAAGTGCCGAGCGACTTAGTGGCGGACTTCCTGGACCGTCTCGCGTACACCATTAACTCCGGCGAGACCCTGGAGTCGTACCTGACGTCCGAGCAGGACGCGATCATCAAGAACTACGCGACCGTCTACGAGGGCCAACTGGAGAACCTCCAGGTGATGAAAGACCTCTACCTGTCGATGGTGCTGTCCGTGACGTTCGCGCTCGTGTTCGCGACAGTGCTCCCGATTCTGTCGGGGACGAACCCGACGATGACGGTGTCGGCTGTCGTGGTGCTGTACTCGTTCATCCAGATCGGGTTCCTGTACGCGATCTACACGCTCGCGCCCAGCGACCCACTGTGGTACTTCCCGGAGGATGTGACGACGAGCACGGAGTGGCGGCTCCGCATCGCAGTGGTCGTCGGCGTCGGCCTGTCGCTGTTGCTCGTCGTCGGCGTGCTCGCCATCCAGCTGGGGTGGACGCGCATCGACCCGCACGTGGTCCCGCTGCCGATGTACGCCGCGGTCCCGACGACGCCGCTGTTGATTCCGGGGTTCGTCGCGCGCGCCGAGGAGGAACGAGTGAAGGACCGCGACGACTCGTTCACGAGTTTCATCCGCGCGCTCGGCGCCAGCGAGACCGCGCGCCAGACGACCACCACGCGCGTCCTGCAGACGCTGCGCACGAAGGAGTTCGGGGCGCTCACTCAGCTCATCGACGACCTCTACAAGCGCCTGAACCTCCGCATCGACGCGTCGCGGGCGTGGCGGTACTTCACGGCCGACGCCCACTCCTACCTCATCCAGAAGTTCAGCGAGATGTACCTCATCGGCCGCCAGATGGGCGGCGACCCGAAGCACCTCGGGGACCTCATCTCGGGGAACATGAGCGAAGTCCAGCAGTTACGCCAGCGCCGCAACCAGGCGGTGTCGACGATGATCGGCGTGCTGTACGGCATCTCGGCGGCGGCGACGTTCGCGTTCTTCATCGGTCTCGGCATCGTCGACGTCATCTCGGGGCTCGGCCTGGACTTCTCGAATTCCGCGTTCGACGTCGGCAGCATCATCAGCACCGACGTCTACGACCTCGAACTCATCGAGTACCTGCTCGTATTGACGGTGCTGGTGA
The DNA here is from genome assembly GCF_009831555.1 of Halobacterium bonnevillei. Taxonomy (GTDB): domain Archaea; phylum Halobacteriota; class Halobacteria; order Halobacteriales; family Halobacteriaceae; genus Halobacterium; species Halobacterium bonnevillei. The sequence continues at coordinate 7,857 of NZ_WUUU01000051.1, read as the reverse complement.
ACGCGTTGCTGTCGTCGCTGATGATCCGCGTCGTGGACGGCGGCCACAAGGTGAACGCGTACATCCACTTCGTCGTCCTGACGTGGATTTCCGCGGTCATCGGGTCGCTGACGCTGCGCCTCGTCTCGTCGTTGCTGTCAGTCTGATACCTCGTCGACGGGACGGGGCCACACTTATGTACTGGAGTCGGTTACGTGCCTCACGATGACTCAGGCCGGAGGCGACGGGTACGTGTTCGCCGTCGCCAGCGGGAAGGGTGGCGTCGGGAAGTCGACGACCACGGCGAACCTCGGCGTAGCGCTGGCCGAGGACGGCTTCGACGTCGCCGTCGTGGACGTCGACCTCGGAATGGCGAACCTCGGTGGCTTGCTCGGCGTGGACCCGGACGAGACGCTGCACGACGTCCTGTCGGGGTCGGCGTCGCCCGCGGACGCGACGTACGAGACCCACGGCCTCACACTCGTTCCGGGGTCGACGGAGCTCGAGCAGTTCGCGGAGGCGGACGCGAAGGCGCTGCATCGAGTGGTGGCGTACCTGCGGTCGGACAACGACGTGGTGTTGCTGGACGCGGGCGCGGGACTGAGCTACGACATCGCGATGGCGATGAGCGTCGCCGACGGCGTGTTGCTGGTGACGACGGCCGAACTGGCGTCGCTGACCGACGCGACGAAGACCGGCCAGCTCGTCGGGAAACTCGAGAAGCCGGTGGTCGGCGCCGTGTTCACGCGCACCGGCGACGGCGGGTTCGACGACGTCGAAGGAATCGCGGCGGCGCTCGGGACGACGGACGCCGTGACGGTCAGCGTCCCCTACGACGACGCCGTGAAACTCGCGGTGCGGAAGAGCCGGCCGGTCGTCTCCCTCCGACCCGAGAGCCCGGCGTCCAGAGCCTACAGCCGGCTCGCCGCGAAGTTAGCCGACAGCGTCGGCATGGAACCCGCGGACCCGGAGCCGAGCGGGTCCGGATTCGAGTGGGTGGACCCGGAGACCGGGGAACGCGAGGAGCCTGTCGAGCCCGTCGACGACGGCCCCGTGTACGAGATCGCCCTCGAGGACCTCATCGAGGAGGCGGGCCTGGACGCCGACGGCGAGGCCTCCGAGCGCCGCGTGAAACTGTTCGACCGCGTGAAGTCGCGGTTCTCGTAGCCGAAGCGGGAGGACGTGGGTGGTCTGACGGTCGGCCCGGTTCTGCAGAGTTGACCGTACTCGAGGAATGGGCAATGCCGCGTCAGCGCCCCCGCATGGCGACGATTCGCTGGCGACGTGCAAGCCGGGGACTCTCTCGTTCTGGGTGTTCTCGGTCGCTCGCTGGGCAATCTCTGAGTCGTCCATCGAAACGAGAACTCGCGAAAACGCGAACCGGGTACGGAGTGAAGGGAGATAAACGGCGAGCTCATCCCGTTGGCCCAGGCTCACGGGATTCCACTCGACTGCTCCACTCCTGGACTGAGCAGCGGCGACTGCGGGCTCCGCCCGCCCGGGGCTTCAGTTCGGGGTGACGAGGCTGTACATCACGAAGATGTAGCCCGCAGTCGTGATCACGTAGTTGTACGTCAACAGCGTCCGGGTGTGTTCGAAGTCGGTGAAAAACGCGACGACTGTCGTCCCGATTGCGGCGGTGACGACGAGGCCGAATCCGACCGAGAGGTGCAGCATCGAGTGCCGGCCGGTGTCACGGTACGCGCGGACCGCGAACGCGACCATGCTCAGGCCGGCGGCGGCGAGGGTGCCGCTGAATACGAGGTAGATTGCTTCGATGGGGCGCATTGTCTCCGTCGCTCGTATCGACGTCCCGCAGTCTCCGTATAAAGGTGTCCCCGTGATTATTATCTCGTAGAATCGAAGCGTGGAAGCCGCCCCCGTGGCTCCGGCGTCGTGTGGTTTACTGTTCGGAGCGGAGATCGCTCCAGACGTCGACGAGCGCGTTCTTTGCCTCGGTGCGTTCGGTCGTCTCGATGTTCGTCTCGTCGACGCCGAACTGGACAGTCAGTTCGTCGACCTGGCGACGGTAGACTTTCGTCCGTCGCCCCTCGTCGGACAGTTCCTTCCCCTCGAGTTTCAGGAGGTCGTGTTCGCTGAGTTCCTCGATGCGGCGGTAACTGGTGGCGATCGGGATGTCGAGTTCGTCGCTGAGTTCCTGCGCAGATTTCGGCGCGTGGGTTGCTTCGAGGATCTCGGCGTTGTACTTGTTGCCGAGCACCCGCAACACGTCCACCGGGTCCATCGGGAGGATGATAGATATGGAGGGAAAAAAGGCTGTCGGGGTTTACACGATATTGGTGACGACTAACCGACAGACGGAACGCCGAACACCTTGGACGGACGACACGCTTCCCGCCGAAGTCGCGTAGCGCGGCTTGAACGGTTTAGGATGGTCTTAACACCGGACTCGGGCGCCCCGTCGCCGAACTTGATCTGCGCCTTCGGCCGCAATGATGTAAGCCAATCAACGTATCATCCTGCGGGCCATTCCACAGCCGTTGGCACAGTCCAAACGCTTAATTCAGTCGACTGTCGACACGTCGGTATGGCCGAACAGACGGACGTCCTCGAGTTCTCCCTGGGCGACGACCGCTACTGCATCGACATCGCGCACGTGGACGAGATCGTGGACGCCACTGAGGACGTGACTCAGATTCCAAACGCGGACGCGAACGTCGTGGGTGTCGTCGACCTGCGCGGCGAAACGACGACAGTCGTGGACCCACGGGTCCGCCTCGGTGTCGACGGCACGCCGAACGGCAAGCGCATCGTCGTCCTCTCGGACCACGAGGCGACAGGCCTCCTCGTCGACGACGTCCACGAAGTCGAGTCAGCCGACCCAGAGACAGTCGACGAGTCCGCCGCCTCGGAGACGACGCGCGGCGTCATCCGCCGTGACGACCGCTTCGTCGTCTGGGTGAAACCCGACGAACTCGTCTAACCCGCACCGCCGTCCGACCCTCAAAGCCGGCTGTGCGGCGTACTCGGGAACGAATTCCGAAACAGTTGCGACGGCGGCAGTGGTTATCCGATCAGCGCGTCCACGTCCGCGTGATCGTGGAGGAGTTCCTGCATCGTGTCGACTGTCCGCTCGTCCCTGACGCGGCCGCCGCGAACCAGGTCCTCGGCGCGTTCGATGGTCGTGAGCGTGTCTGACTGCACGACGAGTACTGGGACTCCTTTCTCGGAGGCCTTCCCGAGAATCGCACCAGACGGCCTGTGACCGCCAGTGAGAACGAGGCACTTCACGCCGGGCGCGTCCAGCGCCGCCGTCTGGACTTCCGCCCGGTCGCCGCCAGTGATGACTGCGGCGTCCTTCGTCCGCCGGAAGTGACTCAGGGCGCTCTCGCCGCTCATGGCACCGACGAGGAACCGCTCGACCAGTTCGTCGCCACCGACGTCCGTGAGCACCTCGGCGCCCAGGTCCGCCGCGAGGTCGGCGACGGTCACGCCAGCGAGCTCCGGAACCCGCGGCAACACGCCGAGCACGGGGACGCCACGTCCCTCCAGGAACGGCGCCACGTCCGTCTCGATGTCGTCGTAGCTGGCGTCCGGCACGGCGTTGAACACGACACCCGCACACCGGTCCCCGAGCGTGTCGGCGGCCGCGAGCACGTCGTCGACGGCGCCCGCGTCCTCGTACCGCGAGAGCACGACTACTTCGGCGTCCAGCAGCGACGCGACCTCTGCGTCCGTCAGGTCCACGATGCCGCCGGTCGCGAGGTCGTCGGCGCCCTCCACGACCATGAACTCCTTGTCAGCCGAGAGGCCGTCGAAGGCGTCCTTGACGCGGGTTCGGAGCTCCGCTGGGTCCTCGCGGCCACGGATCGCGCCCTCGATGAACGTCGGCGAGTACACGACCGGTTCGAGTTCGTGCATCTCGTCGTCGAGGCCGAGCAGTTCGCGGGCGAGCATCGGGTCGGCGTCGAGCGTCTTCCCGACGTTGCTCTGGAGGCGCGTGCCCTTCGGTTTCATGTAGCCGACGTCGATATCGCGCTCCATCGCGAGTCGAGCGAGCGCGACGCCGACGGCGGTCTTGCCGGTACCTTCGTCCGTCGATGTGACAAGTAGCGTGTTCATAGTTCTCCGGGGTCGATCGTGAGTCGAACGTCCAGCGCCTGGACGCCGTCGGGCGTCGCCAGCAGCGGGTTCACGTCGAGTTCGAGGATGGCGGGGAAGTCGGTGACTAGTTGGCTGAGCCGCTGGACGGCGTCAGTGACAGCATCCTCGTCGGCGGGCGGCCGGCCCCTGGCGCCGCGCAGCAGCGGCGCGGAGTCGAGTTCGTCCACCATCTCGTCGGCCTCGCGTTCGGACACCGGCGCGACTCTGACGCTGGTGTCCTCCAGCACTTCCACGAAGATGCCGCCGAGGCCGAACAACACGAGTGGGCCGAACTGGGGGTCGCGGTTCATACCGAGAATCGTCTCCGTGCCGGCGTCGACGTCGACGAGTTCCTGCACCTGGACGCCGAGAATCGTCGCGTCCGGCTGGTAGTTCCGGGCTCTCGCGACGAGGTCCTCGTAGGCGTCGCGGACGTCGTTCGTCGAGACGCCGACCTTGACGCCGCCGATGTCGGACTTGTGGAGGATGTCCGGGCTGACGATCTTCATCACGACGTCGCCGTCGATAGTCCCCGCGATCCGCTCGGCCTCCCGCGGGTCGTCGACGACGTCGCCGTCGGGCGTCGGAATCCCGTAGGCGTCCAGCAGGTCCATCGCTTCCACGCCGAGGCGGCGGGCGTCCCTGGCCGCCGCGTCCTCGAGAATCTCCCCGGCGCGCTCGCGGTCCACGTCGAACTCCGCGGGGGCCTCGTACTCGCGGGCTTCGACGGCGCGCTGCACGGCGAGTGCGTCCAGACTCCCGACGGCTCGCGCCGGGTCGAAGTAGTTCGGAATCCCCGCGTCTCTGAGCACCGCTTCGGCGTGCCGGGTTCGCTCCCCGCCCATCAGGCAGGTGACGACGGGCTTCTCGTACTCGCGTTGACAGTCGGCGACCGCCGCAGCCAGTTCCTCGTAGTCGAGGATGGCGGTCGGCGCCGAGACGACGATGGCGCAGCCGACGTTGTCGTCTGCGAGCACGATGTCCATGGCCGTCTCGAAGCGCTCCAGGTCGGCGTCCCCGATGGCGTCGACAGGATTGTAGACGTTCGCTTCGTCGGGCATCGACTCCTGGAGCGCGTCCAGGGTCTCGTCCTCGAAGGCGGCCATCGAGAGCCGCGAGTCGCCGACGGCGTCCGTCGCCATGACGCCGGGGCCGCCGGCGTTCGTGACCACCGCGACCGACTCGCTGTCCGGCATCGGGAGGCCGTCGAGTGCGCGCGCGAAGTCGAACAGCTCCTGGACGTTCTCCGCTCGCACCACGCCGGCCTGCTCGAAGCCCGCCTCGTAGGCTGCCTCGCTGCCGGCGATGGTCCCGGTGTGTGAGGACGCCGCCTGCGCGCCGGCCTCGGTGCGTCCGGACTTCACGACCACTGCGGGCGTGTCCTGCGTGACCTCGCGCGCCGTGTCGATGAACTCGCGGCCGTCCTCGATGCCCTCCAGGTAGCCCAGCACGACGTTCGTTTCCGGGTCGTCCCGCCAGAACTCGAGGAAGTCGGTCTCGTCGAGGACGGCCTTGTTGCCGAGGCTGACGACGTCCTTGAAGCCGATGTCCTGGTCGTTCGCCCAGTCCAGCACGGCCGTGATGAACGCGCCCGACTGGCTCATGAACGAGAGGTTGCCGGGGAGCGCGTTCGAGGGGCCGAACGTCGCGTTCATTCCCGTCGGCGTCGAGAGGACGCCGAGGCTGTTCGGGCCGACGAGGTTGAGGCCGTAGTCGTCGGCGACGGCCGCGAGTTCGCGCTCGCGCTGCGCGCCCTCGCCGCCCGTCTCGCTGAACCCCGCCGTGATGACGACGACGTTCCGGACGCCCGCTTCGCCGGCGTCGCGGACCGTCTCGATGGCCACCGGCGGTGGGACGACGACGACCGCGAGGTCCACGTCGCCGGGAACCGCCTGCAGGTCGGGGTAACAGTCGTGCCCGAGCACGGTCTCTCGCTTCGGGTTGACGGCCACCACGTCGCCGTCGAACTCCGCGAGGTTCGTCACGATGGCTCGACCGATAGCGCCCTCGCGTTCGGTCGCGCCGACGACGGCGACTCGGTCAGGCGCGAACAACCCGGTTGCGTCGGCATCCATCTTCAGTTCGACCGACGAGTCCCCGAGACATAAAAGCGTCCGCGGAACCCACGAACCGAGAATCCTGCTCCCGGACGTGTGGAACTGCGATCCCGGTTTCCCGCCCCGAGATGCTCCAATCGTGGGTCGCTACTCGCCGGACCCGGCGGTTCCCGATTGCTCGAGTCGCTGCTCGTACTTCTCGAGGGATTCGTCGAGTGCTGCCCCGGCGTCGTAGTCGAGTTCCTCGGCGAGCGCGAGCAGGCAGAACAGGGCGTCGCCGAGTTCGTCGCGGTCGACTGACGCGGCGTCCGGCGTGGCGCCGTAGCCGGTGGTCTCGTTGACGTTCTTCGCCAGTTCGCCGACCTCGCTGGCGAGGTCGAGGACGCGATACGTCGGCGGTGCGTGCAATTCGTTCTCGGCGAGGAACGACGCTACACGGGTTTGTTCGTCCATGCCAGTGGCTACGTGTCCGCCGCCATCAAGCCGGTGATTTAGGTTCTCCAAAAATAAATTTCCGAAACCGGGAAGTTCTTTTGTCAGTTACTCGTAGCCGCGAACATGGACTTTGTCGCCGCGCTGACGTTCGTCTTCTTCGCCGGCCTCCTCACGGACCTGGCGACGGGCCTCGGCGCGCTCCCGTTCTTCTTCGTCGAGGACATCAACGACCGGTGGCGCGTCGCCCTCTGGGGGCTCGCGTCCGGCATCATGCTCTCGGCGTCCGGGTTCGGCCTGTTCCGCGAGGGACTCACCTACGGCACCCCACTGGAGGTGCTGTTCGGCGCGGGAATCGGCGTCGTACTCGTCGTCACCGCCAGCAGCATCATCAACCAACACGAGTTCGAACCGCGGGAGATCGCGCGCGCCGACTTCAAGAAACTCGTGCTCATCGCCGGCGTCCTCACAGTGCACTCGTTCCCCGAGGGCGTCGCCGTCGGCGTCGCGTTCGCGGACCTCGGCCTCGAAGGCGGCATCCCCGTTCTCGGCTTCTCCGTCCCGCTGCTCGCCGTCTTCATGACCATCGCCATCTCCATCCACAACGTCCCCGAGGGGTTGGCGGTCTCCATCCCGCTGCACGAACACGGCGCGCGCCGCTGGAAACTCGTCGGCGTCGCCGTCTTCACCAGCATCCCCCAGCCCATCGGCGCCGTCCTGGCGTACGCGTTCGTCCAGCTCGCGCGAACCCTCCTCCCCATCGGCTTCGGGTTCGCCGGCGGCGCGATGGTGTACCTCGTGTTCACGGAGTTCATCCCCGAGGCGCGCACCGTCGGCCGCCGCCTCCCGGACGGCGGCGTCACCGAACTCGCCGCGGGCCTCGCAATCGGCATCGTCGGGATGATTCCGATGCTGTTCGTCACCTGACCGGTTCTCGAACCCCTCTGGAGCGCATCCGCTTCGGACGGCCCGCCGCCCCGCGTAAGCGCTTTAGTCCCTCCGTGAAACGTCCCCATCGTGTCCCACTCCGGTGACCGCTGGCTGGCGGCGTGGAGCCTCGGCTACGCAGCCGTCGGCGCCTCGTCGGTGCTCGTGCCGCTGTACGCCATCGAACTCGGCGCGGGCGCTTTCGTCGTGTCCGTCGTCGCTGCCACTGCCGCACTACAGGAAATTTAGGTGTACTATACGACAAGCTCGGCGTACTCTCGACAACCCGCGCTTACGTCGCTTCGCCGCGCGGCGCGTTCACGGTGGCCGCCTCCTCGTACACTGGACAGGCCGCGAG
>NZ_WUUU01000050.1 GCF_009831555.1 Halobacterium bonnevillei | reverse complement strand
CCACCGTAGAACGCCGCGGCGCCGGTGGCGTGCCCGCTCGGGAAGCCGTTCCCGTCTTCGGCGATTCGGCATCACGGACTCCGGTGGGGCGCGGCTCCGCGAAGAGCCCTTTCGAGAGGACGACGACGGCCAGCGCGCCGATGCTCACGGCGAGCAAGCGCGCGCCGTTCCGGCGGGACACCCAGTCGCGCCGCGGACCGAACAGGTAGACTGCCGGCCCGACCGTCGTCAGGAACCACGTGCTCCCCAGGAACGTCAACGCGACGACCACGGGCACGAGCGCCTCGGGCAGACTGCCGGCCAGCGTCTCCGTGACGCCGACGCCGCGGGACGACGGGGCGCCAGTGACGACCGGGCTCATCGTCGCAGCGACCGCAAGCGGTCGGCGATTCGCCCGGGGAGGCCGACGGCGCTCACGCTCAGGCCGAACAACACCATCAGCGTGTAGAGGCCGAGCGTCGACAGCCACACGACGATCATTGCGAGGATGGCCCATCCGCCGTCGAGGTACGCGAACGCGCCGACGGTCATCAGCGTACCGTACAGCAACACCAGGTAGGGGCCCCAGCCGCGTGCTTTCCCGCGGCGGAGGCGCTGGCGGACGTACTGTTTGAGGTCGGCTTCCAGGTCCGACCGGCTGACCGTCTTCGCCTCGAGGTCCGCGCGCAACGCCTCGACCTCCGCGCCGAGTTCGGCGACGTCCGGCGCTTCGTCTGGCGGTTCGGGGCGCTGCTCGGCGTCGTCGTCGTCAGTTCGTCCCGACAGCACGGCGTTGGCTACCGCGCCGAGCGTGATAACGATGGCGCCGAAGTACAGCCAGGTCACCAGCAACAGTGCCGCCCCGAGGATGCCGTAGACCTCGCCGCCGCCGACCAGCGAGGCGTACGCGCGGAATCCCTGTGCGAGGAGCGTCCACCCGACGCCCGCGAAGGCCGCGCCGGGCAGCGCCATTCGGACGGTCATCGGGACGTCTGGGAAGACGTAGTACGCGGGTGTGAACGCCAGCGTCAACGCGACGGGGAGCGCAATCGCGCTCGCGAGGTCTAGAAGCGGTACGACCTCGAGGTACGGCACGACGACGGAGACGGCGACGGCCGAGCCGATAGCCAGTGGCAGCGTCAGTAACACGACGAGGCCGTCGGCCACCTGCCGGGGGAGCGATTCGACCGCCTCGACGCCGTAGATCTGGGAGAACGCCACGTCCAGCCCGCGGAACAGTTTGAGCGCGGACCACGTCAGGAACACGAGGCTGAGCGCCGTCGCGCCCGTTCGGCCGCGCGCGTTCGTCAGCGCGTCCCGGAGGGTCTGCTCGCCGGTCGACGTGAGGAACTGGTCGAGCGCGCCCACGACGCTGTCGACGAGTTCGACGCCGCCGACGACGGTGCCGACGGCGACAGCCAACACCAGGAGCGGAATCAGGGAGACGAACGCGTAGTACGCGACGGCCGCCGCGAGAAACGTCACCTGTTCGTCTCGCGCCTTCGCCACCATCGTTCGCGCGAGACGGAGGCCGGTCCCGATTCGAGTCACGTCACCGTCTTCACCGCCCTCCGTGATAAATCGCGCTCTTGCGGGACCGGCCGCTGCGCCGTTGGCCGTTTCCGGGACCGACCCCGTCTACCCCTGGATGGCGGCTTCGATGTCGGCCACCGCGGCGTCGGCCTTGAACGTCGTGCCACCGTAGTGCGCGCGGGACGCGTCGATGCCGGCCTCCCGCAGTTCCGCGAGGAACTCGTCCATCCCGACGGCCGGCTCCGACCACTGCTTGTAGAGGCGGTGCTGGTCGAAGTGCGTCGGCTGGTGGAGTTCCCCCTCGATGGTGTCCAGGAGCTTCCGCGCGCGCTTGGCGGTCCCCATCTCGTCGGTCACGTGCTCGCGGACGGTCGCGACGAACTCGCGGTCGTGGGCGGGCCCGAGCCAGAGCGGGCCGGCGGGCAGGACCTGGGTGCCGCCGCAGCGCGCGCACTCGTCTGGCGGATGGGCGATCAGGCCGTCGTCGTGGCTCCGGTGCAGGCACTCCTGGCAGTGGTAGACGTACCCGAGTTCGTCGAGCGCCTCGTTGGCGTCGGTCGCGGTGTGCGACAGGTCGAGGTACGTGCGGACGTAGTGGTCGCTGACGTGGCTCAGGATCGGCGTCACGCCGACGTCGTATCGGGCGGCGGTGCGCGCGAGCGCCGACAGCAACACCCGAAGCCCCATCTCGGCGTGGTACTCCGTGTTCCGCGGGACGGCGCCGTACTTCCGGACGCCGGACTCGAAGTGGGCGCCACACAGCGGCGCGGTGTCCGTCGCGGTCACGCAGACGAGGTTGCGCGCGTTCGCGAACGCGGCGTCCGCGAACGGAATCGGCGTCCCGAACGGGTCGAGGTCCACGACGTCGAAGAACTCGCCCTCTTCGTGGAGGAGGCTGTTGACGTTCCGCTCGACCACTGTTCCGTCGAGGTCGTTGCGCGCGAGGTTCTCCCGTGCGAGCGCCACGGCCTCGGGGTCGAGGTCCGCGAGCGTCGCGTCCCAGCCGCTGGCGGCCGCACGCACCCCGCGGATGCCGCTGGCCGCCATCGCGTCGAGGTACGTCTCCGCGCGCGACTCCCGCTGGCGGTACGCCGACAGCGTCGCCACCGTCAGGTCCCGGTTGAGTTCCTGCGTCGGGTTGAAGAACACGGCCTCGGTCGCGCCCTCGCCGCCGCCGGACGCTTCCGGCACCTCGACGGTGACGCCGCCCTCCTCGACGAGCATACCGCTACTCGGTGGCCGCTCGAAAAAAGCACCGCGGTTGTCGGTCGGGAGCGACAGTGCTCGTCCGAAGTGGTGAGCGAACCGAGACGCGAGCACGTCCGTCGGTTCGCCGGTCGCCCGGACGACAGCGCGACCGCCCGCGAGCGCCGGTCGGAGAGCCAGTCCGGACCGTCGACGCTCGCGGTGTGCAGTCGCCGGTCGCCCGAGTGGGCTGCAGCGGCCAGTCTTCGGAGTGGCTGCCGGGAACGGGGCCCGGCTGCCGTGTCAGCCCACGTTCGTCGCGCGCTCCACGACGTCCGCGCCGTACCGCTGCTCGAGGTCGTCGTGCTGGTCGGGACGGTGCTCGTAGACGTCCTGGAACAGCGTGATCGGCGTCTTCGCGGCCTGGTAGGTGGCTTCGTCCCACATGCGGTCCGTGCTGTGTTCGACCGCGACGCCGTCGATCTCGAGGGTCGCCTCGCGGGTCATCGCGATGGCGCCCTTCCCGGCGTCCTTGGCGTCCTCGAACGCTTCCATGGAGTCGACGATGTCGTCCATGCTCGGGACGTAGGCCGCGCGGTCCAGCAGTTCCTCGCGGAGTTCGTCGGCGTCCAGGGTCTGCTCGTCGCCGCCCGCGCGGAGGACGTACTGGCCGGTGCCGGTCTCTTCGAGGCCGAGGCCGTCGCCGCGGTAGACGTGCCGGCCCTCCTCGGCGTCGAGTTCGATTTCCCGGCCGTCGACCTCCAGGAGCCAGCGCCCGCTCTCGGGCGGCAGCGGCGCGGTGTTGGCGACTTCGACCTGCGTCGGGGTGAGCGACCAGATGCCGGTCATCCCCTTCGCGCGGTTCTCGCGCATGCGCTCGCGGTAGCCCTCGACGTCGCGGATGTCGTCGTACGGGCCGTCCACCGCGACCAGGCCGGCCGCGCTGGCGCCCCGCGAGGTGTTGTGCCGGAGTTCGGGCCACGGCGGTAGTTCGCCCGTCGGCGTCATCGCGCGCATGTCCTTCGTGTAGTCGACTTCGCCGTCCACCAGCAGGAACAGCCGCTGGAGGTTGTTCGCTGGCTTGCCCATCTCCTCGCGGAGGTCACCCATCGCGAGTTCGGCTTCCCCGCTCTCGACGATGACGGACATCGACAGCGATTCGGGGTCGAGGCCGTGTTCGCGCTCCGCGATCGTGAGGAACTCGTCGGCCTTCTTCCAGTCGTCGACGCCGCCCACCTCGGGGATCACGAACCCGTCGATGTGCTCGACGGCGCCGTTCTCGGGGTCGGTAATCTCCAGTATTTGCTGGAACCCCCGGTAGCGGGTCTGTGGGTCGTCGCGGTGCCAGACGACGCGGGGATGAATCTCCCCCGGAACGGCCGCGCCGTGCTCGCGCACGACGTCGACGATGTTCCGGACGCCCTCCGCTCGCATCGACGGCGCGGTGGCGTCCTCGTTGTCCGGCACCCAGACGTCCGGCGCCCGCATGCCGCGCAGCTGGGCCGCGCTGCGGAGCATCTTCGCGGAGTCGTCCTCGCCCTCCACCGCCGTCGGGGAGGTGAAGAACGTCCGCACGAACTCGCGGTCGTAGTGGCGCGCCGTGGGGTCCGCCGTCGTGGCCGACTCAGTCATCGGTGCTCGATTCCGGGGCGGCCGGGTCGTCGGCCGTGATGGGGTCGCGTTCGTCCTCGCTGAACCCCTCGGATTCCTCGATGCGGCGCTTCGCCTCCGGGTCGAACTGCGTCTCGATGTCCTGGTAGCGCGACACCAGCGAGAGGTCGTGGTGGGACTCCGTCTCGTGGCCGAGGTAGCGGTCCTCGAGGTCGAACTGCGCCTGCTCGGCGTGCTCGCGGATGTTCACCATGTCCTCGTAGACGGCGTGCGCGCCCGAGTGCAGGCCGTACAGCGTGATGAAGATGTACTCGTAGCCGAGATCGCCGAGCTCCTCGAAGGTGAGCGGGTCGTCCTGTTCGCTCCACGCGAACGACGACGAGTAGTTGAACGCCAGGCTGAGGTCCGGGTGCGTTTCGTGGATGGTCTCGGCGTACTCGACGGCGTCCTCACGGCTCGGGTCCGGCATCTCCGGCCACACGAGGTCGACGCCCGCGTCCGCGTAGATGCGGCCGCGTTCGAGGTGTTCGTCCCAGTCCCCGTTCGCGGAGCCGTAGGCGTCGGTGCGCGCGATGATGACGGTGTCCTCGCTCTGCTTCGCGTCGACGGCGGCCTCGAAGCGCGCGCGGGCCTTCTCCCGGGAGACGATCTGCTTGCCGGCGATGTGGCCGCAGCGCTTCGGCGTGGTCTGGTCCTCGATGTGGATGGCGCCGACGCCCGCCTTCTCGTACTCGCGGACGGCCCGTCGGACGTTGTGCACGCCGCCGTACCCGGTGTCGCAGTCCGCGACCACCGGGAGCGTGGTGGCGTCGACGATGCGCTTGGCGTTCTCGACCATCTCGGTCATCGACACCATCTCGAGGTCGGGGTAGCCGAACTGCCCGAGGACGGTGGAGTAGCCGCTCATGTAGACGGCGTCGTGGCCGGCGCGTTCGGCGAGTCGCGCGTCGAGGGCGTGGTAGAGGCCCGGCGCGAACACGTACAGCTGGTCGTCGAGCAGGTCGCGGAACTCGCGGCCTGCCGGGTTGTCGATGTCTCGTCGCGTGTAGTCGGGGTAGTCGTCACTCATCGTTGGGTTCCGTGGTGCGGTGGCTCCAGACGGTCTCGGCGATCGATTCGCGTTGGTCGGCGTCCCCCCGGAGGTCCGGGACGACAGGCGCGCCCGTGCAGTCGGTGTCGGTGTACGCCGTGTCGGTGCTGTCGGAGTCGGGGCGTCTCGTGGTGGTCTCGTCCCGGTTCGGTCGCGTCGTGGTGGGGTCTATGTTCGTGTCGTTCGACATCGTCTGGTGGGTGGCTGCGTCGGCCTGCGCGCAGTGCGTTCGTTGGGTGGCGTTCGGGCGTGTGCCGATTTTCCAGCGGTGTGGTCCGGCGAGTGTCTTGCTACGTGCATCGCATCTGGTGGCGGGACGACGAACCAGATAAAGGTAATGATTAATAATGTAATATGGGGGGAAGCGCATTAACAATCATTAAAGAACTATTTTGATACGTCAATACATACCACGGGCTACCGACCGAACCTGCTAAACCACCCGCCACCCAACACGAGGTCGTGCCCGAGGTCGACGACTGGCGCGATGCACTCGCCGACACCGGCGAACTCACCGCGCCCATCACCGAAGCCATCCTCGCCGAACACGGCGACCGCGGCCAACGCGCCATCGAAGCCGCCAGCGAAGGCCGCGTCAAACAATACAACGACTTCACCGTCGTCGTCGGCCACGAAGACGAATACATCGTCGAAGCCGGCGGCTGCAACTGCGAAGACACCCAGTACAACCTCGCCCCCGACGAATCCTGCTGGCACGCCATCGCCGTCGACATCGCCGAGCGCGTCGGCGAAGTCGACCACCACGACATGTTCTACAGCGAAGTCCGGGACTTCCTGTAACCCACGTTCTCCAGCGCTCGCGGCCTTACGCTCCTTGCTCACGGCTCGTTACGCTCGCCGTTCGCGCATGCCGAGTCGTTGGTTCCCTACGCCTCGCGCCGCTCGCTCGTGGATGCTGCCGAACAGTCAGACCGGTCGAGCGACCTCACTCCACGCTCGGGGTGGGACGCGACAGGGCCTCGCGGCGCTGGGCCGCGCAGTCCGGGTGCACCGGCTCGCCGCGCGGCAGCTGCGCCGTCCGGTCGCCGATGGTCTGCTGGCAGACGAAACAGATCGTCGGCAGGGACGGCGCTTCGTCGGTGGCGCTGTCGGTTTCCTCGGTCGGTCCGCCCACGTTCCTCCGCTCGGAGGGTCCGGGGTCGCATTCCATTGGTCGTTCTTTTCAGAGGTCAGCCCGTCCACAAATACGTCTTGTGGTAAATATCTGGTGGCCGTCAGGTACGGTCCGGGCACGGCCGTCGCGCCGGCCGGAGGCCCCGGAGCTTCCGGATTCCGCCGCTCAGTCGCGTTCGTGTAGCATCCAGGACAGCGGCTCCGGATCGCCGTCCGGGTGCTCGACTGCCCCGTCCCGCACCTCGAAACCACAGGACTCGTAGAAGGACACGAGGCCCTCGCGGGCGAGCAGCGAGGGCGCGACGTCCTGGAGTCTGGGGTGGTCGCGGATGGCCGCCATCAGTTCTGTGCCGAGGCCATCGCCGCGGCGGTCCTGGGCGACGATCACATCGTAGACCATCGCGTAGTAGACGTAATCCGTCAACACGCGCGCGGACGCCACCGGGTCGCCGGTCTCCTCGTCCCGCAGCAGGACCGTCTCGTCCGTGTTCCGGAGTGCGCGCCGGACGGAGTCGGGTTCTCGGTCCGACCACCAGTCGTATTCTCGGTACAGCGACCACAACTCGTCGGCGCTCGCGCCGTACTCGACGCTCGTCATGGACCGACGTCTCGCTGAGAACGGGAAAAACGTTGCTCGGCCCTGTGACCGACTCACGGACAGCGAGCGCGCGGTGGTCCGGCTACTGGTTCGCGCAGATGTCGACGAAGTTCCGGAGAATCTGGAGCCCGGTCTCCCCGGACTTCTCGGGGTGGAACTGCGTGCCGAAGACGTTGCCCTCGTCGTTCGCGACGACCGACGGGAACGTCGTCCCGTAGTCCGTCTCCGCGACGACGTGGTCGGGGCTGTCCGGTTCCGCGTAGTAGGAGTGCACGAAGTACGCGTACTCGCCGTCCACGTCCGCTACGAGCGGGTGGTCGCGTGTGACGTCGAGTTCGTTCCAGCCCATGTGCGGGACCTTCACGTCGCCGTGGAACCTGACGTTGCGTCCGGGCACCAGGTCCAGACCCTCGACGTCGCCCTGCCCCTCGCGTTCGGCCTCCTCGCTGGTCGTCAACAGCATCTGCATCCCGAGGCAGATGCCGAACAGCGGACGGCCGTCGGCGGCGGCGTCGGAGAGCGCGTCCCGGAACGGTCCCGCGTTCTCCATGCCGTCCCCGAACGCGCCGACCCCCGGCAGGACGATGCCGTCAGCGTCGTCGAGTGCACCCGGGTCGTCGGAGATGGTCACGGCGGCGTTCGCGCGCTCCAGGCCGCGCGTCACGCTCCGGAGGTTCCCGAGGCCGTAGTCCACCACGACGACGGACGCCGTCGTCTGCTCGCTGGCCGTCGTGCTCATGGGCGTTCCTTCGCGGGCCGCGTGCAAGTTCCTTTCCTTCCGGCGAAACCTGCCCGACGCCGTTGGCGAGTATTGCCACCCGCCCGTCCGCCCTACGGAGGTCTATGTATTCCTTCGGAGTCGAGTAAAGAGATGTATGCACACCCGTGGATAGAATGAAAACCTTTTTCATTCGACTATCCAACTGACAGTTGTATTCCCCATGGACCGACGCAGTTTCCTCAAAGCAACTGGTGCGGCCGGCGCGGCCGGTCTTACCGCAGGATGTCTCGGACAGTTTGGCGAACAGCCGTACAGCGACGGTGACGTGCGGTTCCTCATGTCACCAACAGAACCACAGGACCAGATGACGGCGCAGTACACGCCAGTCCAGGAGCGCCTCGCCGAAACCATCGACGCCGTCGACGAGGTCGACATCAAGTACGCCGCCAACTACGCGGCGACCCTGAACGCGCTGGACTCCGGGACGGCGGACGTCGCGGAAACCGGCCCGTTCGCGGCCGCCCTCGGCGTCAACTCCGACAAGGCCGAAATCATCCTCCAGCGCCACGCGTTCGGCGGCTGGACGTACAAGTCCGTCATCGTCACCAAGGAGGACTCCGACATCGAGTCGCCCGCGGACCTCGAGGGCAAGTCCGTCGCGTTCGCCGACGCGCTGTCGGCGTCCGGCTCGCTGTACCCCCTGTACATGCTCAAGGACGCAGGCCTCGAAATCCCCGACGAACCCGGGAGCCCGGCCGGCGCGAACTTCGACCCCAGCTGGTCGAGCCACGCGTCCGCGATGGAAGCGCTGCGCAACGACCAGGCCGACGCAGCGGGCGTCGGCTACTTCATCGCCTCCGGTGACGAGTCCGAGTACGCCGAAGGCATCCGGGAGGTCGCGTCCGAGGACGGCATCCCGCGCGCGCCGATCGTCGTGAGCCCCGAACTCGGCGACGACGAGAAAGACACCATCATCGAGGCGTTCACCGAAGCCGACGACTCCCTGTACTACGGCGAGGACGGCGAGGAAGGAACCGACGACGACCTGTGGTTCGACGGCGTCCGCGAACGCGGCGTGGACACCTACCAGCCCGTCATCGACGTCGCCCAGGACCTCGGCTACAGCGAGGACGTCTTCGAGGACGACGAGACAACCGAGGAGTAACGCGGCTGCAGAACTGAAAAACACAACATATTGGCCTAATCGGGCCGGCTTTCTACAACAACGAGAGAATGGCGACTGTCACCGCAACGAACGTCACCAAAATCTACGGCGAAGACACGGTGGCGTTGAACGACGTATCATTCGAGATTCCTGATGGCGAGTTTGTGGTCCTCCTGGGACCGTCTGGCGCTGGTAAGTCGACGCTTCTCCGAATTCTCAACGGCCTCACGCAGCCCACCGAGGGAACCCTCGAAATCGGTGGCGAGGAGGTCACTGGCACGCGCTCGGACATCGCGATGGTGTTCCAGATGCACTACCTCGTCGAGTCGATGAGCGCGTACCGGAACGCGCTCACGGGCGCGCTGAACCGCACGGAGACCATCGACAGCGTGCTCACCCACTACGACGAGGACGACAAGGAACTCGCACTGGACGCCCTCGACACCGTCGGTCTGCTGGAGGAAGCCGACCAGCGCGCCGGGTCGATGTCCGGCGGCCAGCAGCAGCGCGTCGGCATCGCTCGCGCGCTCACACAGAACCCGAGTCTCCTGCTCGCCGACGAACCGGTCGCGAGCCTCGACCCGCGCGCGGCCCAGGAAGTGATGCAGTACCTCAAGGACGCCGCCACCGAACGCGACCTGACCTCCATCGTCTCGCTGCACCAGGTGAACATCGCCCGGGAGTTCGGCGAACGCTTCATCGGCCTCCGCGAGGGCGAAGTCGTCTTCGACGGCGGCAAGGAGGACCTGACGATGGACGTCGTCGACGACATCTACTACGGCGACGACACGACCGACCACGGCGTCGAACAGATCGCGGGTGAATCCTGATGGCGTCGAGTCGCATCCAGCGAGTCAAGGAGCGAATCGAGCGCCAGCAGCGACGCCGGCGCATCCTGAGTATCGTCGGCGTCGTCGCGGTGATCGCGGCGACCGGCCTCGGGATGCGCCTGGTCGGGTTCACCGTCGCGGAACTGGTTCGCCAGTTCCCCGTCTGGCTGAGTTTCGTCGCGGAGTTCCTGAACCCGGACTTCGTCGACTTCACGCTCACCTCGAAGGAACGTAACATCGCTGGCCTGGACGGCCTCTGGTACAGTCTCACGCATCCCGGGACTATCATCGAGAGCGCGGGCGCGACCGGGTCCAGTGGCTCCGTGCTCGTCGCGGCAGCCGTCACCACCGTCGTCGTCGGCTTCACCGGCACGGTGCTGGGCTTCCCGCTCGCGCTCCTGCTGGGCGTGCTCGGCTCCGAGCGAGTCACGCCGTTCCCGTTCAACTTCATCTTCCGCGGCACGATGTCGACGATTCGCGCCGTGCCGTCGCTCGTCTGGATTCTCATCTACATCCCGCTGTTCGGTATCAGCCCGAAGTCCGCTATCTTCGCCATCGCGACGGACACCATCGGGAACCTCGGCCGGCTGTTCACGGACGAACTCGAGGAGATCAACGACGGCCCCATCGAGGCGATCAGCTCCACGGGCGCCAACCGCCCGCAGACGGTCATCTTCGGGATGCTCAGTCAGGTCTCCTCGTCGTTCATCGCGTGGACGATGTACGTCCTCGAGATCAACACCCGCATCGCCATCAGCCTCGGCGTCGTCGGCGCGGGTGGCCTCGGGCAGTACATCAGTCTGAAAATCCAGTTCGGAACCCCCGAGGCGTACTCGCAGGCGGCCGCCGGCCTGCTGATGGTCGTACTCATCGTCATCAGCGTCGAACTCATGTCCTCGCGCATCCGTGCGCGACTCCGCCCCGGCGAGAGCCAGGGCTCGTCGGTGTTCGACACGATCAAGGGCCTGTTCGACGCCGACAAGTGGGTCGGCCGCTCGGACTAGAACTCCCCTAACCGGGACTGTCCGCCGCTGGCACCCGCTATCGTCGCTGCTTTTTCGATGGTCGCGCGGAACGCGTCCTGCTGGCTGGCGTCGTACAGCGTCGCCGCGGGATGCAGACAGACCAATACCTCCCGTGGTTCGCCGCCGAGTTCGACGCGTTCGACGCTGCCCGTCTCGCTGGTGACGGCGACGTCCCGTTCGAGCAGGTGTTCGCCCGGGACCTTCCCGAGGGTCACGACGACGTCGGGGTCGACGAGGTCGATCTCGCGCTCGAGGTACGGACGGCAGTTCGACAGCTCCGTCTTCGAGGGGTCGCGGTTCTCCGGCGGCCGACACCGCACGCAGTTCGTGATGCGGACGTCCGTCCGCGAGAGCCCGGCGTCGCGGAGTTCGTCGTCGAGCACGTCGCCGCTCCGCCCGACGAACGGCACGCCCTCCGCGTCCTCGTTCGCGCCCGGCGCCTCACCGACGAACAGCACGTCGGCGTCCGGTGGTCCGTCGCCGTTGACGATCTGGCTGCGGGACTCCTCGAGGTCGCTGCAGCGCGTGCACGCCGCGACCTCGAGGCCCTCCATGCCGTCCGTGTCGCTCATGTCTCCCCGGACCACGGCCGCGGAGTTAAGCGTACACGACTCGGGTCGGCCGCCGATATTCCTGTAGACGCCGCACCAACGCGGCTAGTGCTGTGGGACGCCACGAGCACGCGGCGACGACTGTACAGCAGGCGACTACGACTGTGCGTAGTCGTCGGCCGCGCGCGCGGCGAGCCGCGCTACCCGGAGCGGCTCGGGGCGCCCGCCCTCCGGCGTGAACGCGCGGACGACCTCGCCGGGGTTCTCGCAGCCGACGGCCCGCACGAACACGCGCTCGCCGTTCACGTCGACCGGCCGGCGGTCCGGCTGCCGGCGGTAGACGGCGAGCCGGTCGGCGGCCCCGTCGTCGTCGAACTCCCGGGTGATGGCGGCCTCCAGGCCGTCGCTCTCCTCGAAGGACACCGAGAGGACGGGTCGCTGGATTGCGTCGTGGACGGCTTCCAGGTCGACGACGTTGAACCACGCGGGCGCGATGCCCGCCACGAACGCGTACTGGACGTCCTCGCGGTCCAGTTGCTCGTAACAGTCCACGACGGCGGCGGTGCTGTCCGTGCCGCCGACCGTACACGAAGTAAACGAGAATCCGTCCGCGACGCGGGACGCCCGTACGACTGCGCCCGCGAACGTCGACGCGGCTCCGTCGTAGGACTCCGCGACGCCCAGGGCGCGCGTCCCAGATTTCACGACGCTACTCGCCCTTGATGTCCTGCAGGCGGTCGAGTAGTTCGTCGTTCGACGCGCCGATCTCGTAGCTCACGTCTCCCGAGTGCTCGTATTCGGCGGTGTCGAGTCCCTCCTCGGCGTCGATGTCCTCCGAGTCCAGAGACTGGTTCTCCTGTTCGGATTCGTCGTAACTCCCGAAACCCATGCCTGGTTTAAAGTACGGGTTCCCACACCAAAAATTCCCCGCCAAATTTGGCCTCGATACTGAAAAACCCCACCGGTTTTACGACGCCGCGGGCCGTCGCGGTACGTATGGACGTAGTCCACGTCACGCGCGCTGCTGAGACGTTCACGTGTAACGCCTACCTGGCGGCCGACGGGCACTCGACTCTGGTCGACGCCGGCGCGTACGACGGCGTCGTCGACGAACTCCGCCGCCACGTCGACGACCTGGATGCTGTCGTCCTCACCCACCAGCACGGCGACCACGTCGAGCAACTGGACGCCGTCGTGGACGCCTTCGACCCGGCCGTGTACGCCTTCGCCGACCACCCGCTGCGAACGCACGAACTCGCTGACGGCGACACGGTGACCGTGGGCAGCGACGACTTCGAGGTGGTGTTCACGCCCGGGCACGCACCCGACCACGTCTCGCTCGTGTCGGAGACGGCGCTGTTCTCCGGGGACGTCGTCGTCCACGACGACGGCGCGTTCGACGACGGCAGCTTCGGCCGCACCGACTACCCCGGGCAGTCCAGGGAGCGACTCATCGGGAGCGTCAGGGAGCTCCTCACCCGCATGCCCGACTCCGTCGAACACATGTATGCAGGACACGGTGAGGTCTTCCACGGCGACGTCCGCAGCGTCGTCGAGCGCGCGCTGGAACGCGCGGAGCGCCGCGAACCGAAGTACCCCGGGGAGTGACGCCCGGTTCGTCGCTCGAGTCGGCGCGTGCCGTGGGGGTCCCCGCTGGGTGCAGCAGGCGGGTGCACTGAGTGGCCTTGCCACACCACGAGAACCCTTTTCTCGGTCGTTCTCGTTGCGTCGCGTATGCCCGGTAGACCCTTCATCGAGGGGGCGACCGTCGACCTCTGTGCCGTCTCGGAGGACGACGTCGACTTCCTCCGCGACACGGTCAACGACCCCGCCGTCTGGCCCACCATCGGCGCCCGCACTCCCGTCACGGAGACCCAGGAACGCGAGTGGTACGAAGACCACGCCAGCGAGGACGACGGTAACGTCAACTTCGTCATCGCGGTCGACGGCGACCCGGTCGGCAGCGTCGGCGTTCACGGCGTCGACGACGTCAACGGCAGCGCCGAGATCGGCATCTTCGTCGCCGAGGACTACTGGGGCAACGGCTACGGCACCGAGGCCGGCCGCCTCGCGACGGACTACGCGTTCGCCCAGCACCGCCGTCACCGCGTCGTCGCGCGGGTCTTCGAGGGCAACGACGCCTCTGCGCGCATCTGGGAGACTCTCGGCTTCGAGCACGAGGGTACGCACCGCGACGAGGTGTACGTGAACGGCGAGTACTGCGACGTGAGGTACTACTCGGTCCTCGAAGACGAGTGGTAGAACTGTCGGCGCCGGGGAACCGCGTTACGTCGACCGGGACTCCTTGGCTTTCGGACGGAGGCGCTTGTAGCCGCACTTTCGGCACTCGCTGGCGCGCTTCGGGTTGCGGGCGTTACACCGCATACAGATCTGCTTCTCGAGCAGGCGTTCCTCGATAGTCTGGCTCATGGCCACCCGTTCGCTCGGGGCGCGTTTAAGCGGTTCGGAACACCGGCGACGCCGCCTGTACCCCGTACGCGGCCGTCAGTTCGCCGAACCCGGGGGCTGTCGCCCCGTCAGCCGGTCAGTCTGTCGGCGAGCCGGTTCCGGAGAATCGTCCGGTGACATCGCTTCTCGTCAGTGTTCTCGAAGCAGACGAGCGCCAGCGACTCGCCGGCCGCGAGCCGCTCGGCGAGGCCGTCGACGGCGGCCTGGGCCTCGCCGTCGGCGTCGAGGTAGTCCCGGTAGCGCGCGGCGAAGTCGACGTCCGCCCACGCCCGCCGGTTCGCTTCCGCGTCGTCGACGCCGTGGTCGGCGAGTTCGGATTCCCGCGCCTTCGCGTCGTCGAGCAAGCCATCGGGTGGGCCGAGTTCGGGGACGTTCTCGTCGACGGCCGCCGAGAACCAGCCGGTCGGTCGTCGAACGACGCCGACCAGGGTCGCGTCCGCCGGAAGGTCGGCGGTGTCGTGCTGGAGCGCCGCGACGTACGTATCCGACAGGTCCCCGGTCACGAGCCCTCACCACCAGACTCGGGCGGCGATTCGTCGGCTTCCGCTCCGTCGGCTTCCGTTCCGTCGGCGTCTGCCCCGTCCGCAGCCGCCGGCTCGTCTGCGAGATAGTCTTCCTGGACGGCGACGACGTCGCTGGAGTCCTCGCACTCGCTGTACCGGCGCAGCGGCTCCTCGTTGAGCTCCAGGAACGTGTGCCCCCACGTGAACTTCGAGAGTACCCGCTCGGCGCGGTCGCGCTCCCCGAGGATGGTGAGGCCGGCCGCGAACGCCTCCACGGTGTTCAGCTGGAACGGCTGGCCGTAGTTCACGGGGTTGGCGGCGACGAGGAACGGCAGCGCGCGGTGCTCGCCGGCCAGTTCGAACATCGCCTCGCCCGCGGTCTCCCACGAGCAGTCCAGCGCGACCAGCCGGCCGTGGTCGGCGTCCGCCGGCGACAGCGCCACGTCCGCGTGCGGGTTCAGGACGACGCCGTACGGCGTCGCGCGCGACGATTCGTGCAGGACCGCCTCGTCGAAGCGCGCGAGCTTCCGGGCCGTGCACTTCTCGGGGTCGTCGTCGCCCTCGTACCGGACGTGCAGTTCCACACTCGCAATTGGGTGCGACCGTGCAAAAACGCCCCGTTCGGGCGTCGCGGTGTTGTCGTCCGGGCGACGCGTTTGTCGCGGTGTTGTCGTCAGGGTGGCACGTTTGTCGCGGCTTTCTTGTCCGGGCGACGCGTTTGTCGCGGTATGGACGCCGCCGCCCTCGCGCAGACGTACTACGACGCCATCGACGACGGCGACTACGAGGCGCTGCGGGACCTTCTCGCGCCGGAGTTCACGCACGTGCGGCCGGACATGACCCTCGACGACCGCGAGGCGTTCGTCTCGTTCATGCGCGACGACCGCCCGAAGACGGACACCCGGCACGTCGTGGACGCGGTCTACGAGGGTCGGGGCGGCGTGGCGGCCAGGGGCCGCGTGCTCGACGCGGGCGGCGGCGGCGAACTGTTCGCGTTCGTCGACGTCTTCGACGTGAACGAGGAGCGCATCGAGGGCCTGGAGACCTACGCGACTTCGGAGTCGACCGCGGGCAGCACTGCTCCGTCGTAGAACCGGATTACTGGCGCCTGATACAGGCGGTCGACTGGCGTCCACTCACCGGCAAAATACACTTTTGGAGGGGCTCCGAACCAGGAACCCGATGCCCTCCAACCGCAGGGAGTTCCTCATCGCTGTCGGTGCGAGCACCACGCTCGCCGGGTGTACGGCCCGCGCACCCCGTGGCGAACCCGAGTACCGCCTGTCCGTTCGCGTGCTCGAGGCCGCCGACGACCCCTTCGAGTACGACGCGACGGTCGAGCAGTCCGCTGCGACGCTCGGCGAACCGATGGTGCTCCGGTCGACGTACGAGCATCCGGGCGACGGTGGCGCGCCCGAAGAGTCAACGATGCCGCGGTCGCCGACGGTGTTCAGCCGCGACTCGAGCGCGCCCGGGGACGCGCCAGCCATCGCCCTCGTGGACCCGGACGTCGCCTACGACCAGCGACACCCGGGCTGCTGGACGCCGAACGTGGACTCGATTACCGTGCTCCTCGGGAAACTCGACCTCTCGGACCTCCCGCCGGGAACGATAGCCCACATCGACCACGCGGTCTGGCAGAACCCCCGCGCGCTCGAGAATCGGAAAGCATGCCTCCAGCCTGGAACGTACGCCGTCGCCCTCCGATTCGGGCTGGGCGTCGAACTCGAACTCGCCGTCGAAGCGCCCTGACTGGTCCGTACCGGAATCGCGTGACTACTCGCGTTCGCCGGCGCCGAGCGCGCTCTCGCCGACCTTCCCCGACCCCTCGATGACTTCCTGCCCGTTCATGTAGGGCTGGAGCGCCTCGGGGACGTCGACGGTGCCGTCCTCGTTCTGGTAGTACTCGAGGATGGCGACCATCACGCGCGGAATCGCGAGCCCCGACCCGTTCAGCGTGTGGAGGTATTCGGCGCTCTCGTGGCGCTCGGGGCGGTACTGGATGCCCGCGCGCCGCGCCTGGAAGTCCTCGAAGTTCGAGACCGACGAGACCTCCAGCCAGCGGCCGCCCTCCTCAGGTCCCTCCTCCATGTCGTCGCCGGGCGCCCACACCTCGACGTCGTACTTCTTCGCCTGCGTGAACCCCAGGTCGCCCGTGCACATCTCGAGGATGCGGTACGGGAGTTCGAGTTCCTGGAGGACCGACTCGGCCTCCGCGACCAGGCCCTCGAAGCGCTCGTAGCTCTCCTCGGGTTCCACGAAGTTCACCATCTCCACCTTGTTGAACTGGTGGACCCGCACGATGCCGCGTGTCTCCGTGCCGTGCTCGCCGGCCTCCCGGCGGAAGTTCGGCGTGTACGCCTGGACCTTGTGCGGGAGGTCGTCGCTGAGCAGGATCTCGTCGCGGTACATGTTCGTCACCGGGACCTCCGCGGTCGGCAGCAGCCAGAGGTCGTCGTCGTCGTACTCGTCGCCGTTCTCGCCGCCGACGCGGTAGGCGTCCTCCACGAACTTCGGGAACTGGCCGGTGCCCTCCATCGCCTTCGAGTTCACCGGAATCGGCGGGAAGACGTCCTCGTAGCCCTGCTCGCGGTGGAGGTCGAGCATGAACTGCACGAGTGCGTGTTCGAGGCGCGCGCCAGCGCCCTTCGCGAAGTAGAAGCCGCCGCCCGCGACCTTCGCGCCGCGGTCGAAGTCGAGGATGTCGAGGTCCTCCCCGAGGTCGTAGTGCGGCACCACCTCTTCGGGCAACTCGCGCAGGTCGTCGAACAGCTCGCGGCGGCGCTCGACGTTCTCGGACTCGTCTTCGCCCACCGGAACGTCCGGGTGCGGGATCATCGGGAGCGTCAGCAGTTTCCGCTCGAGTTCGCCCTCGAGTTCGTCCGCGCGCTCCTCGACGTCCGCCAGTTCCGCCTTGAGTTCCTGCGAGCGCTCGATGGCCGCCTGGGCCTGCTCCTCCTCGCCCTCCTGCTTGAGCTCGCCGATCTTCGAGGAGACCTGGTTGCGCTCGTGGCGGAGTTCGTCGCCGCGGGCTTTGAGTTCGCGCCACTCCTCGTCGATCTCCAGAATCCGGTCGAGGTCCGCGTCCACGCCCTTCTTGTCGAGGGCCTCCCGGACCTCGTCGGCGTGGTCGCGGACGTACTGTCTGCTCAGCATTTGTGGAGGTTTGCGCGGGCCGCGGCAAGAACGTATCGCATCCTCGGGACGTCCTCACAGACCGCTGGGTCGGCGACCCGGCGGCAGTCCGGTCAGACCATCCCGGCGTAGTCCGCGGCCACGAAGACGACGAACGCCAGCAGGCCCGCGACCAGCGGGGTCGCCAGCCACGTCGACACGATGCGTTTGGTGACGCGCCTGTCGTAGAGGTCGAGGCTGTCCTCCTCCCAGGCGTCCCGTTCGTCGGGGTCCAGTTCCTCCGCGGACAGCGTCTCCTCCAGCGGGATGCGGCGGCTCGCGCGCCCCCACCCGAGGCCGATGACACACATCGTCGCGGTGATCGCGAGGCTGGCGGGGATGCCCGCCCACGAGAGCCCGGTGATGATGGTGGCGGCGACGACTTCGACGACGAGCGCGGCCTCGATGGGGAGATTCGTGATGTCGTTGCCCACCGTCTCCATCGTCCGCGGGCCGAGCGCGAACGCGCCGGCGCCGATGGCGGCCGCGCCGACGAGCACGCCCGGCGTCATCGTGAGCTGCCCGCTGCCGACCAGGG
>NZ_WUUU01000049.1 GCF_009831555.1 Halobacterium bonnevillei | reverse complement strand
CGCTGACGACCACGCAGCCGCCGCCGCAGCGACGCCCGACAGACGCCCCCGACCGAGTCCAGCGTCCCGAGCGTCCACCCACCGCCGTGGTAGAACACGACCACCGGGTCCGGGTCGTCGCCGCCGCCGGGCTCAGTGACGGCAGTTGAATCACCGGCGTCGCCAGAGGCGACGAAGTCGTCGTTGTAGACGCGCACGCCCACCTCCCCACGAGGGCCGTCGAAGGACAGGTCGCGGACGAGCGCCACGTCGCGTCGCTCGTCGGGCGTGAACACCTCGTCCTCGACGCGGCGCGCGCTCGCCACGGAGAGGCTGTGCCACGCCGGGACGCCCGTCGCTTCCACGTCGGCGACGGCCGCGGCGAGTTCGGGGTCGAGTTCGGTCACGCCTCACACTCTCCGCGCCGAGACGTGAATGTTCGGTTCGCGGGCGCGGAGTGAAGCGCTCGCATCCCGTCCGACGAGCGAGAGTTGTCCGCTAACCGACAAAAAGTGGTCGTGCCGTCGGGTCAGTCGTCGTCGCCGTTCAGGCCGCTCCCATCGGTCGCCGGTTCGAACGCGTCCATCGAACGCTCGGCGTCGGGAGTCCGCGCATTCTCGTCGACCTCCGACGACAGGTCCTCGACCTCGAACTGCGAGACGAGTTCCTGGAGCGACTGCGCGGACGACGAGACGTTCTGGATGTTCGTCGTGACCTCGTCGATGGCCGCGGTCTGCTGTTCGGTCGCTGCGGAGACGTTGCTCGCCTCGGCCGCGGACTCCTCGCTGACGCTGGACACCTCGTCGACCATCGCGACGACCTCCTCTGTGGAGACCGCCTGGTCCTCGGTGGCCTCGGAGATCTCCTCGACGCCCGCTTCGGCGTCACCGACGGCGTCCGCGATGTCGTCGAACATCTCGATGGCGTCGCCGATGGTGTCCGACCCAGTTTCGACGCGGTCCTGCATCGACTCCATGTCCGCGACGGTCTCGTCGGTGCTGTCCTGGATGTCGTCGATGAGCGCCTCGACCGCCTGGGTGGCGTCGCCGGCCTCTCCGGCCAGCGTCTTGATCTCGTCTGCGACCACGGCGAAGCCCTCGCCGGCCTCGCCGGCGCGCGCCGCCTCGATGGACGCGTTCAGCGCCAGGAGGTTCGTCTGTTCGGCGATGTCCGTGATCAGGCCGACGATGTCGTCGATCTCGGTCACCTGCTCCTCGAGGCGTTCGACCTGCTCGACCGCCCGGTCGGCTTCCGTCTCGATGGCGTCGATCTCCGCGGTCGCGTCGGCGGCGTGGTCGCGGCCGCGGTCGGCGAGCTCCACGGCCTCGTTGGCGGTCCCGACCACGTTCTCGGTCGACGACGCGACCTCCTGGATGGTGGCAGAGAGGTCGTTCATCTCGTGGGAGATGGACTGGAGCTGCTCGGTCTGCTGGTCGGCGCCGCTCGCGATCTCCTCGACGGCCTGCGCGGTCTCCTGGCTCGCTGACTCGATCTCGCGTGCGCTCGCGGCGGTCTCGTCGCTCAGCTCCGCAAAGCGGTCCGCGACTGCGCGCACCTCCGCGAGGCTCGACCCGACTTCCCTGAGCCCGGCCTCGAGGTCGGACAATACCGCGCCGTACTGTCCGGGGCGGTCCGTGTCGACGTCCTGGTCGAGGTCGCCGTCCCGGAGCCGCTGGCTGACCGACTGGAGTTCGTCGAAGCTCCCCGAGAGCTCCTCGACGCCGGTGTCGAGGTCCGCGAGGACCGCGCCGTACTCGCCCGGCAGGTCGGTGTCGACGTCCTGGTCGAGTTCGCCGTCCCGAATCCGCTGGCTCGTCTCGCGGATCTCGGTGAATCCGACCTGGAGGCGTCCGATGCCCTCGTCGAGGTCGCGCATGATGGTGCCGAACTCCCCGGGCAGGTCGGTGTCGACGTCCTGGTCGAGGTCGCCACGCCCGAGGCCGTCGCTCACCGAGCGGAGCGCCGCAACCTGTCGGCGGAGGTTCGAGCGCATCTCCTGGAACGCCTGGACGAGGTCTCCGATCTCGTCGTCCTGCGCGTCGATGTCCAGGTCCTCGTCGAAGTCCCCCTGGGAGAGCGCCCTCGCCTGGTCGCGGAGTGCCTCGATGGGACGCGAGAAGTACCGCGCCGCGAGATAGCCCAGGCCGACGACGAGGACGACGATGACGCCGACGACCAACAGCAGGACGTCGCGCGCGGACGTCGTGCGGTCGCTCATCGCTTGCCCCAGTGCCGCGCTCGGCCCGGTCACGTCGGTTTCGGGGACCGTGCCGAGCAGCGAGAGCTGCTTGTCTCCGAACTGGAGCGGCGCGTACGCCACGTAGTAGTGCTCGTCAGCGCCGTCCGCGGTCTGCTTCGTGTACGTGGTCAGTCCGTGTTCGCCCTCGAGGACGCTGTCTTCGGCGATGGTGGACAGCGTTCCGGCGTACGCCTCGTCCGTGATCCTCACCTCGGAGTTCACCGCCACGTCGTCGGGGTGGGACAGCACCGTCCCCTCCTCGTTGACGATGCTCAGGTAGCCGGAGTCGCCGACGGTCTTGGCGGTCGAGAGGTCGGTGAGGATGCCGTAGTCGAATCGCAGCGCCACCGTCCCGGCGTACTCGCCGTCGTAGTAGATCGGCGTCGCGATGTACGCCCGCTGCTCCCCGTTCTGGGTCTCGACGTCGGTCACGTGGACCTCTCCCGGTTCGAGCGTCTCGGTTGTCTCGTACCAGTCCGTGGTCACGTAGTTGGTGTCGGACACAGACTCGGTCGTGGTGGAGCCGTCGTCCTCACGGTGGGCACGGATGACGCCGTTTCCGTGCTCGTCGGTCATGATGATCTCGTCGTACGCGGGTCGCTCGTCGCCGTTCACCGTGACGGTCCGCGTGTCGAGGTAACTCCGGAACGAGTCCTGGATGCCGTTGCGCGCGTCCTCGACTGCGCTGGTCTGCAGTTCGTAGTAGTAGACGCTCGGTGCGAGCACCCATTCGAAGTCCTCGTGGTACGTGTACGCGATGAACTTCTGCTCGACGGGGTTGCCGTCCTGGGTGGTGTCCTCCCACTCGTATTCGGCGATGCCCCACTCGTCGCCGTTGCGGATCGCGTCGTCGGAGTCGATCGTCGCCTCGATGTCTTCGAAGACGGTGAGTCCGGCGTCCTCGATGAGGTCGAACCCGTCCGGGAGGTTGTGGTGGGAGACGACCTGTCCGTCACCAGTGGTCACGTAGGCGTACCCGGTGTCTCCGATGTACCCGGGTTGGTGGGTATCCGCGAGCGTCCCCTCGGGTTCCGTGAAGTTGCCGGCCGTCCCGAACAGCACGGTTTCGACCTCGTCTTTGACGGCCTGTTGTTCGGACTGGCTGAGGTCCGCCCAGTCACGGCCGTCGTACTTGTTGGCGAGGACCTGTTGCTTGGTCGTCTCTACCGTGTCGCGCATCTGGAGCGCGACGAACCCGACCTGACGGTGGCTCTGTTCCCTGATGAGTTCCATCTCGCCGGCCCTCGCCGCCTCGTAGTTCTGCACGGGCGTCGACTCGGCGAGCGAGCGCGCGTCGACGTTGCGGACGTCGAGGAGGTTCTGGAGTTCCTCCTGGCGGGAGTGCACCGTGTCGTTCAGTTCGCCGGTGATCTGGGATTCGAGCTGCCTCGAACTCTCGTCCTGGGCGAACGAACTGACCGACTCCATGTTCTGGAGGCCGGCGACGCCGACCACCGTCACCGGAATCAGGGAGATAGCGAGACACAGCGTGATGAGCTTCGTCCTGATTTTCATCCACGGTCACCCGAGTCGGTGTTCTCGGCCTTCGCAGCTGGAGTGAGTGGTGCTCGGCCCGCGCCACCCGGGTGTGCTGATGCGACACGTTCGATCGGTCTGACCCCCGCCATGGTACCCGCCTGAATACATGGGGGTGTTAATCCTTGCGCCGCGTTATTATCTCAGAGAACCCCGCAGTTGAATCTCTGACACGTGCCCGTTGAGAGTAACCCACCTGCGAGACGCTCCGCTTTCCCACTCCCGCTCCTGGCTGAGCTTCGGAGTTCTGGGACCTGACGAATGGGGCAGGTCGCGTCGCCGGCCGCCGTCGACAGAACGTACATGCGTCTCGGCCCAGAACGAGAGGACATGAGCGAGTTCGACGCCTCGCAGTCGGCCGCGCGGATGCGGGACGCGGAGTCGTCGCTGACCGGCCTGCGGGAGCGGTTCACCGTCCCCGAGGACACGGTGTACATGGACGGGAACAGCCTCGGCGTCCACGGCGAGGACGCCCGAGAGGCACTCCAGCGGGCGCTGGACCAGTGGCGCGACCTCGGCATCGAGGGGTGGACGGACGCCGACCCGCCGTGGTTCGACTACGGGGAGCGACTCGGCGACCGCCTCGCGGACGCGGTCGGCGCGAAACCCGCGGAGTGCGTCGCCGCCAACTCCACGACGGTGAACATCCACGCGCTCGTCGGGACGTTCCTGGACGCCGCCGACGGAACGGACGTCGTCGTGAACGAACTCGACTTCCCGACCGACCACTACGCCATCCGGTCGCAGTTGCGCGTTCGCGGCCTCGACCCCGACGACCACCTCGTCGTCGTCGGCAGCGAGGACGGCCGAACCATCGAGACGGACGCCATCGCGGACGCCGTCACCGACGACACGGCCATGGTGTTCATGCCCTCGGTGCTCTACCGGAGCGGCCAGCTGTTCGACGTCGCGGCGATCACGGACATCGCGCACGACCACGACGCGTTCGCGGGGTTCGACCTCGCGCACTCTGTCGGGGTCGTCGACCACGACCTCCACTTCGACGGCGTGGACTTCGCGGTCTGGTGTAGCTACAAGTACCTCAACGCCGGCCCCGGCGCAATCGGCGGCCTGTACGTCCACGAGGACCACTTCGACCTGCCGCCGGCGCTCGCAGGCTGGTGGGGCAACGCGGACGACTCCCAGTTCGACCTCGACCCCGAGTTCAGGCCCGCAGACGGGGCTGCCGCGTTCCAGATCGGGACGGTCCCGGTCTTCGCCGCGGCGCCGCTGTTCGGGACGCTGGACGTCGTCGAAGCCGCGGGTATCGACCGCCTCCGGGAGCGCTCCGCGGCCCTCACCAGGTACCTCGTGAGCCTCGTGGACGAACGCCTGCCGGAGTGTGCGGTCGGTACGCCCCGCGAAGCGGAGCGCCGCGGCGGGCACGTCGCCGTCGAACACCCCGACGCAGACCGGGTGAGTCGCGCGCTCCGGGACCGCGGCGTAGTCGTCGACTACAGGCCGCCGAACGTCGTTCGGGTCGCGCCGTCCCCGTACTTCGTCGGCTTCGAGGACGTCTGGCTGGCCGTCGACGAACTCCGTGACGTCCTCGACACCGGCGCACTCGAGGCGTACGGCGACGACGGAGAAACCGTGACCTGAGTGGCGCTGCACGGGAACACAGACGACCCCGGGAAGCCGGGGAAGACCGGCGCTCAGACCGTGCGGACGCTCAGGCGATGGTGAACTCGAAGCGCGCGCCGCCAGCGTCGCTCTCGCAGATTGTCGGCGTCCAGCCGTGCGCTTCCGCGACGCTCTTGACGATGGCGAGCCCGAAGCCAGTTCCCTCCTCGCTCCTGGTCTCCCCGTACTCGAAGACGAGGTCCCGTTTGTCCGCGGAGATGCCGACGCCGTCGTCCTCCACGTAGAACCCCCTGGTGGAGTCGTCGCCTGCGTCGTGCCCGCCGCTGGAGGCGTCGAGCGTCCCGACGGTAATGGTGATGGAGTCCCGACTGTCGTCGTCCGCCGCTCTCGACGACGAGCCGTCGACATTCCCGTCGGGCGGGACCGACTCCGGGACGTCCGTACCGTCGAGTGAGTCGAAGTCTGGAGCGTCGCCGGTCGCACTGGCCGTCGTGTCCTCGGTGCCGTGTTGGATCGCGTTCGCGAAGAGGTTCTCGAGCAGCGACCCGAACCGCGACGGGTCCGCCTGGAGGGTCGCGTCGTCGGCGACGTGCAGCGTAGCGGTGTCGGTGTCGACGTTCCGCCACGCCCGGTTCGCGGCGTCCGCCAGGGACACCTCGCGGGTGTCGTCGAGGCTGCGGCCGTGGCGCGCGAGCGCGAGGACGCTCTCGATGATGTCGTGCATGCGTTCCAGCGCCTCGTTCGTCCGGTGGAAGTACTGGTCCTCGCCGGTCTGGTCGGCGAGTTCGAGGTAGCCCCGCGCGACGTTCAGCGGATTGCGGAGGTCGTGGCTGACGATGCTCGCGAACTCCTCGAGGCGGTCGTTCTGGCGTTCGAGTTCGCGCTCGCGTTCCTTCCGCTCGGTGATGTCAGTGTACATCGCGTACCCGTGGATGTTCGGTTCGTCCAGGCGGAACGGCACGACGTCTAGCAGGAAGTCCCGGGGGCCGTCCGCCGTCAAACGCTGGACCTCGACGTTGATGTTCTGCCCGTTCACGAGCTTCTGGTTGTACAACTCGGCTTCCGTCTCGCGCTCCGGCGGAACGATGTACTCGTCGACGTTCTCGCCGACGAGATCCGCCTCGTCGTACCCGAACACGGCCTCGAACGCGGGGTTGACCGAGCGAATGATTGGGTTGCCGTCCTCCACGACGAAACTCGCGGTCGGGCTCGGGACGTTCTCGAAGAGCGCGGCGAGCCGGTTGCGTTCGCGACGCAGCTCGGACTCCCTGGTCTCGAGCTGGCGGACGTGTTCGGTGCGGTCCAACGCCGCTTCCGCGTTCGTCGCGAGGACGCCGACCAGGTCAAGGTCGATCGGGTCCAGGACGCCGGTCTCCATCGCACCGATCAAGAGCACGCCGTGGTCGCCCAGTGGATGGACGACCAGGTCCCGCAGCTTCGTGTCCGGATTCCGAACCAGATGGTGGTTGCTCGCGTCGTCGACCGTCATCACCTCTCCCCGTTCGTATGCTTCCCAGGCGAGACTTTCGCCGGCTTCCAGGACAGGCGGGGTCTGACCGTCTCGCGGGTCGACGAACGCGGCCGGGCGGAGTTCGCCGGTGTCGACGGCCGCGAAGAACACGGACACGTACGGGAAGTCCAGCAGGTCGTCGGCGGTGTCGACCACGACGTTCGCGATGCCGTCCGGGTCGTCCCGGGTGAGCATCG
Organism: Halobacterium bonnevillei; assembly: GCF_009831555.1. Taxonomy (GTDB): domain Archaea; phylum Halobacteriota; class Halobacteria; order Halobacteriales; family Halobacteriaceae; genus Halobacterium; species Halobacterium bonnevillei. The sequence goes on along the minus strand of NZ_WUUU01000049.1, from coordinate 11,135 downwards.
CCCGCGTAGCCTCGTGGAGTTCCGTCAGCGTGCGCTCCCGGTACACCTGTTCGGTGACGTCGCTGACCACTGCGAATCCGTCGGGGCCGTCCTCGCGGAGGAACGGCTTCACTTTGACGCGGAACGTCCGGCCGTCGTCGTCCGTGAGCCGCGTCTCGAAGGACCTGTCGTCGTCGCTCGGATGGAATTCCTCGGGGGCCGCGTCGAGGTACGCCGACAGCGAGTCGCCGCGCAGTTGGGCTTCCGGCGCGTCGAACAGCACCGAAGCGGCGTCGTTGACGAGCCGGATCGCGGTGTTGCCAGTCGAGAGGACGTCGTAGAGCACGAGCGCGTCGTCAGCCTGCTCGAAGAGCTTCCCGAATCGCGCGTTGCTCTCGCGGAGGGCCTGCTGGGATTTGATGCGTTCGACCGCCTGGTAGCAATGTGACGCCAGCAGTTCCGCGAGTTCGACGTCGCCCTCGTCGAACCCATTGGGTTCGTCGTCGCCCGCCTGGAACACGCCGATGTCCCCGATGGGCACGCTGATGACCGACCGGGGCGCTCCGTCCGGGATGTCGCTGACTCGCGGGTCGTCGAGAACGTCGTCGACCCGCTGGGACTCGCCGGTCTGGAACGTGCGTCCGGCGACGCCCTCGTCGGCCGGGATGCCGTCGACGCTCGGTGGTCGCCCGCTCCACGCGCGCACCGACAGCACGCCGCCGTCCGCGGTTTCGACCACCGCGGAGGAAAAGTCGAAGATGGCTTCGGCGGCGTCCGCCATCGCCGCGAAGACGGTGTCGACGTCGTCCGTACTGGCTACCTCTGTGGCGTACGACAGGAGTTCGCTGGTGTAGTCGCTTCTATCCGTCATCTTCGGCGTTCTCGGTCGAGAGGCGCCGGAAGAGGACTTCGTAGTCGTCTTCGTCGAAGTCCCCGACTACGTCGTCGAGGCGGCCGCGGAGCTCGTCGAGGCGGCCTTCCAGCGTCTGGAACTCCTCGGAGTCGGTGACGCTGGGGTCGTCGGATTCCGACAGCAGGGCGTGTTTGCGTGCCGCCGCGAAGTACTCCATGACGGCGTCGTCGTAAGTGGAGCGACGGAGCAAGCGGTTCACGGTCTCGAGGAGGGTTTCGCGGTCGACTGGCTTCCGGAGGTAGTCGTCGAACCCGAGGTCGACGATGTCCAGTTCGGGTTCGACGGCGGTGACCATCGCGACGCGACAGTCGAGGTCGCGGTCGCGGACTCTTTCGAGGACGGCGTCCCCCGAGATGCCGGGCATCTGTCTGTCGAGGAGGACAACGTCGACGCTGTCGTCGAGGGCGTCGAGCGCTTCCTGGCCGTCGTAGGCGGTTTCGACGGTGAACTGGTCGCGGAGCCAGATCCCGTAGAGGTCAGCGAGTCCTTCCTCGTCGTCGACGACGAGGACCGTCGCTTCGTCGCTGCCGGCGTCCACGTTCCTTTCCTCTGTCATGATTGTCCGCGTGCCGCGGTCTGGCGGACGTTTGAAGCGTACCTATTTATCACTTGTTGGTGGGCGACGATAATTTTGGCAAGCCTAAAATATCCCGGGCGGCAAGACGTCGTCAATGAGTGACCCCGACGCCCCGTACACGCTCGACGACGTCAGCGTCGTCATGGGGACGTACAACGAGGAGGCCGCGATCGGGACCGTCCTCCAGGACATCGCGGACGTCACAGACGACCGCGCCGACGTCGTCTGCGTGGACGGGTCCAGCGACCGCACGCCGGAAATCGCACGCGAACACGGCGCCCGCGTCATCGAGCAGGAACCCCTCGGGTACGGGGTGGCCGTCCGGGCCGCGCTGTACGCCGCGGAGACGCCCGTGGTCGTGACGACGGACTGCGACGACACCTACCCGATGGAGCGCATCCCCGAGTTCCTCGAGTACGTCAACGACGGCTACGACGTGGTCAGCGGCGACCGACTGTACTGGGGCGCCGACGAGATGCCCGCGGTCAACCGCCTCGGAAACGCCGCCTTCGCGGCCCTCACGTCCCTCTTGGTCGGGAATCGCGTCCACGACACAACGACGGGGATGCGCGCGTACCGCCGCGAGGTCGTCGAGGACATCGACTGGACGCAGAACACGGGGCTGTCTGCGGAACTCCTCATCCGACCACTGTGCCGGGGCTACGATGTCATCGAAGTCCCGATCGAGTACGACGACCGCCTCGGTGAGACGAAACTCGACCCGCTGTCGGGCGGCGCAGAGATTCTGGGCTCGATTGTCAAGGTCTGCACCGAAGAACGACTCCTGTAGGCCGGAAGGTCTGCACCGGAGAACGATTTCCGTGCCCGGGTCGACCGGCCCGGACTGCTGTCCCGCCGAACCCACGAATTATCACGCGCGTATAAAATCCCGTACCGGCGATTTTCACCCGTAACTATTTATCTACTGCGAGTGTAGTACATGTATGGTAAAGACGACGAAACAAGAGGAAGTTTCTGTTGGGCACCGCGGTACGCTCTCGAGCGCGCTCAACTACATCGACCGAGAGTTCGGTGCCTGGTTCCTCCTCGCCGGCAAGTTTGCGGTCGTGTTCGGTGCGTGGATGTCGCTGACCCTGCTCGGACGGCGCTACGTCACGTCTCCCGACCTGCTGGAACTCATCGCTATCGGCTACTGGTTCGCGTGGATGTTCGCGGTCGGCGTGCTCGCTATCGGTCTGATTGTCGCCCTCTCCGGCTGGCTCGACCAGTTCTCTCGGTCGAAGCGCCAGAGCAAGTACTGAGTTCCCGGTCTTCTGCGTTCGCCGGTGTGACTCGATAGCGCTGCCGCTGGCTCAGTCGCCGCGGACAGTCACGTTCAGCGACGCTTCTGTCGGCCCGACGCCCGGGACGTACGCCGCCGCACCGCCGCACTGCCTGAGGTCGGTACAGAGCTCCCGGTACGGCGTCACCGTCCGGTACTGGCCGTCCGCCACCGCGACCGGGAACCGCACGCGGTAGCTGAACCCCGCGCCGTACCCGCCGTCAACGTGGACGTCGAGCGCGATGCTGTCGCCGGCCTCGACGCCCAGCGATTCGTTGCCCGTCGCCGACAGCGGCCCGATCAGTTTCGCAGTTCCGTCAGTGACGACGACGTCCAGGTCTGCCGACGACCGGCTGGCGGCGTCGTCGAGGGTGTAGTGGACGCGCTCGTCGCCGTTCGAAAGCGTGAACGTCACGCCGTCAGTCCAGGCGGGCAGCCCCATCCTGGTGGCGACCGTCAGCGAGTCGCCGCTCGTGACGCGGACGCGCTGGAGTGCCGGCTCGACGGGGTCGCCGGCGTGCGGTGACCACTCGCCGCGGTAGACGTAGCGGTAGTAGTCGCGGTCCGGGTACGCGTCGGCGACGGCCAGCTGGTGATCGTCGAGCGCGTAGAGCGTCCGCCCGTCGAACCCGGGGTCGTTCCTGAGGTACTGGAACGGGTGGTTCAGCCAGTCCCCGTAGGGCTCCGGGAGGAACACGACGCTGTCGGCCGGCGGCTCGGGCCGGAGTGGGTCGTAGGCGGCCTCGTACTGCTCGGTCACGGCGGCGTTGTCCCCGACCGGGTCGGCGACCGCTGTCGCTGCCGCGCCCCCGAGGACGGCGCTGAGAGCCACCAGCACGACGGCGGCCGCCACGCGCGTCGCTTCCGGGTCGAACCGGCCGGCGAGCGCGCGTCGAACGCCGTCGACGAGAGCGAACACGCCCGCCGCGGCGAACGCGCGCCGGAACGAGGAGGTCGAAGTGGTAGTAGGGCCCGAGGCTCGCGATCAGGCCGTCGCCGGGGTCGCCCAGGGCACCGAGCACGTTGAGGTTCCCCCAGAAGTAGACGTTCCCGACGACGACGCTGCCGGCCACGCCCGCGAGCACGGCCTGCTGCCAGCGCCACTCCCGGCGCGCGGTGGCGAATGCGCCGAGTACGGCCAGCGGCGCCCCCACAACGCCGAAGGGGCCCCACCGGGAGACGAACTGCCAGACGACGCGGGCGTTCGCCTCCAGCGCGAGCGCCGGCGTGTAGTCGCGCTGGTAGTCCAGAATCTCCCGCGTTCCGAACCCGAGCCCGTCCAGCGGCGCGAACGCCTCGTACGGGAAGACCAGCGGGTCGCCCGTGACGACGGCGTTGTACGACAGCGTCACCGCGACGCCCGCGAGTCCCAGCGAGGCGGTGGCCACCCGCCGCCTGAGCGTCGGCCTGACAGTCCAATCATCGCGAAGCGACGCGACAGAACCCGCGAGCGTCCAGACGGCGTGGGCGACGAACGGCGCAGCGAACAGGACGGCCGTGTACGGCCGCGAGAAGAACGCGAGGCCGACCGCCGCGCCCGCGACGGCCGCCCAGGCGACGCTGCCGGTTCGCTCCGCGCGGAAGTACGCGAACGCGAACGCGAGGTTCAGCATCGTCGTCGGCGCGTACGGAAGGAACACCGCGGACTGCAGGAGGAACAGCGGCGAGCACAGCAACGCGACGGCGGCGACGACGCCCGTCCGGTAGTCGAACGCCTCGCGAACGACCCCGTAGAGGAGTGCTGTGGTCGCGGCCGCGACGGCTGGCAGCGCGTATCGGAACGACCCCGCGAGTTCGCCGAGCGCGTAGACCGCGGCGGTGACTGGCGCGTACTTCGGGTACAGGCCGTTCGAGGAGTCCACGAAGAACCAGGGACGGAAGGCGTCCTCGACGGGCGGCCGGAGGACCAACTGGCCCTCGAGGAGCATCGCGGCCTGCTGGAGGTAGACGGCCTCGTCGTGGTTCGAGGAGTGGTACGGAAAGACGGTGACCGAGAGCGCGTACGCCGCGGCAGCCGCGACGAGCGCGAGCACGAGTGGTGCGAGCGGCACCGGGCTGGCGGCCCGCACGCGCTGGACGCCAGCCGCGAGTCGTCGCGAAACCGCGACGTCGCCCCCGGCGCGGGTCATCCCTTCGCGGGATACCACGCCAGCGAGTGGTCCGACACCAGGTCGACGGTGACGGGTTCGCCGACGTCCATGTCCTCGGCGTGGTTGTGGAGGCAGCGAACGACGTCGCCGTTGTCGAGTTCGACGTGGTAGATGAACGACGGCCCGGTGTACTGGCGGCGGACGATGGCGCCGTTGGCGTTCGCCTCGTTGGCGGGCACCGCGCGCAGGTCGTCCGGTCGAACGAGGACGTCGACCATCGCGCCCGTGTAGCCGTCGGACAGTCCCTTCAGGAGGGTGCGGTCGTAGCTCCCGATGCAGGTGTCGACAGTGGTCTCCCCGACCCGCGCCGACAGGAATCCCGCCTGCCCGAGGAACGACGCGACGAACCGCGACTCGGGGTGTTCGAAGACGCTCTCCGGGTCGCCGATCTGTTCCAGGCGGCCGTCCTCCAGGACGGCGACGCGGTCCGAAATCGACAGCGCTTCCTCCTGGTCGTGGGTGACGGAGACGGCCGTCACGCCGGCTTCCTTGAGGATGCGGCGGACTTCCTCCCGCATTTCCACGCGCAGCCGGACGTCGAGGTTGCTGAACGGTTCGTCCAGCAGGAGGATGTCCGGTTCGGGCGCGAGACTGCGGGCGAGTGCGACCCGCTGTTGCTGGCCGCCCGAGAGCTGGTCGGGCGAGCGGTCGCCCATCCCCGGCATGTCGACGAGGTCGAGGAGTTCGTCGACGCGTTCCTCGGTCTGGTCGGCGTCGTGGTCCGTGAGCCCGAACGCGACGTTCTCGCGGACAGAGAGGTGGGGGAACAGCGCGAAGTCCTGGAACACGATGCCGACGCCGCGCTCCTCGGCTTTCACGTAGGTGGACGGCCCGGCGACCTCGTCGTCGGCCAGCGTTATCGTGCCCTCGCTGGGGCGTTCCAGGCCCGCGAGCATCCGGAGGGTCGTCGTCTTCCCGCAGCCCGACGGCCCCAGCAGCGTGAGCAGTTCGCCGTCGCGGACGGACACCGAGAGGTCGCGGACGGCGGTCTCGGAGCCGTAGCGCTTCGTGACGCCCTCGAGTTCCATGACTGCGTCCGGCGCGTCGGCGTTGCTCTCTGAGCGGGCGTCCACCGAAGCGTCCGTCGTGAGTTCGCTGTCAGCCATTGTATCGTTCCTGTGCGAGGATGACGACCATCGAGAGCGCGGAGACGCCCACGAGCACGAGCGCGGGGATCGCGGCCGCGCCGTACGAGCCGGCTTCCCTGACGAGCCAGATGTACGAGACGAGGGTTTCAAAGCCTATCGGACTGAGCAGGAGCGTCGCCGGCAGTTCCTTCATGGTCGTGAGGAAGACCAGCGCCGCGCCCGCGGCCACGCCGGGCGCGATGAGCGGCAGCGTCACCTCCCGGAACGCGCCCGTCGACGACCGGCCGAGCGTGCGCGCGGCCTCCGTCAGTTTCGGGTCGACCTGCAGGACCGACGACCGGATCGTGCCGACAGCCTGCGGGAGGAACCGCACGACGTACGCGAACACGAGCAGCGGGACGGTCTTGTACACCGAGCGAAGCAGGCGCTGGACGGAGTCGCCGCCGACCGGCAGCCACCACGTCAGGAGGTCCGCGCTGGTCGTCAGGTAGATGAGCGCGAGACCGAGCACGACGCCCGGCACCGCGTACCCGACGTACGTGAGGCGGTCGACGACGGTGGACATCGGCGAGTTCGAGCGCGCGGCGTAGCCGGCGACGGGCAGCGCCATCAGCGTCGCCGCGAGCGCCGCGGCGACGGCGACCTTCAGGGAGTTCCACGCGACCGCGGGGTCGAACTGGAAGACGCTCTCGCCGCCGCGGTACAGCCACCAGCCGAGCACGCCCAGGGGGACGCCCAGGCCGAGGACGGCGACCGACGTGGTGAACGCGAGTGCGGGCCACTTCCACGCGCCGAGCTGGATGCGGTTGGGCTGTCGGGACCCCCGCGAGATGTACGCCGTCGTCGACCCGCCGATGCGGGACTCCAGGGCGAGCACGACGGCGACGACGGCGAGCAACTGCAGCGAGAGCATCGCCGGATACCCCTCGGGGACGCCGAGGCTGCGCTGGGCGACGTAGATCTGCTGGGTGAAGACCTGGTAGCGCATCAGGGCGGGCGTCCCGAAGTCCGACAGCGCGTACAGGGACGCCAACAGCGTGCCGGCGGTGATGCCCGGCAGAATCTGGGGGAGGGTGACGCGCTTGAACGCCCCCCAGCGCGAGTGATTGAGGGTGCGCGCCGCCTCGACGAGCGTGCCGTCGAACGAGAGCAGGGCGGCGCGCGTCGTCAGGAACACGTAGGGGTACGTGAACAGGACGAGCACGAGCGCGGCGCCGTGGAGGCCGTAGATGGCGGGGATGCGTTCGATGCCCAGCGGCGCGAGCAGGTCGGCGAGTTCGCCGCGCGGCCCGAACGCCGCGATGAACGTGAACGCGCCGATGTAACTCGGGACGACGAGGGGGAGCGCGCCGACGATCGTCCAGAACCGACGGAACGGCAGGTCGGTCTGGACGGTGAGCACGGCAAGCGGCACGCCGACGGCGACGCAGCCGACCGTGACGACGCCGGTGAGAACGAGGCTGTTGACGAGCACCTGGATGCTGCTGGCCTGGGTGACGAGGCCGAACAGGTGGCCGAGGCCGTAGTCGGACGCGCGCACCAGGAGGACGACGACCGGCAGCGAGACGACCGCCGCGACGGCGCCGGCGACGACTGCGAGCGAGAAGCTCGTGGCTTCGTCGCCCTCGTCGCCGGCGTCGTTCCGGAGCCTGTCGAGGCGGTCGCTGGTGGCCATCTACGTCAGGATGCCGACGTCGCGGAGGAGTTCCAGAGTCGGTTGGACGTCCGACAGCGTCTGGAGGTCGAGTTCCGGCGGCTGGAGTTCGGCGAGCGTCGGCAGCGGGCCGACGGGCTCGACGTCCTCGATCATGGGGTAGGCGAACCCGCGGGTCGCGAGGAACTCTTGGGCTTCCGCGGACAGCAGGTGGCGGATGAACAGTTCGGCGCGGTCGGCGTCCCGTGCGCCCTCGAGGACGGACGCGCCGGAGGCGTTCACGAGCGAACCGGCGTCGTTCTCCGTGAACGCGAGGTCGACGGGGGCATCGGGGCGGTCTGCGAGCACGAGGATGGCGTAGTAGTGGTTCCCGAAGCCAGCGCCGATTTCGCCGTTGGCGACCGACTGCCCGACGAGGTACTCGTTGTCGTATCGCGAGACGTTCTGGTCGAGCATGCCGTTGAGCCACTCGCGGGTCGCCTCGTCGCCGCGGAGCTGGCGCATCGCGGTGACGAAGCCGTGGAACGCGCCGTACGTGGGCGCCCAGCCCATGGCGCCCGCGAATCGTGACTCGGTCGCGAACGCGTCGATGCTCGTGGGCATGTCGGACTCTGAAAACTGGTTCGTGTTGTAGGGAATGGCCCGCGAGCGGCCGGCGACGCCGACCCACTGGTCGTCGGGCTTGTACCCGTCGAAGACGGGGCTGGTGGTGTCGCCGGACAGCTGCTGGGTCGCGCCGTTCTCGGAGACGTAGGCCAGGGAGCCGGCGTCGACCGACCAGAAGACGTCCGCCTGCGTGGTGCCGCTGTCGTGCTCGCTGACGATGACGTTCGCCAGCTGGGAGGACGGCTGGGTGTCCCAGGTGGCCTCGAAGTCGTCGTAGTACTGATTGAGCAGCTCCATGAGGTTGACGTAGCGGCCACCCTCGCCGCCGCCGAGGTAGACGGTGAGTTCGCCTTCGAGGTCGGGGAGGTCCTCGATAGATGTGCCGCCGGGTGCGGGGCGGTCGGCGACGAACTCGCCGGAGCCGCGGAAGTCCGCGAGCGTGGGCTTGCCGCCGTCGTCACCGCCGTCGCCGCCACTGCCGATGACGTCCGAGAGGCCGGAGCAGCCTGCAAGTGCGGTCGTGGCGGCGACGCCCGCCGTCGCGAGGAATCGACGGCGCGACTGACTAGTGCGCTCTCTCATACCTTGAATTAGGCCGGCCTAAAACGTTTATAACTACCGGTTCCCGAAAGGCCGGGCGGGTCATCGGCGGCGTCAGTCGTCCGCGGGCGCGGCGACTTTCCGGTCGGCGAGCGCGGCACAGCAGTTCACCCAGTCAAGCAGGTACTCGCCGCACTCGTTGAGGAACGCGCCGTTGTTGTACTCCGCGTAGTCGCCAGCCGCGAGGCGCTCGCCGACGGCGCGCGCGACGGCCTCGTAGGACGCCTCGTCGGGGTCGACGGCCGCGACCTCCGTCCAGAAGTGCTCGTTGAGTTCGAGGCCCGCGACCTCGTTTGCGAGGTCGTCGAACGTCGACCGCGGCGCCTTGTTGTGCTCGCACAGCGGCGCGCCGTTGTAGATCTGGCCGCCCAGGAGGTCCGCTGCGCGCTTCAGGAGGACGCCGCTCCAGATGTCGTCGAAGCGCCCGACGTCCCACGCGTTCTCGTCCATCGGGAACTGGTAGAACGCGGGCACGACCTCGCGGCGGAACGCGAGGTTCATCGAGCACACGGTGAGGTAGTTGTCCTCCGCGGCGACGAAATCCCGGTCGAAGTCGTCGAACCCGGTGCGGGTCTGGGCCTGGCCCTGGAGGTCGCCGTCCATCAGGATGCGGACGGCGTCCAGGTCCGGGACGTTCGTCCAGAGGCCCTGCGACGCGACGACGCGGTCGACGTCGGCGGTCTCGGTCTGGACGGTCTCGTCCATCGCAGAGTACGGGTATCCGCGGGGGTAGAGGTCCGTGTCGGACTGGTAGAGGACGTTCACCCACTGTTCGTCGGAGGACACCGCCTCCACGTCGCCGTCGTGCGCGAGGTTGTCGAGGTGCGTGCCGAAGAAGTCCCACTCGTCGTGCGGGAGGGTGTCGTCGTCGATGAAGACGCCGAACTCGTAGTCGTTGGCCCAGAGGTACAGCAGCCCGAAGGAGGTCTGGGCGTGGCTGGCCGCCGGAATCAGGTGGCTGTACTCCTCGACGCCGTGCTCCGCGAACCACGCTTCGCGGTCGCTCTCGTCGAAGACGGCGCCGGTGACGCCCTCCTCGTCGAGCATCTCCCGCATGCCGTCGGTGTCACAGAAGTCCTCTGTCACCAGCACGACGAACAGCCGGTCGAGGTCGAAGCCGTGGTCGCGCGCGTTCCGGAAGTACTCCCGCATGCACTCGTACTCCCGGATTGTCGGCACGACGACGCAGACGTCTCGTGTCATCCGTTAGTTCCCTCTATTTAGGCCGGCCTAAAGTGTGTGTCGGTCTTTAGGCACGCCTAACACGCGGTCGGCTGCCGCGCCGCACTGAACGCCGACGAACGGGGGTGTTCGGCTAGGAGAGTCCGGCGACGGACTGCTGGAGGCGGATGGTCGGCGGCACCAGGAGCCCGCCGAGCAGCACCAGGAACACGTAGAAGGTGCTGCTCGCGATGGCCGACGGCCCGACAAGGGCGACGAGATCCGCGATGGCGATGCCCGTCGCGCACACCAGCACCACGAGCAGGTGTCGCCGCAGCGAGTCCAGCGCCGTGCCGTGTGCCAGCGACTCCAGTCGCTCGCTGAACGCCACGCCGTACGCCGTGAACCCCAGCGCTGCGAGGCCACGCAGCACCGCCGTCGTCGCCGTTTGGCCGAGGGCCGCCGCGGCCACCCACTCAGCGGCGATGACGACCACGAACCCGAACTCGACGGTCCGGAGCCAGGCCAGCGACACCCGACGCTCCGACGGGTCCGGAGCGAGCGCGCTGTTGTAGTACACCTCCCGCATCGAGAACGTCAGGAACACGATGGCGAACAGCAGCGTGGTGTCCAGGAACGCCTGCACGACGTTCCCGCCGCCCGCCACCTGCCACAGGCCGAACACGCCGAAGGACGCGAACGCCATTCCGACGTACGTCAGGTAGCTCCAGAAGTCCTGGTAACCCTCCATGCGGTCGAACGCGTAGTTCTGGAGCGCGTAGTACGAGAACGCACCGCCGGTAACGAGCACGAGGCCGTAGCCCGTGAACGCCACCGTCGAGAGCGTCTCCGCGGGGTTCGCCACTACGTATCACCCCCGGCCGCGACGTCGGCGGCGAAGTCGTCGAACGCGCGCTGGAAGTCCAGGACGGTCGCGAACCGCGCGTGCTTCTCGTCGGCCAGGGCTCGCGCGAACAGGTCGGTGGCGCTCTCCGGCAAGACTGGGTTGCGCTGCGCCGCGGGCAGGCGCTGGTCGCTGTCCCCCGGCGGGTCGCCCGTCAGCAGGAAGTACGCGAGCGCGCCGAGGCCGTAGACGTCCGTCGCCTGGTCGAACCGACCGTACGT
>NZ_WUUU01000048.1 GCF_009831555.1 Halobacterium bonnevillei | reverse complement strand
CACCTCCAGGCCCTCGCCGCGCAGCGCCCACTCGATACCGGCGTGGTAGTCGGCGACGACGAGCGCGCGCTCCCCCGAGCACCCCGCCTCGCTGACGTCCGCGACGGCGGCCGGTTCGCCCGGTACGGGTTCGACCAGCGCCATCTAGATGGCTTTCAGGTGGTCGTCGCCGGACTCGTAGCACCGCCCGCTCATCAGCGCGTCCTGGATCGCGTCCTCGACCTCGCCCTCGTCTGCGTCCAGGTCGTCAGCCGCGGTCGCGACGATGTCATCGCGTAACGCTCCGTCGCCGTCGTCCAGACTGTCCATCAGGTCCACGACGTAGTCCTCGAGGTCGAGGTCCGGGTCGCCGGCCTCGGCGTCCTCGCGGTCGGACTCGGGCTCGTCGTACTCGTCCTCGGTGTACTCCGTGGTCGAGTCCGCGTCCGCCTGGGACTCGTCGAACGCTTCGTCGTCGGCGTCGAAGTCGCCGAGTTCGTCTTCCGCTTCGTCCTCGACGGACTCCCCGGCAGTTTCAGCCTCGTCTGTGGCCGACTCCTCTGCAGCTTCACCCTCCTCGTCGACGGATTCGCCGGCAGCTTCGCCCTCTTCGTCCGGGGATTCCGGGATGTCGGTTCCGCTGGAGAACTCGACGTCGTAGTTCTCCTTGACCTCCCGGCGTTCTTCCTCGGAGAGCTCGTACATCTCTTCGTCGCCCGCGGCCTCGGCGTCCGTTGGCGCGGCCTCCTCGGCCACGTCCTCGGGGTCGGGCGTCTCCGCGGCAGGACTCGCGTCCACTGCCGCTTCCCCGCCAGTCCCCGGCTCGGCTTCGTCGTCTACAGTCGCCTCGGACTCCGACTCCGCGGTGGCCTCCTCGTCGGTGTCCCTCGTCGCCTCGGCCGCTTCCTCGTCGGCTGGCGCATCTGCCTCGGCAGCGGTAGCGTCGCCCGCTTGATCCACTTCTGCATCGGCCGCTCCGTCGTCCGCAGCCCCCGTTTCTGCATCGGCAGCCGCGGCTTCGTCCGCGTTCCCATGTTCTGGCTCGGAAGCGGCCGCGTCGTCGGCGGTGCTGGCGGCGGCCTCGACGTCCAGGTCCGCAGCGTAGGGCAGGGACGTGTCGCCGCCGTCGCCCGGCGACAGCGACAACTCGCCGGCTTCGTCGAGGTCGCCCGCGACGACGCGTGCGGCGTCGAGCGCGAGTTCCCGCACGGCGTCCAGGTAGTCGGGCGTCGTGCCGTAGTGGTCGAGCGCGAGCGGGATTCCCGCCGCGAGCCCGGACTGGACGCCCGCGTCCTCGAGGATGCGCTGAAGGTTCTCGCCGCGCTCGACGCGCTCGTGGGCGGCCGCCATCGTCGACACGCGGTCGACGGTCTGCTCGGCGGTCGCGACGGCCCAGCGGTCCCGGGTCTCCGCGTCGACTTCGCTGACTTCCTCCGGCCGGATGGACGTGTAGATGACGTCCGCGTCGTCGGGCTGGAACGTCCGGGCTTTCCCGGTGACCGCGACGAACGACGGCGCGTCCGCGGACTCCAGCGCCGCGAGCGCTTCCGGCTGGTACTGGCCCGCGTAGATGACGAACGCGCCCGTCGGGTCGACCACGCGGGCGCGCACGACGTCGTCGCTGACCTGCTCGACTTCCGTGAGCACGCCGACGACGAACATCCGGTTGACGCGCGCCCCGGTCGGCGTCACGACGTAGTTGGGCGCGCGCTCCTCGTCGCTCTCCGCGTACGAGTAGTTCGCGTCCTCGAACTCCGCCGCGAACAGCCGGTACGCGACCTCGCGTCGGTTGATCTCGTCAGATTCGGATTCGCTCATGCCTGCACCTCCTGGAGGAAGGCCTTCGCGCGTTCGGCGGGGTCGTCGAAGGACTCCCGGAACTCCGTCGTCTCGAGGTTCGCGCCGTACTCGTCGACGGAGAGGTGGCCGCGCACCCGGTACTCCTTGCCGACGAGGTCGTCGGCGATGGTCTCCGCGACGACCTCCTGGTCCATCGCGTCGCGGGCCTGCTGGCGGGCGTCCTCGATGCCGCCGCCGTAGACGTCCTCAGTGAGGTCGCGGTCGAGCACGACCGTGACGGTGTCCGTGCCGTCGTCCAGAATCGCTTTCACGCGCAGGTCGTCCTCGCCTTCCACGTCGCCGTGCTGGCGGCACTGTCCCTTCTGGACGACGCGTCCGCACTCGGGACAGCGCTGGATGAGCCCGGAACCGTCCCGGACTTCGATGACGTTCCCGACGAGTTCGATGTCGTAGGCGCCGCCGCGGTCGACGGCCTCCCGGATCTCCATCCGGGTTGGTCCGCCGACTTCGACGTCGCGGTCCAGCGCCTCGACGGTCGAGAACTCCGAGACGTTGACGGACGGAACGCCCCGGAACTCGCGCACGTAGACGTCCTCGAGGCGGACGGACGCGCCCTCCTCGATTTCCGCGTGCGGGTCCCAGTCCGTGAACGGCAGGCGCGCGGACTCGTCGCCGAACACGCCGCTGAGAATCTCCGTTTCGCCGTCCCGTCCGTCGATGGTCCGGGTCTCGACCTCCGTCACCCGGACTTCGACGTTCCGTCCGCGGTCCCCTGGCGAGAGGGCCGCGAGGTCGCGGTCCCCGCCGACCTCGTAGGGGACGTCGACGTCGTCGGCCTTGCTGACGGTCGAGGACTCCCCGAAGTTCAACTCCGGTTCGCCCTCCCACTCGCGGACGCTGGCGTTCCCGATTGTGATGGTGTCGCCGGCTTCGAGGCCGAAGTCCTCCCACGCGGTGTAGGATATCCTCCCGGTCTCGTCGGCGAGTTCGCCCTCGTGGATGACGTGGTCGTCGCCCTGGTACCGGATCGAGCGCTGCCCCGTCGTGAGGACTTTCGCGGTCACCGTGACGTTCCCGGACTCGGGCGTGACGTCGACGATGTCGACGGCGGTCGGGCCGCTCGAACTGCCGCCCGAGTCGTCGCCGTACTTGCGCCGGAGGCTCCGCTTGGCTTCCTCCACGGGGACGCTGTACTCCACGAGGTTCTGCAGGTTCTCTTTGACCTCCGCTTTGTCAACACCGAGGTCGGAGGCGAGCTCCTCGGCGTGGTCGTCGATGTTCATGCACGTCGAACTGCGTGGCCCTCCCGTAAAAAGGATTCCTCGCGCGCGTGACGCGCGACGTTCGGCACCTTCGCGCAGGCGCCAAACGTGGAGCGAAATCGGTTTCCCGCCGCCGCCGAGTACAGAGCGTATGCACGTCGTCGTGAACGCCGCGATGAGCGCGGACGGCAAACTCTCCACGCGGCGCCGGGAGCAAGTCGATATCAGCGGCGCGGACGACTTCCGGCGCGTCGACGAACTCCGCGCCAGCGTCGACGCCGTGATGGTCGGCGTCGGAACCGTGCTCGCAGACGACCCGTCGCTGACCGTCGACGACCCCGAACTCGTCGCCGAACGCGAAGCCCGCGGCGAATCCCCGCAGCCGGCCCGCGTCGTCGCGGACTCGCACGCCCGCACGCCGCCGGACGCGACGCTGCTCGACGACGCCGCGGAAACGTTCGTCCTCTGCGCAGAAGAAGAACCCCCGGGCCACCACGAGACCCTGGAGGATGTCGGTGCGACCGTCGTCGTCGCCGGCGAGAACCGCGTCGCGCTGCCGGAGGCGTTCGAGGAACTCCAAGCCCACGGCGTCGAGGACCTCATGGTTGAGGGCGGCGGCGAACTCATCTTCTCGCTGTTCGCCGCGGACCTCGTCGACGACCTCTCCGTCTACGTCGCGCCGAAGATCATCGGCGGCCGAGAAGCGCCGACACTCGCGGACGGCGACGGCTTCGTCGGCGACTTCCCCGAACTCGAGGTGGCGGCCGTCGAACGCCTCGGCGACGGCGTCCTCCTCGAGTACGAGTGCTAGTCCGCGGTTGACGGGCCGCGCAGGTCACGTCCTGTCGCCGACGGGTATCTCGCGGGAGTGACGTACTGCCGTACCGGGTGGTGTGGGCCTGTGTTTCAGCCCTCGACAGCGAAGGCCAACGCCGATCTGACACCCCTAATATTAATAGATGCAGATATGAACTATTAAATATGGAAGCTGAATGGGAGGAAGTGACCGGCTACGTCGTCATCGGGCTCCTGCTCGTCGCTCTCGCGTTGGTACTGGCGGGCATCGAAACAATCGGTGGGTACGACGTCATGGCAGCGGGACAAACGGCGACCGGCTACCTGGCCGCCGGCAACTTCAGCGTCGGCGTCATGTCGACGGGCATCTTCTCCGTCGGAATCTTCGCGGCGGGAATCTTCTCCGTCGGGCTATTCGCAATCGGCATCTTCTCGATCGGCATTTTCTCCTTCGGAATCTATGCCGCAGGAATCTACGCGGCACAGCGACACATCAGGTCCAGCGAGTAGGACCGAACCAGCCGCCGCTGTGTGGCTGTGCACCCCACTGCCGTCGGCGTCCCGCACGTCGACTAATGCTGGTGGCCGGTCGCTTCGCCGTACGTCATGCCGAAGCGGTCCTCGAACTGGTCGAGCGTGGCTTCTTCGACGTCCTGCAGTTCCTGGGTGGGTTCGTCCTCGCTGTGATGGGTGAGCATGTGCGCGCGCTGCGCGAACGCCATCAGCGCGATGTCGCCGACGACCTGCGCCTCTGACTCGTCGTCTTCCTCGCTGAAGATCTCGACCAGTCGCGCGGGAATCGTCACGTCGTCGGTGTTGCCGTCCGAGTCCTCGATGGTGAACGTGGCTTCGTCCATGTCCCAACGGACGCGGCCGTCACTAAAAGGAGTGGGGATAACGGGCCGGAACGCCGAGACCTCAGTCTACGCGGCTTCGTCGGTCCACGCCGGCTCGACGACAGTCGTCTCGTTGACGCCCGTCGCCCGGACTGTCGCGGTCGCTGAGGCCTCGCCGTCCGGGCCGTCCACGGTCAGCGAGATGGAGAGTTCCCGGACGTAGCCGTCGCCGTCGACGACGAGGGTCGCCGACGCCGCGGTCACGTTCTCCGCGTCGAAGTTCGTCTCGTCCGAGGGCCGGACGCGGTCGGCCTCGAAGACGTACGCGCCGTCCGCTGTGCCGGCGTACTCGAACGTGAACGCCTGGAGGACGCCCGGCGGGACCTGAATCCGGGACTGTTCGGCGACGAACTCGTCGAAAGCCTCGCCGGTCAGGTTCTGGTCGTCTCGCGAGTACTGGCGGTCGTCGGCCGTCCCCGACTCCGCGTACACGGTGCCGTTCGCGACGAACGTGTTCTGGATGCGGGTGGTGTTGCTGAAGCTGGTCGTGACAGAGAGGTTCGCGCGCTGCGCGTCGTTGCGCACCGCGATGCGGGACTGCGTCGTCGCGCCCGTGTTGGATTCGCTGTGCCTCGAGAAGACGAACGACGACGCGTTTGCCAGCGCGGCTTCGTGCGCGTCGAACAGACGCTCGTAGGCGACCGTCTCGTTCGCGTACACCCACGGCTGCTCGGTGACGTCGGGGAGCGTCGTGTTCGGTGTCTCCGTGCTCGTCGCGTCGCCGTCGGCCGTTGCGTCCGACGCGGCCGTCGGACCGCCCAGCGACCCGCCGCTACACCCTGCGAGCGCGACCAGCGCGACGACGACGACAGCCACTCGTCTCGACATACCACGGGGTCTGCCTGGACGCCACAAAAAGCGTTCGCAGTCCGCAGCCTCACTGTCGGAACTGTTCGCGGCCCGTTGTCCCCCGTCAGAACGTGGTCGCGGCCCGCTGCCTCGCGTCAGAACGTGGTCGCGGTTCGTCAGTCGTCTGCCGGCGCGGCTTCGCCGCCCTCGCCGGCGGCCGCGCTGACCTCGCTCTCCAGGTACTCGTCGGCGTCGATGGCGGCCTTGCAGCCCATGCCCGCGGCCGTGACGGCCTGCTGATAGTGGAAGTCCACCACGTCGCCCGCGCCGAAGATGCCCTCGACGTCAGTCTTCGTCTGGCCGCCGCCCTTCCCGCCTCGGGTCACGATGTAGCCGTCCTCGTCGAGGTCCACGGCCGTGTCCTCGAGGTAGTCCGTGTTCGGCGTGTGGCCGATGGCGACGAAGAACGCGCCGACGTCCAGCGAGAACTGCTCGGTGGCGTCGTCGTCCAGTTTCGCTGTCGGGTGGCCTTCGGGGTGGCGGACGAGGGTCACGTCCTCGACGCCGTCCTCGGGGGTGCCGTTGACCTCGACGGCTTCCGTGTTCCAGAGGACTTCGATGTTGCCGTCGTCGACGTGCTCCTGGACGCGCTCCTGCCAGTAGTCCTCCGCGCGGAGTTCCTCGCGGCGGTGGACGAGGTAGACGGTGTCCGCGAACTTCGTGAGGAAGCTGGCTTCCTCTGCGGCCGCGTCACCGCCGCCGACGACCACCATGTCTTCGCCCTTGAAGAACGCGCCGTCGCACGTCGCGCACGTCGACACGCCGTACCCCATGAGCTCGTCTTCGCCTGGGATGCCGAGCGTGCGTGCGCTCGCGCCGGAGCCGGCGATGACCGCGTCGGCGGTGTAGACGTCGCCGTTCGAGAGTTCGACGCGGAACGGCCGCTCGGAGTCGTCGACGGACTCCACGACGCCGTGCTCGAGTTCGGCGCCGAAGCGCTTGGCCTGCTCTTTCATGTTGTTGATGAGGTCCGGACCGGAGATGCCCTCTGGGAACCCCGGATAGTTGTCGACTTCCGTGGTGAGCGTGAGCTGGCCGCCGGGTTCGTCGCCCTCGAACAGCAGCGGTTCGTTGTTCGACCGCGCGGCGTAGATACCGGCGGTGAGCGCCGCGATGCCGGTTCCCGCGATGATGAGCTTCCGGTGATCAACGATCTCCTCGCCGCCGTCGGTCGCGAGGCCGAGTTTCTCGTCGAGTTCCCCGGACTGCTCCAGGTCGTGCGTGTCGTCCCAGCCGCCGACGAGTTCGTCGTCGATGAAGACTTCGGGAGCGGTCTCGCGGCCGTTCGCGCGCTCTTTCATCTCCGCGAACAGGTCCTCGTCGCCGGTGACGTTGTACGTCTCGTAGTCGATGCCCTTCTCGTCGAAGAGGTCCGTGGCCTTCTCGCAGTACGGACAGTTCGTCTTCGTGTAGATCTCTACTCGGGGCTCGTCGCTCATACACCCTAGTGGACGGGCGTGGCGTTTGTAGGTTGTGTTGACCGGGAAGCATGCCGGCAGTCGCCAGGCGGCGTGCGACTCGGGAACGAGGCGGCCACCCAAGCGCTTACGCCGCCAGTCGCCCCACGTCCGGGTATGGCCGCAGACCTCCACGAGAAGATGGACCGCTACGAGGGACTGCTCGCGGACGCGCTCGACGAAGCCGACGCAGTGCCGCCGGCCGAGACGCCGCTGGGCGAGGCCGCCGCCGAGTACGAGGAGATGGCGCAGTCGTACCTCGAGGACGGGCGGCATTTCCGCGAGCAGGACGACCCCGTGAACGCGCTCGCGGCGTTCTCCTACGGACACGCCTGGCTGGACGCCGGCGCCCGCATCGGCCTGTTCGACGTCCCGGAGACCGGGCACCTGTTCACGGTGTAATCGCCAACGGGTGCCGGGACTCCGGCAGGGCGCGCGGCGTCGGGTAGTTTTACGGTACTGGGTCGTCTCTCCAGAGCCAATGGAGGCCGCGCTCTGGTACGTGTTGACGGGGACGCGCGGCGGCCCGAATCGCGTGCGCCTCCTGCGGGCCGTCGCAGACCGTCCGCGGAACGCGAACCAGCTCGCGGAAGACCTGGATCTGGACTACAAGACGGTCCGACACCACCTCGACGTACTCGTGGACAACGACATCGTGGAAGCCAGTGGCGACGACTACGGCGCCGTCTACCTGCCGACGGAGATGGCCCGCGACCACTGGGACACCGTCGAGGAAATCATCCAGGAGGTGGACTAATGCAGGATACTGGGCGAATATCGGCCGAATTTGGGAAAGTGTATAACTGTGGGTCCTGCCAAGGGTGGGATAGATGACTATCTGGGCGGACGTGACGCGAGCGGCGATGGCGCTCAACGTCGTCCTACTGCTCGTGCTCTGCAGCGTGTGGGCCCGCAACTATCGACAGATCAAGTCCAAACACACGCTCGGCCTGCTGCTGTTCGGTCTACTGCTCCTCGGCGAGAACCTGCTCGGACTGTACTACTTCGCTGTCCACGACGTGCTCACAGCGTGGTTCACCGGCCTGCCGTCCATCTCCGGGACGGCGTTCATGGTCCTCCGCCTCCTGGAGTCGGCCGCTATCGCGTTCCTGCTGTGGGTGACGTGGGACTGACAGCAGGGGCCGAGTAGCTCGCTGGTAGTGCTGAGCCCCCTCGTTCTGGAGTTCACATACTGGCTTCGCAGGTGGGTCAACGCGACTCGCATGTTACCGGTTTGACTTCGTATCCATCCGCTGTGGGGAAGCGCCGAACTGACGACCAGCCGTCGGTCACCACCCGCGAAATTACCAGTTCTGTGATACGGCTAGTAGTGGTTCTGAAACACCTATTATGGCGGGTTTGGGGGCGAATTTGGGCCCGAATTCGGGAAATCTTCTTTCAAGTACTCCCTGTCGTGTGTGGTATGCGGGAACGCATCCAGGCAATCGCACTCACAGTCGTCATCGTCGGATCGCTGTTCGCCGTCGCACCCGCGGCAGCGTCGGCATCCGGCCAGGAGGAGGCAGCGAGTGTCACCTTCGAGGCACAGACAAGCGGCGGCCACACGGTCACCGTCGACAGCGTCACGCTCCCCGAGGGCGGGTTCGTGACCATTCACGACAGTAGTCTCCAGGACGGCGAGCCGTTCGCCAGCGTGTCCGGGTCGTCTTCGTACCTCGAGCCCGGCACGCACGAGAACGTCACCGTCACGCTGGACGAACCGATCAGTGAGACGGAGTCGCTGGTCGCGATGCCGCACGAGGACACCGACGGCGACCAGGTCTACGAGTTCGTCTCGGCGAACGGCAACGCCGACGGGCCGTACACTGCTGACGGCGGCGCCGTCGTCGACGCCGCGGACGTGACGGCGTCCGCGACGGTGTCGATGTCCGACCAGCCGACTGACGGCGACTCAATCGTCGTCGACAGCGTCGAACTCGCCGAACCCGGCTTCGTCGCGGTGCACGACGACAGCCTGCTCGACGGCGACGCGCTCGGCAGCGTCGTCGGGCACTCCGAGTACCTCTCGGCGGGCGTCCACGAGAACGTCCGCATCGAACTCGACGAGTCCGTCGGCAACCAGACGCTGATTCCGATGCCGCACGTCGACTCAGACGACGACGAGACGTACGACTTCGTCACCGCCGAAGGGAGCGACGACGGTCCCTTTACGGACATGAACGGCGAGGCGGTCGTCACCACCGCAGCGGTCACGCAGTCGAACACCGCGTCCGTCAGCGCGACCGACCAGACCACGGGCGGGCACGCGGTCGTCACTGACTCCGTGTTCCTCCCAGAGGGCGGGTTCGTGACGATTCACGACGGCACCGTCACCGAGGGCCAGACGTTCGAGAGCATCCGCGGCACCTCCGAGTACCTCGAACCGGGCCTCCACCGGAACGTCCGCGTGAGCCTCGACGACCCGTACACCGAGGACGACACGCTCGTTCCGATGGCGCACATGGACACTGACGGCGACGAAGCGTACACGTTCGAGGAGTCGGGCGGCGAGAACGACGGGCCGTACACGGCCGACGGCGGTGCCGTCGTGGACACCGCGTCGGCGACAGTCTCCGCGTCGCTCAGCATGGCCGACCAGCAGTCCGACGGCCACACCGTTGTAGTCGACGCTGTCGACCTCAGCGAACCGGGCTTCGTGACGATTCACGACGCCTCCCTGTTCGCGGGCGAGACGTTCGGTAGCGTCGCGGGCACCTCGGAGTACCTCGAGGCCGGCCACCACGAGGACGTCGAAGTGACGCTCGACAATCCGCTGAACGAGTCCCAGACGGTCGTTCCGATGGCGCACCGGGACACTGACGGCGACCAGGCGTACACGTTCGCCGAGTCCGGCGGCGAGAACGACGGGCCGTTCGTCGCGAACGGTGGCGCAGTGGTCGACACCGCGCGCGCCTCCGTGAACGCGGTCGTGACGGTCAGCGACCAGGACAGCGACGGGTCGACGGTCGTCGTCGACTCGGTGACGCTCGCGAACGGCGGGTTCGTGACGATCCACGACGGCACGCTCGCGGACGGCGCCGTCTTCGACAGCGTTCGCGGCACCTCGGAGTACCTCGCGCCCGGCACCCACGAGGACGTCGAGGTCGCGCTAGACAGCGAACTCGACGGTGAGACGACGGTGTTCGCGATGGCACACGCCGACTCCGACGGCGACCAGGCGTACACGTTCGTCGAGTCAGAGGGCGCCGCCGACGGCCCCTACGTCGCCAGCGGCGCGCCGGTGATGGACACGGCGTCTATCGACGCGCCCGCGATGACGACCACGGAGTCGATGGAGACGACGGCGTCGATGGACACCACCGAAATGAACGACGACACGACCGGGATGGGTGACGACACCACCGAGGACGAGTCCGGCGGCGGCGCGCCAGGCTTCGGGCTCGCACTCGGGGTCCTCGCTGTCATCGGCGCCGCCCTGCTCGCGCTCCGGCAGCGCTAACACCCCTGGCTTCGGTCTCACAGTCGACCCGTTTTTCGCGCAGGAGCGACAGTCGCGCGGACCCCGACTTCTACGCGCAAGTAGTCGTGCAGTCGGTGAGGAGACGACGCCGGCGAGCGAATTCGACGGCGTCACAGACCAGCTCCCGGCGGACTACGACGACCTCTTCGAGTTCGTCGGGGAGTCCGACTACTACTGACTGACACCGGGCCCCCACCTTTTTCCCGACAGGCGTCCCACTCCAGAGCATGGCGCACGAGGCGTACGTGCAGTTGGTCTGTCCTGAATGCCAGAAACAGTGGGAGAGCACGCCGAGCGAGTTGCCGTCCCACGCCGAAAACTTCAGCTGTCCGAACTGTCACGCGACACGGCGCATGGCCGAGTTCATGCGAACCGACCGCGACCTCGAGAACTTGAAGCGACTCCAGTAGCGCGAGCGGTCGCCGCGACGCTGTTCCTCAGACCGCCGACCGGGCACCGCAGGCCTCGCAGTGGAGGCGCTCGCGGTCGTTCTCCGTCTCGATGTTGGTGTCTGGGAGGCCACACTCCGGGCACGTGACGTACGTGTCCACGTACTCGTCGAGGACTGCCTCGACGCGGCGCTGTCGGAACTCGCCGGTGAGTCGGGCGCGCCCGCTCTCGTCGATCTGGGCGCTGGTCCCGAGCTCGTTCTGCAGGAACTTCAGGACGTGGTCCTCCTCGCGGCCGAGGCGGTCCAGCGTCTCCTGGAAGTTCTCGTAGACCGTGACGTTGCCCTCTTCGCGTACGTTCGGTTCGGGGACCTCGAACCGGCTCTCGCTGCCCGCGATGTCGGGCTTTTGCTCCATCGCGCGGTCGAGTTGCTCTTCGTAGTCCATACAGTGTGGAAGTGGTGGACCCCACAAAAGCCTTTCAAAAGAGTCATACCGTCTCCGTCCATGAGGGACTGTGACATACGGAGAGCCGTGGTAACAGCTCTCAGGATAATACTATAACCCCGTGACCGTTAGAACCGGGTGTCATGAAGAAGCAGGAGCTCATCCACCTTCACGGCCTTCTTGCAGAGGTCGGGAACTACTACGAGGAGTGCGAGAACGACGACATTCCACTGGACGAGTACGAGACACTCGGGGTACGACCGACGTCCATCCACAAATCGAAAACTGACCACAAGGCGGCTGTTTTTGCGCTCGCGGGCGGCATCACTTCGGCGATGAACGAACCCGAAGAACAGGAAGCCGTTCCTGCGTCCGCCGACTAACGTAGCGGAACGCGACGCCCCTGTCGACCCAACACCCCACAGCGACGGCGCCGTCGCTCGCAATCGGCTTCTCCGGTCGCCAAGCCCCCGAACCCGGGTCCACAGTCGTTCCTGCCGGCGACTCTGGACGTCGTCACCGTGCTGTATAGTGCTCGCGCCCCGGCGAGTCCAGCCGGTCTCCCTCCCAAGAGACCTCCCGCGCCCC
Organism: Halobacterium bonnevillei; assembly: GCF_009831555.1. GTDB lineage: Archaea > Halobacteriota > Halobacteria > Halobacteriales > Halobacteriaceae > Halobacterium > Halobacterium bonnevillei. The sequence continues at coordinate 6,361 of NZ_WUUU01000048.1, read as the reverse complement.
CGTCCTGCGCGCCCGGCTACTCCTCCGACAGCTCGGTTTCGTCGGCGTCCTCGTCATCGGTGTCTTCGATCTCCTCGACGACCAAGACCTCCAGCGGAATGTTCTCGAGCCGCTGGCCGATCTCCTTGCGCGCGATGCGCGAGGCGTGCTCGTCGCGCTCGACGTTGAACACCGTCATCTCCAGTTCGAGCGCGACGAGGCTCTCGTCGGCCGCCACGAACGCCGGGTCGAGGGCGTCGCCGCAGTGTGGACACGACCGCTCCCCCATGTCGATCTCCACGTAGTTGAGGTCGGGATTGAGCATCTCGCCTGTCTTCGAGATCGCGATGCGAACGGCCTCGTCTGCGTTCTGCACGTCGTAGACGGGGACCGCTGCTTCGACCACCACCCTACAATCCATGGCTATGTGACTAGTTCACGGGCTACGTAGAAGAAATTTGGCTTCGAACCGAACTCGTCTTCCCCGCTGACGGCCAATTGTCGGGCAGATGGACCGCGGCGCTATCCCGACCTCGGACATCCCCGGCGCTGTCGACGTCCAGGCGACACTGGAGAGCGGTCAGACCTACCTCTGGTGGCGTCCGGACGGCGCGACTTACGAGACGGACGGCGCGTACGGCGGCAGCGCCTGGTACCGGACCGTCGTCGACGGGGACGTCGTGGAGGTGCGGCAGACGGCCGACGCCATCGAGTGGCGGTCCACGACCGACGCCGCGCCGCTCGTCCGGGAACTGCTCGGCCTCGACGACGACCTCCACGAGATTCGGCGCGCTGCGAACGGTGACGACCTCACGAGCGCGGCGTGGGACGCCTACGACGGCCTCCGCATCGTCCGCGACCCCTTCTTCGGCTGCCTCGTGTCCTTCATCTGTTCGGCGCAGATGCGCGTCGAGCGCATCTTCGCGATGCAGGAAGCGCTCCGCGAACAGTACGGCGCCCCCATCGAGTACGGCGGCGAGACTGTGCACGCGTTCCCGGAGCCCGGGGCGCTGGCCGCCGCGACAGAACAGGAGTTGCGGGACCTGAAACTCGGCTACCGCGCGCCGTACGTCCAGCGCACCGCCGAGATGGTGGCCTCCGGCGAACTCACCGAACGGGACGTCCGCGGCCGCGCCTACGAACTCGCCCGCGAGCAACTCACGGGGTTCGTCGGCGTCGGCGACAAGGTCGCGGACTGCGTGCTGTTGTTCTCCCTGGGCTACCTCGAGGCGGTCCCGCTGGACACCTGGATTCGGTCCGCCATCGACGACCACTACCCGGACTGCGACCGCGGCAACTACGCGGACACCTCGCGGGCCATCCGCGAGCAACTCGGCCCGCACGCGGGCTATACGCAGACCTATCTGTTCCACTACCTCCGGTCTGGCGGCGACGCCTGAGACCGACCGGGAATCCCCCGCCGGGCCGGTTCACGGCGTAGGTTTTTGTTCGGTGCTGACACATACTACCACATGAGCGACACCGACCAGACGCGCGCCAGGGTCCTCGTCTCCGGGAAGGTCCAGGGCGTCTACTTCCGGGCGAACACGCGCGAACAGGCGACACAGCGCGGGGTGACCGGGTGGGTTCGGAACCTCCGGGACGGCCGCGTCGAAGCCGTCTTCGAGGGCGACGAGCGAGCGGTCGAGGAACTCGTGGAGTGGTGCCACGAGGGCAGTCCCGCGGCCCGCGTGGAGGACGTCGAAGTCGAGTACGACGACCCGAGCAGCTCCTCGCGCACGCCGTACTCCACGCGCTTCCTGGCTTCCCGGACTGCTGTCGCGCAGTCCACGTCGAGTTCGCCCGCGAGGCGCTCGGCGGCGTGCAGCAGCCAGTCGGCCGTCTCAACCTTCCCCCGGATGTCGCCAGGGCCGACGTCGTAGCGCTCCGCGATGCGGTCCTCGTCCAGCTCCGACGCCCAGTCCTCGAGGAGCTTCGCCGTCTTCAGCGCGGACAGCCAGTCCTCCCAGTCGGCCTCCTCCTCGCGGGGCGCGCGCCCGAGCAGTTCGGTCTCGCGCTCGTACGCCAGTTCGGTGTACCGCTCGCGGTCTCCCGACCGCAGGTAGAGTTCGTACATGTCCGGTGTCCGGCTCACCAGGTGGAAGAGCCCGAACGGTGTCGGATCCGCGCTCGCGTCGCTCCCGTCGTCGGGGTTCGCGGTGCCCGCGTCGTCAGCGGTCAGTTCGCTGGCCGTCTGGAAGCCCGCGTCCGTCGGGTCGCCGGTCGCGCGATTCGCGCCGCCCCCGCCGTTCGCACTCGCCGACGGTCGTGCCGCGTCCCGGAGGCCGTTCACGAGCGTCGCCGCGCTCATCGGGTCGACGTACAGCCGGCTGACAAGGTGGCCGGTGCTGGTCGCGCGCAGCACGCCGTCCTCGCGCTCCACGAACTCGTTGCGGTCGAGGTACGCGAGCACGTTCCGCGCGACGTCCCGGAGCCGCGCGGGGTCGTCGGTCTGCGTGGCGTACAGCGTCTCCCCGAGGAACTCGTGGAGCGCCTCCTCCGTCGTCGTGAACCCCGTGGCGATGGCGGCCAGCACGTGCGTGCGCAGCGCGGGCTCGGCCGCGAGTTTCGACCGCACCGGCTCGGGGTCGGCGTAGATGTAGCGGTCGAACAGCTCCTCGAGTTGTCGTGGCTGCTCGCCAGCAGGACGGCCTCCCCGTAGGGGTCTCGGCCGGGCCGGCCCGCGCGCCCGAACATCTGGTGGACTTCCAGCACCGAGAGCGGCTGCATCCCGCCCGCGGTGCCGTCGTAGCGCTGCCAGTCCCGCACCCACGACCCCGCCGGCTCGGCCGTGTTCACGCCCGCCGCCAGCGTCGGCGTCGCCGACACCACCTTGATGGCGCGGTCCCGGAACGCGTCCTCCACGAGCTCGCGGTGCTCGCGTGCGAGGCCCGCGTGGTGGAACGCCGCCCCCTTCTCGACGGCGTCCGCGAGGTCCTCGCTGGTCTCGGTGTCGCTGACGCCCCGGATCTCGTCGGCGACCGACTGGAGGCGCTCCCGCTCGTCGTCCGTGATGCCGTTGGTCGTCACGTCCGCGAGCCGTCGCGCCGCCGCCTCCGCGTTCCGCCGCGAGTTCACGAACACGAGCGTCGACCCCTCGTCCTGGAGCGTGTCCTCGACGATGGCGGCGGTCTGGCTGTCGCTGCGCCCCGTCGAGAGTTCTTCCTGTGTGCCGTCGTCGTAGTGGACCGCCTGCCCGTAGTGGACGCCCGTCCGCAGGTCGATTGGGCGCCACTCGGAGTCCACGAGTTCGGCGTCGAGCCAGTCCGCGATCTCGTCGGCGTTCCCGACCGTCGCGGACAGCGCCACGACCTGCAGGTTCCGGACGCGCTGGCGGAGTTTCGCGAGCGTCACCTCCAGCGTGGGGCCGCGGTTCTCGTCGTCCACGAGGTGGACCTCGTCCGCGACCACGCAGGAGAGGTCGTCGATCCAGCCGGCGCCGTTGCGCACCAGCGAGTCCACTTTCTCCGAGGTGGCGACGATGACGTCGTTGTCCGCCAGCCGCGACCCGTCGTCCTGGTAGTTCCCCGTCGAGACGCCGACAGAGAGGCCGAACTGCTCGAACTCCTCGAACTCGGTGGCCTTCTCGCCGGCGAGCGCGCGCAGCGGCACGATGTACAGCGCCGTCCCGCCGCGCTCGACGGCCGACAGCATCGCCAGCTCCGCGATCAGCGTCTTCCCGCTGGCGGTCGGCACGCTCGCCACGAGGCTCTCGCCCTCGGCGACGCCGGCCTCGACGGCCTCGCCCTGCGGGGGGTAGAGCTCCTCGATGCCCTCCGACTGGAGGTAGTCGGCGACCCCCTCGGGGAGGCCCGACACGTCCGCGACTCTCATTGGACAGGGATAGGCTCGTCCCGCGGTTTAAACTGTCGCACGGGGCGGCTGGCCGGACCGCTTCCCCGGCAACGATTTATCCGCGGGACTGTCAGGGTGGAGTATGCGAATCGAGTACGACCGGGACGTCTGCATCGGGATGTTCCAGTGTGTCGCGGAGTGGGACGCCTTCGAGGAGGACACGGACGCGGGGAAAGCAGTCCTGCAGGACAGCGAGGCGGTCGAGGACGACCTGTTCGCCCGTGAGGTGCCCGAGGACGCCGAACTGGACGCGAAGTTCGCGGCGCGGGCGTGTCCCGTGGACGCCATCACGGTGTACGACGACGACGGCGAACAGCTGATCCCCTGAACCCGGGCGCTGACAGTTCTCCCGCTGCTCTGTCCCGCGTACGGTGACTCGCCCGGCCAAATATTTATGGTAACAAATAGCATACTTCACGGTGTCATGTGCCACCACTGGGAGGAGCTCCCGGTCGAGGAACTGAACGCGGAGACCGAACTCGAAGCCGAGGACAGCGACGAACTCGAGCAGGAAGTCGCGCCCGCGTGACAGCCCGACTGTCGGCGCACCGCTCGCGAAGCAGCGCACAACGACTCGCAGCAACTGTTCGTCGTCGCGTACGCGGAGCGGTAGCCGTTACTCGATGACCGCCTCGGCCTCGATTTCCACGACGAGGTCGTCGTCGATGAGCCGGTTCACCTCCACCATCGTCGCCGCCGGCCGCACGTCCCCGAAGGCCTCCTCGTGTGCGCGGCCGACGGCCTCCCAGTCGTCGATGTCGGTGACGAACAGCCGCGTCCGCACGACGTCCTCCAGGGACGCGCCGGCCTCGCGGAGCGCCTCCCCCACGACGTCGATGACATGAACGGTCTGCTCGTAGGGGTCGCCGGGCGCGACCACCTCTCCGTTCTCGTCGGTCGCCGTCGTTCCCGCGACCCGCACCTCGTCGCCGGTGCGGACGGCCCGCGAGTACCCGACGCGGTCCTCCCAGTCTGTACCGGAGCGAACTCGTTGCACGACTGCCAGTCGTCCCACCAACAGAAAAACGTCCGGGCGGTCCGGTGCAGCGCTACGCGATCTTCTCGTACTGCTCGCTGAGCTTCTCGGCGGCCTCGCCGAGCTGGTCGCGCTCGTACTCCGTGAGGTCCCACTCCACGACCTCCTCGACGCCGTTCGACCCGAGTTTCACGGGGACGCCGAGGCCGACGTCGTCGAGACCGAACTCGCCGTCGAGCACGAGGCTGCCGGGGAGGACTTCCCCGGTGTCCCGGAGGATTGCCTCCACCATGTGCGCGACGCCGGTCGCCGGCCCCCACTGCGTGGCGCCCTTCTTCTCGATGACGTTGATCGCGGACGTCTGGAGTTCGCTCAGGATCTCCTCCTTCTCGTCGTCGCTGAACTCGGGGTCCGCGCCGTTCACGCGCACCTTCGAGAACACGGGCACCTGGGCGTCGCCGTGCTCGCCGAGAATGGTGGCTTCGACGTTCTGGACGGGCGCGTCGAAGCGCTGCCCGAGTACGTACCGGAAGCGCGCGGAGTCCAGGCGGCCGCCGAACCCGACGACCTTGTGTCGGTCGCGGTCGCCCGACTCGTAGAGGTGGCGGTTCAGGAGGTCGACGGGGTTCGACGTCGTCACGGTGACGAAGTCGTCGTTGTGTTCGGCCAGCGAGGAGCCGATGTCCTCCATGATGGGCGCGTTGTCGCCCGCGAGGTCGATGCGCGTCTGGCCCGGCTGGCGGGGGATGCCCGCGGTGACGACGACGACGTCCGAGCCAGCGGTGTCCTCGTAGGTGCCCTGGGAGACGTCGGTGTTCGAGTCGTAGGCGACGCCGTGGTTCGCGTCCGCGGCCTGCCCGATGGTCTCGTCTTCCTTGTCCGGGATGTCGACGAACACGAGCTCGTCGGCGACGTCGCGGAGCGCGAGGTTGTAGCCTGCGGCGGCGCCGACGGTGCCGGCGGCCCCCACGATGCTGACTTTCGTCATATCACGTAAATCACCGCCGGGGAATCCGTTAAGCGCTTCGATAACTCCACTCAGGCGGGAATCTGGGAACGACGACTGTCGAACTCTCCGTCGACGAGCGTCGGCGACGCGGGCGGGCTGGGTCGGGGTGGCGCGTCGCGAGTCGTCCCGCAGGGTTTTCGAGGCCTGCCGACCTTCGTACGCCCATGAGCGACACGGACGACGGCTTCGACGAGGAGGCCGTGCGGCGGGAACTCCGGGAGAAGTACGAGGACGACGACCGCGAGGAGACCGAGCGCATGAGCGAGCTCCTCCTGAAGGGCGCGACGATGACGAACCAGCACTGCGACGCCTGCGGCACACCGATCTTCCGGTACGACGGCCAGGCGTTCTGCCCGAACTGCCAGCACGAGTACGAGCAGGCGCAGGCCGACCAGCAGGGACAGGTCGACCAGCAGCGGACTCGCTGGCTTCGTTGACCGTGAGGCGACTCACGTCGGATACCTGGTCGCCGTCGCCGCTCACGGTGAGCCGGTACGCGCCAGATGCCAGCGGCGGGTCGTGCAGTTCGTACTCCGAGACGT
>NZ_WUUU01000047.1 GCF_009831555.1 Halobacterium bonnevillei | reverse complement strand
GGCCGCCGTCGCGCTCGCCGGCTGTACGGGGGCTGGGGATGGCGGCGAGTCCCCGACGACGACCGGAGCTGCGGGCGACGGAACGACCGTCTCGAACCCGTTGGTCGGCGACGTCACCCAGTCCGGCGACCTCGGGCTCACGAGTCCGGCGTTCGAGGACGGCGAACCGATTCCCCGGAAGTACGGCTACGACGCCGAGAACGTCAATCCGCCACTGGTCGTGGCGGGCGTCCCCGCGGGCGCGACGTCCCTGACGCTCGTGATGGACGACCCGGACGCCGTCGAACCGGCGGGCGAGGTGTGGCTGCACTGGCTGGTCTGGAACGTCCCCGCGGACACGACGAGCATTCCGGAGGACTGGACGCCGGAGGCGGCGAGCGAGGGCGTCAACGACTTCGACGAGCGCGGCTACGGCGGTCCGGCGCCACCCGACGAGGCGCACACGTACCGGTTCAAACTCTACGCGCTCGACACCACCCTCGACGTTCCCGAGGACGCTAGCAAGCGCGACGTCGGGCGCGCGATGGGCGACCACGTCCTCGCACAGACGCAGTTGACGGGGACGTACGCACCGTCGTAGCCCAGGTTCGCGTTTCGCAGTAATCGCGGTGCTGCCGGGTTCCTGCAGGTTCTCCGTCCGCAAGCGACGCTAGTAGTCCGTGACGTTCGACTGGACGCGGCCGTCCTCGATGTCGGGGGCGCGGGCGTCCTCGAAGTACGCGGCGAGCTCGTCCGGGGTGACGTCCGCGGACTCGTAGAGGTACGCGATCTCCGTCAGCGACAGCGACTCGTCGTCGTCGAGTTTCGAGAGCAGGTGGTCGGCGTCGAGGGCGTGGTACGTGACGTCGAAGTCGACGGTCGCGCCGCGGTCCTCGCTTGCTTCCGCGAGGTTCACGCCCTCCCGCAGCACCGTCTCGAAGTCGAGGTCGGTGCGACCGACGCCGCGGTAGAGGAACGCCAGCGTCGACACCAGGGCGTCGAACGCCTCGGTGCCGTCGTCCTCGCCGACGCGTTTCTCGAACACGAGGTCGAGGTCGCGGTCGTCGAGGCCCTCGACGAGCAGTTCGAAGTCCCGGAGCGCGTCGTAGATGCGGTCGCGAATCCGGGCTCTCGCGTTGCGTTCGGCCTGCACGCTCCCGTACTCGCTGTCGCCGCGGAGGTACGCGCGGTCGGCCGCGGTCAGCACGCCGCGCCCGCGCTCGTCGTCAGCAGCCATAATCAATTACCGATTACAAATTTGGGTAGACTGTTATAAATATAATTCGATAGCGATTATCTACGGTAGTTTGTGATGATTCTCCTAGGCAATCCTTTTCCGTCGGTTCCGAGTCCGCCGTACCACGAGCGGTTCGGACGTCGAGCGCGCCACCCCGACGACGAGTGGCGTGCTCGGTGACCGGCCGCGGGCAACACATGACCCAGGACACCGCAACCCGACCCGCGACGAACCACGTCGAAGCACCCGCCGACGCCGCGTTCACCGCGATAGCGTCGGCACCGATCCTCGAAACCATCCTCGACGACGTCGCCGTCCTCGTCGACGAGTGCGTCCTCCGCGTCGACACAGACGGCGTGTCGGTCGACGCCATGGACCCCGCGACCGTCGCGATGGTATCGCTGTCCGTCGACGCGGAGGCCTTCGAGGCATACGACGCGCCAGACGAGGTACTGCGGCTCGGCATCGACATCGAACGCCTGGGCGACGTCGTCGGGATGGCGGACGCCGACCAGGCGGTCCGCCTCGCCGTCGACCTGGAGCGCCGAACTCTGCACGTTCGCGTCGGTGAACTCGCGTACACGCTGGCGCTCATCGACCCGGACGCCGTCCGGTCGCCGCCGGACCGCGTCGACCTCGCCGACCAGTTCGAGGCGACCGTCGGGCTCCCGGGGCGCGAGTTCTCCCGGGCCGTCGCGGCCGCGGACATGGTCTCCGACCACCTCGAAGCGGGGGTCAGCGAGTCCGAGGAGCGCTTCTACGTGCGCGCCGACGGCGACGCGGACACGGTGGCCGTGGACGTCCCCGCCGAGGACTGCACGGCCTTCGACTCCGGACCCGCCCGTTCACTGTTCTCGCTGCAGTACCTCTCCGCGGTGGAGCGCGCCGTACCGGCCGACGATCCCGTTCGGCTCCGCCTCGGGGAGGAAGCCCCCGTCGAAGTCGAGTTCGACGTCGCCGACGGCGACGGCTCGGTCCGCTACGTCGTTTCGCCACGCCTCACGCGGTCCTGACTGCCGGCACACACCACGAAACACGAGTAACGCTGATTCACCGTCCCGCAGCCACCGGCGCTCGCCACCGCGACCTGTCAGTGAAGCCCGAAAAAAGCATAAATGCTCGCCCCGCGAATATGTAAGTGAAGAAGAAATTCAATCTTTTTCACAAGTCTTTTTGCGGAGTCGGGGATATCCATAGAAGCCACCACGCACCCACCAACGCCCGCGTTCGTCGCACCGCTCGTAGACCGGCCGCTCCAGACCACTATGACAGCAGACAATAACGAAGCCGTGAGTCCCCGCAGCACCGCCGACCAGCACCTCGCAATCGACGCACCCGAGCGAAGCCCCAATACCGACCCGATTACGGTCCGCGTGACGGGTGCCGAACCCGGCGCGACCGTCGACGTCACGACCACGCTCGAGGACAGCGACGGCGACGAGTTCGTCGCCAACGCGACGTTCACCGCCGACGAGGACGGCGTCGTCGACCTGAGCGAACACGAACCCGACGACGGTCCCTACGAGGGCGTCGAACCGATGGGCTGGCTGTGGGCGATGTCCAGCGACGCCGACGCCCCATTCCCGCGACTGAACGGGCTCAGCAACATCGAGGTCACCCTCCACGCAGCGACCGAGGACGCTGAAGCCACCCGCACCGTCACGCGAGTCCTCCACGACGACGACGTCGAGGAACACACAGTCGACGCCGACGGCATCGTCGGCACCCTCTTCGTCCCCGCTGGCGACGGCCCCCACCCCGGCGTCATCGAACTTCACGGCTCCGGCGGCCGCCGCGGCACCGGCACCGCGAAACTCCTGGCCTCCCGGGGCTACGCCACGCTCGCGCTCACGTACTTCGGCGACGACCACGACGCCCTCCCCGACGAACTCGAACGCATCCCGCTGTCGTACGTCGACGACGCCGCCGACTGGCTCCGTGACCAGCCCGCCGTCGCCGACGACGAGGTCGGTCTGGTCGGTTCCTCCCGGGGCGCCGAACTCGCGCTCCTCGTCGGCGCGCACTACGACTGGGTCGGCGCCGTCGTCTCCTACGCCGGCAGCGTCCCCTGGGACACCCCCAGCGGCGAACCCGCGTGGATCCACGACGGCGACGCCGTCCCGCACATCACCGCCGAGGAAGCCCCGCGGTTCGAGGACCTCGACGAGAAACCAGTCGCCGACGTCGTCCCGCCGGTCGAGCAGACGAACGCCCCCATCCTGTTGCTCTCCGGGGGCGACGACGGCGTCTGGAACTCGCGGCGGCTCTCCGAGGCCGTCGCCGACCGCCTCCGGGACCGCGAGTTCCCCCACGACTTCGACCACCGCACCTACGACGACTGCGGCCACCTCATCGGCACGCCGTACGTACCGCTCGCCGGCATCGACGAGACCGAACGCGCCGGCGGCACCGCCCGCGGGACGGTCCGCGCCAGCGAAGACGCCTGGCCCGCCGTGCTCGACGCGCTCGAAACGGGACTGAAGAAACAGCAGTAAGCGAGAACCTCGGCCGCAGACCGCGGCCACTGGCCGCGGATGCCTCCCTCAGACGCTCGGCGGGTCGCCGCCGAACTGCTCGATGAGCTCCGGGACGACGTCGAAGAGGTCGCCGACGATGCCGTAGTCGGCGATGTCGAAGATGGGCGCGTTCGGGTCCGTGTTGATGGCGACGATGGTGTCGGCGCCCTTCATCCCGGCGACGTGCTGCACGGCGCCGGAGATACCGATGGCGAGGTAGACGTCCGGCGTCACCTGCTTGCCGGACTGACCGACCTGCCGGTTCTTCGGGAGCCAGCCGTTGTCGACGATGGGGCGCGACGACGACAGGGTCGCGCCCGTCACCTCGGCCAGTTCCTCGATGAGTTCGATGTTCTCCTCCTCCTCGATGCCGCGGCCGATGGACACCAGGAAGTCCGCCTCGCTGATGTCGACGTCGCCGCCGCCGACCTCCTCGAAGCCGTTGACGGTACTGCGAATCGCGTCCTCGTCGGGCGCGAAGTCGAACGCCGAGACCTCGGCGTCACCGATGTCCTCGGCAGCCGGCCACTCCGCCCCCCGAATCGACACCACGAACGGGCCGTCCTCGACTTCCACTGTCGTCTCGACTTTCGACCCGTACATCTCCCGGGTCACCTCGAGCGTCCCGTCGTCGTAATCCAGGCCGACGGCGTCCGAGACGTACGGCCGACCGAGGCGGGACGCCACGGCCGGCGCGTAGTCGAGGCCGTTCACGCTGTTCGGCGTGACCAAAAACTCCGCGTCCAGGTCCGTCACCAGCGCCTCGACGGCCTGCACGTAGACGTCGTGGTTGAACTCCTCCCCGTTGTCCACGGTGTGGATGGCGTCCACGCCCTCGCGGTTCAGTTTCTCGGCGAACTCGTCCGTGTCGCCCGAGATGACCGCCGCGTGCAGGTCGCCGCCCGAGGCGTCCGCGAGTTCGCGGCCCGCAGTCAGGAGTTCCAGGCTCACGTCGCGGAGGTCGCCGCGGCGGTGGTCGGCGACAGCGAGTACGTCGGTCATTCGCCGACCACCCCCTTGTCGCGGAGCACGTCAGCGAGCGCTCCGGCCTGGTCGGCCGCGTCACCCTCGAAGTACTGCGCCTCGCTCTCCGTCTCCGGTTCGTACATCGCGGTGATGTCGAGGCTGGATTCGACGACGCCCGCGTCGAGTCCGAGGTCGTCGAGGCTCTGGGGCTTGATCTCCTTCGACTGCGCCTGCCGGATGCCCCGCAGGCTGGCGTACCGCGGCTCGTTGATACCGGTCTGGATGGTGAGCACCGCGGGGAGTTCGACGTCCGTGAGCTCCTCGACGCCGCCCTCCAGTTCGCGGTGGACCGACGCCACGCCCTCGTCGAGCACTTTCTCGGTGTCGAGAGCGTTCACGACGGCCGCCCACGCGAAGCCGACGTCCTCGGCGAGCGCGACGCCGGTCGCCCCGAAGCTGTCGTCGTTCGCCTGCACGCCGGAGAGCACGAGGTCCGGGTCCTCGTCCTCGACGACCGCGCCGAGCAGTCGGGCTTTCGTTTCCACGTCGAGCAGTTCCACGTCCTCGATGGCGTCGTCCCACACGCGGACCGCGCGGTCCGCGCCCTTCGCGAGCGCCATCCGGATGGTCTCCTCGGCGCGCTCCGGGCCGATAGTCACGGCGACGACTTCGACGTCGTCGCCGGCTTCCGCCAGCTGGACGCCTTCCTCGACGGCGTAGTCGTCCCACTCGTTGAGGTCGTAGTCGAGGTACGTGTCCTCGATTTCCGTGCCGGAAATCTCGAAGTCGTCCTCGACGGTAGCCACCTCTTTGACGGTGACGAGAACCTTCATCACTCTGTGAATCCCTCGGGACGCAGGTAAACGTTTTCGGAACCGCGAGAACTGTGCGAGGAGTTTTTCCAGGGAGCAGGGCGTCGGACGAAGTCCGAGAACCGACCCCGGGCTCACTCCCTGTCGAGACCCTCGTCGGGCAGCGAGATGAGGTTCTCGCGGCCGATCCGGAGTTTCTCCACGCGGTCGTCCTCGGCCATCGAGGAGAGCAACTGGGAGACTTTCGCAGTCGACCACCGCGTCTCCTCGACGATCTTGGACTGCTTCATGCGGCCGCCGTGCTCGTGGAGCAATCGCTCGACGCGCTCCTCGTCGCTCAACAGCTCGGGGTCGACGTCCTGGCCGGCACCCGCGTCCGCCGAGGCGCCCGGCGTCACCGCCTCACCGACGTCACCGCCGCTGTCCGGCTCCTCGGTCGGCTCCGTCCCGCCCGGAGCACCGTCCGTGGCGGCTTCGCCCTCGTCGCTGTCACCGAGCCAGGCTGACAGACTCGGGATGCCGTCCCGACGCCCGACCGGCCCCCCACGGTAGTACGCCAACACGAGGATGGCGCCGACGAGCAACGCCAGCACCCCGATGGCCACGACGGCCATCATCGACACCCCGATTGGTCCGTTCGGGGGCTCGGCAGCCCCCGTGAACACCGCCGTCGGCTCCCCGCTCGCGAACTGCTCGGGGCCAGTCCACTTGTAGGCCCCACCCTGGATGCTGGCAGCGGGCTGCACGCTGGTCGTGTCGTAGCCCTCGGGCGGGCGAATCGTCAGCGTCTGCCCCGACTTCAGGTCCCCGAACCACGTCCCCGAGAACGAGTCGACGACCAGCGTCTCGTTCTGGACGCGCGTGAAGTTCGCCCACGTGAACTCGACGGACAGCACGCCGGTCGAGTTGTTGCCGTGGTCGACGACGGTCGAGGACCGGCCGGCGTTGCGGATCTCCATGTCGCGCCCGACGTGCTCGCTGACCTCGGGCACGACCGCCCGGAAGACGTCAACCGAGAATTCGCTGTCCGTCTGGTACGCCTCGAACTCGGCTCGGAGGTCCTCGAAGGCGGCCGTGTCGTTCCCGTCCTCCAGCGCGTACTTCGTGGAGATGTTCCAGCGCGCAGCGCCGTCCGACTGGATCTGGATCGTCACGTCGACGCCCTCCTCCGGGACCGACGCCTCCGCCTGCGCACCCTGCTGGCTTGCAGGACCAGCGACTCCGGCCGCGCCCGCAACTGGCACGGAGAGAACGCTGACGAGGACGACGAGGAGGGCGACCTGCCGCATACCAATTCCGTCCACCCCGCTCGTGCAAAGTATTTTCTATCCCGGCTACCGCCCGCTCGCCCGCGAATATCGCAGGTAGAGCGCCCGGCACGGTTGTTGCGTTAGCCTGACACTACTGGCGGCGTCCTCGCCGACTACTCGCGACCGCCTCGCCAGCCCCCACTGGCACGTCGTGCCACCGTCTCCGCATCGCTTTTGTCGGATGGCGTCAAACTCCCCGCCATGTCCCGCGCCCGCCCCGCCCTCGTCGCGGTCCTCCTCGTGGTCGCGAGTGCGACCGCCGCGCTCGCCGTCAGCGGGAGCGTCTCTGCCCCTGTGCAACCCAGCGACGACCCCGTCGTCGCCACTAGCGAGAACTCCACGCGCGTGCTGCTCCTGACCGAAGCCGACGCGGCCGAATTCAGCCAGCCGACGGCCTCCGTTACGGACACGCTCGATTCCGGCTACGCCGAACTCTCTACGGACCTCAGGTTCAAACAGGTCGAACAACGACTCGAAGCCGCGGAAACGCCCGCCGAGAAGCGGCAAGTACTGGAGAACGCTACGAGGACCGCAGAACGTCGCCTCGAGTCCCTACAGACCCGAGAACAGGCCGCCCGGTCCCAGTTCGCGAGCGGCCAGATCACCAGCCGCGAGTTCCTGTTCGAGATCTCGACAATCCACGCGGAAGCAACTCGACTCGTCTCGACCATCGGGCGATCGACCAGCGAGGGAACGCTGTACGACTACGCGGGCACCCTCACGGAGGACACCGACGTCCGTCCGCGGTTGAGTCGCGTCCGGACGCAGTTGGCCGGATTAGAGGGGCCCGTCCGGGAACGGGTCGCTGCGGTGGTCCACGGCGATCGAGATGCCATCCGCGTCCACGTCACCGTGGGGGACGGACTGATGTTGTCGACTATCGACGGCGGGGAGTACGTTCGCGAGACGTACCGGCCGGATAACCTCGCCGACGAAACCGCAGACTACGGGGACGCAAGAGGCCTCGTCAACTCGCTGTACCCGTGGATCGAACAGATTACCCCCGAGTCTAGTCTCACGCTGTCCGCCAACTACGCGATCATCTACAACGTCAACCATCCGCACGGGCAACTCGCGGTGTGGGTGAACGCCGCGACCGAGCGCGTGTACGTCGAGCGACAGGAAGTGGTACTCTCACAACTGCCAGCTGACGCCGAGGTCACGCACACCACCAACAATACGACGCTGTCCACGTCGCGGACGTACGCCGGCGGCCCGCTGCTCGTTCAGGTCCAGAACGCGTCCGGCGCCCCCGTCGACGCCACCATCTCGCTGGACGGACTGGAGGTCGGCGAGACGGACAACGACGGCCGCTTGTGGCTGCTGAGTCCGGCCGGCGACTACACCATCACTGCGGACCCGGCCGACGGCCCGACGCTGCAGGCGAACGTCAGCGCGCCGCCGAAGCCCTGACGACACGGCCACGCCCTCGGCCTGGCTCGCCCGCCCCTCGCACGAACGTTCTTGTAGGAGTACGCGACCAACCAGCGGCGTGTCCCGCGGGTACGCACCGGTGGCTGTCGTCCTCCTGCTCGCAGTGACGGTGCTCGCAGCCGGTGCGGTCGCCGCCTCGCTGCCGGGGCTCCCCGGAGAACCGCCACCCCACCGCGGAATCAGCGCCGAGGCCACCAGCGACGGCCGCGTCGACGTGACCCTCGTTTCCGGGGACCCAATCGACGTCCAGCAGGCGAGCGTCCGCCTCACCGTCGACGGCGACGACGTCAGGCACCAGCCACCGGTCCCGTTCTTCGCCGCACGCGGCTTCCGCGGCGGTCCCACCGGCCCGTTCAACCTGGCCGCCGACCCCACGTGGACCGTCGGGGAACTCGCCGGATTCCGCCTCGCCCACACGAACGACCCGCCGCTCCGCAGGGGTGATACAGTCACCGTGCGCGTAGTCGTCGACGGACAAATCGTCGCAGAAACGTCGACGACGGTCGGCTCCGACACTTGAGCGGCCGCGCGGGAGGACCGTGCGGCCAGTACGGGACAGAGGCAGCACAGTAATCACTCGCCGGTGCCAAGGAACGCGAGCATGACCGTTTCGCCGACCACGTTGTCTCGGCTCGGGGCGTGGGGGCAGATCGGCGTCGTCGCGCTCGCAGTCGTGTTCTGGTCACTCGGACTGGTGAACGGGTTCCTCGCGGCGTGTGTCGGCTACCTCATCGTCACGGTGGCGGGAATCGTCGGGATCGCCAGAACGGAGTCGACCATTGCCGGACCGCTCGTGTATCCGTTCATCGTTCCGGGCTTCGTGCCGCTCTATTACTTTGCGACGCAGTAGCTATCCGGCGCACCGATTCAGCCGCTCCAGTTCCAGGAATTGTCTGCATACCGGAACCGTGGGAGCGACTACTGTCAGGGCGCCCGGCTCACGCATCGCTGCGCTCCGCGTTCGCTCAGTCGGCGCCTTCGCTATGCTCGGGCGCCCGGGCCACTGTCACGATTGCCTTCGGACTCCCGGGTTTGGCCTGCATCACCGTGTGCTCGATGTCCACGAACCCCGCTTCGGCGAACATGCGGTCGGCCTCCGCCTCGTCGTAGAACAGCATGATGGCGTCGGCGACCCGCCGGAACAGCCGCGAATTCGGGTAGTCCGGACCGACGACGAGCGCTTTCTCGCCGGGTTTCACGACGCGCCGGATCTCGCGGAGGCCCTCGACGGGATTCGGCCAGTACTCGATGGACCCCGACGACCAGACGGCGTCGAACGAATCGTCCTGGAACGGGAGACGTTCGGCGTCACCGAAGTGGAACGCCACGGGGTCGTGCTTGCCGAGTTTCGCCCACGCCTTCTCGAGCTGGTGCGGGCTCTGGTCGAGACCGTAGACGTCGTCAGTGTACTGGAGGATGCCCTCAGTTCCGAACCCCGTGCCACAGCCGACGTCGAGGACGCGGTCGCCGTCGTCGATGGAAAGCATCGCGAGCGCTTCGTCCCGCATCGCTTCGTTCCAGACGAACGGATTGACGCGGTCGTACACCTTCGAGAGGTACTTGTAGAAGGTGCGGGCTCGAGACTTGTCTTCGAGAACTCCCATTGCCCCGGAATTACCGCTCAGAAGGCATAATAGCTTGCGTTCGGCCCGCCGACTTCGCAACTACCATATAGGCCGTAGCCAAAGTTCCGCCCGGTAAGAGTGTATGCCAAGGCCAGAGGTTCTCGAAGACATCAAATCGGCTGAATCGGACGCCGACGACATCGTGGCTGAGGCGGAGGAGGACCGCGAGGAACGGTTATCCGAAGCCCGACAGCGAGCCGATGAAATCCGCAGCGACGCGGAGGAGGAGGCTCGCGAGCTGAAGGAAGCGAAACTGGAGGACGCACGGGAGGAAATCGAGGCCGAACGCGAGGAGATCCTCGAAGACGGCGAGGCGGAGCGCGAGGAACTGGCGGCGCTCGCCGAAGACAACGAGGACGACGCGGTCGCGTTCGCCGTCGAACGGTTCAAGGAGGCGGTGCATGCTCAGACCTGAGCAGATGAGCAAAGTCTCGGTGACCGGCTCCCAGCGCGTACAGGGAGACGTCATCGAGACGATTCACGACCTGAACCTCGTTCACCTCTCGGACTACGACGGCGACATCGAGGGGTTCGACAACGGCAACCCTCTCGAGGGCGCCGACGACGCCTCCGAGAAACTCGTGACGGTTCGCTCGCTGGAGTCGATGCTGGACGTCAGCGAGGCGGACGCGGGACCGACCCGCATCGTCACCGACGAAGCCCTCGAGACGGAGCTCGAGGAGATCCGCGTCCAGGTGAACGAGCTCGACGACCGCCGCAACGAGCTGGAGAGCGAGCTCCGCGACCTCGACGAACGAATCGACGCCGTCGAGCCGTTCGCGGACCTCGGCGTCGACCTCGACCTGCTCAGTGGCTACGACAGCCTGCAGGTCGCCGTCGGCGAGGCTGACGCCGACGAAGTCCGGGACACGCTCCGGACCGACGAGAGCATCCAGGCGTTCGAACTGTTCGAGGGCGAGGACACGGTCGGCGTGTTCGCGTACCCGCGCTCGGACGACCCGGACGTGCTCGACGACGCGCTCGTCGGCGTGGAGTTCGCGCGCGTCGAAGTGCCTGACGCCGAGGGCAGCCCCGAGGCGTACGTCGAAGACCTCCGGCACGAGCGACAGACCGTCGAGTCGAAACTCGCGAGCGTCGAGAACGAACTCGACGACCTCCGCGTGGAGCACGCGGGCTTCCTGCTCGCCGCCGAGGAGAAACTCACCATCGACGTCCAGAAGGCGGAGGTGCCGCTGCAGTTCGCGACCAGCGACCACGCGTTCATCGCCGAGGGCTGGATTCCCAGCGACGAGTACTCGACGTTCGTCGCGGCGATCCAGGACGCGGTCGGTGCGCACGCGGCCGTCGAGGAACTCGAGCGCGCCGACTACGAGCCGTCCGGCCACGGCCACCACGCTCCCGTCGACGACGACGGCGGCGAGGCGGTCGCGACCGACGGCGGAACGGCCGAGTTCGACGCCGACGACAGCCCGCCCGTCGTGCAGGACAACCCCGACGTGGTGCGGCCGTTCGAGTCGCTCACGGAAGTCATCAACCGCCCGAAGTACACGGAACTGGACCCGACGGTCATCCTGTTCGCGACGTTCCCCGTGTTCTACGGGTTCATGATCGGTGACCTCGGGTACGGCTTCCTGTACGCCGGGCTCGGCTACTGGCTGTACTCGAGCTTCGACAGCGACATGATTACGAAGCTCGGCGGCGTCGCCATCTGGGCCGGCGTCTGGACCGGGATTTTCGGCGTGCTGTACGGCGAAATCTTCGGTCTACACCTGATCACGGAGTACCTGTGGCACGGCGCGCTCGGACTGGAGCACGCGCCGATGAAGAAAGGGCTGCACGTCGGCTCGTTCGCCGAGCTGTGGCTGACCATCAGCCTCGCCGCCGGCGCGCTCCACCTCGCCATCGCGTACGTCTTCGGATTCGTGAACGAGAGCCGCTCGCACGACGTGAAGACGGCGATCACGGAGTCCGGCGCAAAGTTCCTGCTCATGGGCGGCGTCACCGTCTGGCTGTTCAGCACGCACATCCAGAGCAGCGGCGGGCCGCGCCCCGAGTTCATCTACCGGGTCGCGGAGTTCTCGCCGACGGTCGGGATGGCCGCGCTGGTCGTCGCGCTCGTCGGCCTCGTCCTCCTCATCATCGGTGAGGGGGCCGTCGGTCTCGTGGAGAGTCCGACGTACGCGCTCGTTCACACGGTCTCGTACACGCGGATTGCCGCGGTGCTGCTCGCGAAGGGGGCGATGGCGTACGTCGTCAACCTCCTCGTGTTCGGCGCCTACGAAACCCAGATTACCGCCCAGCCGGAGCCGTTCTTCTTCGGCATGGTGGAACTACCCGTCGGCGCACACGAAGTCCACTTCATGCTGGACGGTGCGTCCCACGGTCACGAAGTGCTGTTCCCCGGCCTGCTCTGGCAGGGGCCAGCCGGCATTCTGGGCGGCATCGTCGTACTGCTCGCAGGCCACGCGCTCGTACTTGGGCTCGGCGTCACTTCCGCCGGCTTACAGGCTCTACGCCTCGAATACGTGGAGTTCTTTAACAAGTTTTATGAGGGCGGTGGCGCGAAGTACAACCCGTTCGGTTACACGCGAAACTACACCACTGAGGACTAAGTAAAATGTTCGACACACTCGCTCAATTCGTCACGATTCTCGCAGAGGAAACAGGTAGCTCCCCGGCCATCCCGCAGGGGGCCGCAGCAGCACTCGCAGTCGGTCTCGCAGCGCTCGGCGCGGGGTACGCCGAGCGCGGTATCGGTAGCGCCGCAGTCGGCGCTATCGCCGAGGACCGCGACCTCTTCGGTACGGGCCTGATTCTGACGGTCCTGCCGGAGACGCTCGTCATCCTCGCGCTCGTCGTCGTCTTCGCAGCGTAACCCCCTTTCTCTCAATCCAATGAGTTTGGAAACAGTAGTTGAGGACATCCGAGACGAAGCCCGCGAGCGCGCGAAGGAGATTCGCAACGACGCGGACCAGCGCGCCGAGGAGATTATCGCCGACGCGGAGGCCGACGCCGACGTCATCGTGGACGAGGCAGAGGCCGAAGCCGAACGCGAGATCGAGCGGGAGCGCGAGCAACAGCTCTCCAGCGCGAAACTGGAAGCCAAGCAGATGCGCCTGGAGGCCCGCCGCGACGCCCTCCAGGACGTTCGCCAGACCGTCGAGTCCACGATCGCGGACATCGACGGCGACGAACGCGAGGAGCTCACCCGCGCACTCCTCGACGCCGCGGCCGACGAGTTCGACTCGGACAGCGAGGTCCGCGTCTACGGCCGCAGCGACGACGAAGGGCTCATCTCGGACATCCTCGACGACTACGACGGGTTCGAGTACGCCGGCGAGCACGACTGTCTCGGCGGCGTCGTTGTGGAGAGCGAGACGTCCCGGGTCCGCGTGAACAACACGTTCGACTCGGTCCTCGAGGACGTCTGGGAGGACGAACTGAAGGAGATCAGCGCTCGCCTCTTCGAGGAACAATGAGCGCGTCCGGGTCGGCTAACTACGAGTACGTGGTCGCACGCGTTCGTTCCCGCCGGGCCAGCCTGTTCAGCGACGACGAGTACCGGAAGCTGCTCCGCATGGGCACGGGCGAAATCGCCCGGTTCATGGAGGAGACCGAGTACGAGGACGCGGTCAACGCCCTCGGGTCGCGGTTCAGCGGCGTCGACCTCGTCGAGTACGCCCTGAACCGGACGCTCGCGGAGAACTTCCGCGACCTCCTGCGCTGGAGCGAGGGGCGCCTGTACGAGCAGGTCGCACGCTACCTCCGGAAGTTCGACGCGTGGAACGCGAAGACGGTGCTGCGCGGCCTTTACTCCGACGCCACCGCGGACGAGGTGCGCTCTGACCTCATCGACGCCGGCGAGTTCAGCGAGGACTTCCTCGACCGGCTCGTCGCCGCGGACTCCATCGAGTCCGTCGTCGAGTTGCTCGACGGGACGCTGTTCGACGCGTACATCGAGGACGCGTTCGAGGTCTACGAGGAGACCGGGACGCTCGTCCCGCTGGAGAACGCGGTCGACCGCGCGTACTACGAGAACCTCGTGCCGCCGAAGACCGGCGGCGGCGAGGCCGCGGAGCTGTACCGGGAGTTCCTGGAAGCCGAGATCGACTTCCGGAACGCCCGGAACGCGCTCCGGCTGGCGCGGTCGGGCGCCGACGTCGACCCCGCGGAGTACTTCATCGACGGCGGCGCGCTGTTCGACCGCACGGAGATCAGCCAGCTGGTCGGCAACCGCTCGGAGCTCGTCACTCGCATCCGGGAGAGCCGCTACGGCGACGAACTGACGGTCGCGCTCGACGAACTCGAGGACGCCGAGAGCCTCATCGGGTTCGAGCACGCGCTGGACCGCGCGCTCCTGGAGTACTCCGACCACCTCTCGTACGTCTACCCGCTGTCTGTCTGTCCGGTGCTGGCGTACGTGCTCGCGAAGGAACGCGAAGTAGACAACATCCGCGCCATCGCTCGCGGCCGGGAAGCCGGCCTGAGCGAGGCGGAAATCGAGGAGGAGCTCGTCATCCTATGAGCCAGGAGATCGCAGTCATCGGCAGTCCGGAGTTCACCACCGGGTTCCGGCTCGCGGGCGTCCGGAAGTTCGAGAACGTCCCGCAGGACGAGAAAGACGAGCGCCTCGACGACGCAGTCGAGTCGGTGCTCGGCGACGACGACGTCGGCATCGCGGTGATGCACGACGACGACCTCGACGAACTCTCCCGGCAGGTCCGGGAGACCGTCGAGACGAGCGTAGAGCCGACGTTCGTGACCATCGGCGGCGGCGCCGCCGGCGGGAGCGGACTGCGAGACCAGATCAAGCGAGCCATCGGTATCGACCTGATGGCGGAGGAAGACGAGAACAACGAATGAGTCAAGCAGAAGAAATCACTGACTCCGGCGAAATCGAGAGCGTGAGTGGTCCGGTCGTGACCGCCACGGGCCTCGACGCCCAGATGAACGACGTCGTCTACGTCGGCGACGAAGGGCTGATGGGCGAGGTCATTGAAATCGAAGACGAGATCACCACGATCCAGGTGTACGAGGAGACGTCCGGCATCGGGCCGGGCGAACCCGTCGACAACACGGGCGAACCGCTCACCGTCGACCTGGGCCCGGGGATGTTGGACTCCATCTACGACGGCGTCCAGCGTCCGCTGGACGTCCTCGAGGAAGAGATGGGGTCGTTCCTGGACCGCGGCGTCGACGCGCCCGGCATCGACCTGGAGAAGGAGTGGGAGTTCGAACCCACCGTCTCCGAGGGCGACGAAGTCGAGGCCGGCGAGATCCTGGGTACCGTCGAGGAGACGGTCAGCATCGAGCACAAGGTCCTCGTGCCGCCGCGCAGCGACGGCGGCGAGGTCACCGAGGTCAACACGGGGTCGTTCACCGTCGACGAACCGGTCGTCGTCCTGGACAGCGGCGAGGAGATCGCGATGCGCCAGGAGTGGCCGGTTCGGCGTGCGCGCCCGTCCGCTGACAAGCACACCCCGAAGACGCCGCTGGTCACCGGCCAGCGCATCCAGGACGGCCTGTTCCCGCTCGCAAAGGGCGGGACGGCCGCGATTCCGGGGCCGTTCGGGTCCGGGAAGACCGTCACCCAGCAGCAGCTCGCGAAGTGGTCCGACGCGGACATCGTCGTCTACATCGGTTGCGGCGAGCGCGGCAACGAGATGACGGAAGTCATCGAGGACTTCCCGGAGCTGGAGGACCCCCAGACCGGGAACCCCCTGATGGCGCGGACGTGCCTCATCGCGAACACCTCGAACATGCCGGTCGCGGCCCGCGAGTCCTGCATCTACACGGGCATCACGATCGCGGAGTACTACCGCGACATGGGCTACGACGTCGCGCTGATGGCCGACTCCACTTCGCGGTGGGCGGAGGCCATGCGCGAGATCTCCTCGCGCCTCGAGGAGATGCCCGGCGAGGAGGGCTACCCGGCCTACCTCGCCGCGCGCCTCGCACAGTTCTACGAGCGCGCCGGCCTCTACACCACCCTGAACGACGAAGAGGGGTCGGTGTCCGTGGTCGGCGCGGTCAGCCCGCCGGGCGGCGACTTCTCCGAGCCGGTCACCCAGAACACGCTGCGCATCGTGAAGACGTTCTGGGCGCTGGACGCGGACCTCGCCGAACGCCGGCACTTCCCCGCGATCAACTGGAGCGAGTCGTACTCGCTGTACAAGGACCAGCTCGACGACTGGTGGCGCGAGAACGTCGCCGAGGACTTCCCGGAGGTCCGGCAGTGGGCCGTCGACGTCCTCGACGAGGAGACCGAGCTCCAGGAGATCGTCCAGCTCGTCGGGAAGGACGCCCTGCCCGACGACCAGCAGCTCACCCTCGAAGTGGCCCGGTACCTGCGCGAAGCGTGGCTCCAGCAGAACGCGCTCCACGAGGTGGACACGAACTGCGAGCCCGCGAAGACGTACAAGATGCTGACGGCCATCAAGACGTTCAACGACGAGGCCTTCGACGCGCTCGACGCGGGCGTACCCGTCGACGAGATTCAGAACGTCGATGCCGCGCCGCGCCTCAACCGGATGGGCGTCCAGGAGGACTGGGACGAGGCCATCGAGGAACTGAAAGACGACCTCACCGAGCAACTGCGTGACCTCTACTAATGAAAGAGTACAAGACAATCACCGAGATTAGCGGCCCGCTGGTGTTCGTCGACATCGACGAACCGGTCGCCTACGACGAGATGGTGGAGATCGAGACGCCCGACGGCGAGGTCAAGCGCGGGCAGGTCCTGGAGTCCACCGACGAGTTCGTCGCCATCCAGGTCTTCGAGGGCACGGAGGGCGTCGGCCAGGACGCGTCCGTGCGGTTCCTCGGCGAGACGCTGAAGATGCCGGTGACCGAGGACCTCCTCGGTCGCGTGATGGACGGGTCCGGGAACCCCATCGACGGCGGCCCGGACATCGTCCCCGAGGACCGCCGCGACATCGTCGGCGAAGCAATCAACCCGCACGCACGCGAGTACCCCGAGGAGTTCATCCAGACGGGCGTGTCCGCCATCGACGGCATGAACACGCTCGTTCGCGGCCAGAAGCTCCCGATCTTCTCCGGGTCCGGGCTGCCGCACAGCGACCTGGCGCTCCAGATCGCGCGGCAGGCGTCCGTGCCGGAGGAGGAGGACAGCGAGGGCGGGGGCAGCGAGTTCGCCGTCGTCTTCGGCGCGATGGGTATCACCGCCGAGGAAGCCAACGAGTTCATGGACGACTTCGAGCGCACCGGCGCGCTGGAGCGCTCCGTCGTCTTCATGAACCTCGCGGACGACCCCGCAGTCGAACGGACGGTCACGCCGCGGATGGCGCTCACCACAGCGGAGTACCTCGCCTTCGAGAAGGACTACCACGTCCTCGTCATCCTGACGGACATGACGAACTACTGCGAGGCGCTGCGCGAGATCGGTGCGGCGCGCGAAGAGGTGCCCGGTCGGCGTGGCTACCCCGGGTACATGTACACGGACCTGGCGCAGCTCTACGAGCGCGCCGGCCGCATCAAGGGTCGGGACGGCTCCGTCACCCAGATTCCGATCCTGACGATGCCGGGCGACGACGACACGCACCCGATTCCGGACCTCACCGGCTACATCACCGAGGGCCAGATCATGCTGAACCGCGACCTGAACAGCCAGGGCGTCACGCCGCCAGTGAACGTGCTGCCGAGCCTCTCCCGGCTGATGGACGACGGTATCGGCGAGGGTCTCACGCGCGAGGACCACGGCGATATCTCCGACCAGCTGTACGCGGCGTACGCGGAAGGTGAGGACCTCCGCGACCTCGTGAACATCGTCGGTCGGGAGGCCCTGTCCGAGCGGGACAACCTCTACCTGGACTTCGCGGACCGCTTCGAGGACGAGTTCGTCGACCAGGGCTTCGAGACGAACCGCAGCGTCGAGGACACCCTCGACCTCGGCTGGGAGCTCCTGTCCCTGTTCCCGAAGGCGGAGCTCAACCGCATCGACGAAGACCTCATCGAGACGTACTACGTCGAGGGCGAGTCCGAAGCCGAGGCCGAAGAGGCCGCGGCCGCGGACTGACTCGGCGACGGTCTCGGTTCCGTCAGCTGCGTTCTCTCCTCGTATCGCTCGTCCGCAGTGGCGACGCCGGAGTGCCGGCAGTCACCGAAGCAAACTGGACGTCCCGGCAGACGCCGCGGGTCTCGCCAATCTTTTCGCCGTGCGCGCGAAACAGCCGCCGAACGTGACGCGAGACGCCACCCAGACCCCAGACGAGCCAGCCCGGATGGGGACGGGACTGTCCGATGGGACGGGAGTTCGCGGGGGTCGGCGGTGGCGCTGACGTACGGCCAGTTCCTCGCGGTGTTCGTGGCACCGCCACTGGTCGCGCTCGCCGTGCTGCGGGTGCGGGGGCCGCCGCGGGCGTCGGAACGCTGGTCGCTGGCGGGCGTCGGCGTCCTGCTCGTGCTGGCGCTGGTGTACACGACGCCGTGGGACAACTACCTCGTCGGTCGCGGCGTCTGACGTAACGAGACG
>NZ_WUUU01000046.1 GCF_009831555.1 Halobacterium bonnevillei | reverse complement strand
GGCGCGGGTGGGACGTGGAGTTCGTCGGACCGGTCGCTCGTGGAGACGTACGCCGCGATGGAGCCACCGGAGTCGGCGGCCATCGTCGGCGGCGGGTACGTCGGCGTCGAAATGGCGGAGGCGTTCAGCGCGCACGACCTCGACGTCCACCTGTTCCAGCGCCCCGACCACATCCTCCCCCCGTTCGGGGAGGCCGTCGCCGAGGAAGCGGCGGCCGCGCTCCGGGACCACGGGGTCACGCTCCACCTCGGCACCGAAGTCGACCGACTGGCTGGCGAGGACCGCGTCGAGGCCGTGGTCGCCGACGAGACGCGGACTGCCGTCGACGTCGCAGTGGTCGGCATTGGCATCAGGCCGAACACCGACCTCGTGGACGAGACGCCCGTGGAACTCGGCGCCTCCGGAGCGATCGCGACCGACGAATACGGCGAGACGAGCGTCGACGGCGTGTACGCGGCCGGCGACTGCGCGGAAGCGAAACACGCGGTGACCGGGGCGTCGGACTGGGTGCCGCTGGGACTGACGGCGAACCGGGCGGGGCGCGCAGTCGGTCAGACCGTCGCGGGGACGCCGACGCCCATCGGCGAGATTGCGGGCACTGCGGTCGTGAAGGCCTTCGAAATGGAGTGCGGCCGGACGGGCGTCCTCGACCACGAGCGTGCGCGTGAGGCCGGCTTCGACCCCGTCGCAGAGACCGTGACTGCGGGGTCTCGCTCGGGCTACTACCCGGGCGCCGCCGAGACGACGGTGACGCTGACCGCCGACCGCAGGACCGGCCGATTGCTCGGCGGGAGCATCGTCGGCACCGACCGCGCCGCGATCCGCATCGACACGGTCGCGACGGCGCTCGACCAGGACGCGACGGTCCCGGAGGTCGAACGCCTCGACCTCGCGTACGCGCCGCCGTTCAGCCCGGTCTGGGACCCAGTACTCGTCGCCGCGAAGGTGCTGAACGGCAGCCTCGACGACCAGTAGGAACGGCGGGCTCACGGTGCCTTCACGCGCCGTCGTCGACTAAGTCCCCGTCCCGACCCACGCTTTCCCTGCGGTAACCCGGTTACCGGGGAGTTGGCGTACGCTGAAAGGACAGCACTGCGTGGACTGCCGTATGGCCGACCAATCACCGAGCGTGCAATCGATGCACCAGCCCGGCGCTGGCCGCCACTCCCCTCGCAGCCGAAGGGGGTGGTCGACGTGATTCCTGAAGGCGCAGACGCACCGGGGTTCGACCTCCCCGGCACGACCACAGACGCCAACGACGACGACGTCACCCGGCACAGGCTGACCGACGCCCTCGAGGACGGGCCGGTCGTCCTGAGCTTCTACCTCTTCGACTTCCACCCGGCGTGCACCGACCACATGTGCTCGCTGCACGACCTCGCGTGGCTGGACCTCGAGGACGACGTCACCGTGTTCGGCGTCTCCACCGACAAATCGTTCAGTCACAAGGCGTTCGCGGAGAGCGAACACCTCGACTTCAGGCTGCTGTCGGACAGCGACGGCAGCGTCGCCGAGGCGTACGACGTCCTCTACGACGAGTTCAAGGACCACAAACGAGTCGCCAAACGGTCGGTGTTCGTAGTCGACACCGACCAGACCGTCCGGTACGCGTGGATGACCGAAGACCCCCAGACGCTGCCCGACTGGGACCCCGTCAGGGACGTCCTGAACGACCTCAGAGCCACACCCTGAGAGTTTGAGCGGTCGCTGTTGACACGCACAGTCGGGGCGACCCTGCACACTCGACCGACCCGCAACACTCGATCGACCCGCGCCCGCTCCACCGACCCGCGCCTGCATTCGACCGATGCAAACCCACAAATACAACGAGACGACGACCGTACCCGCTACTCGATGACCGACGCAGACGACGATGGCGACTCGGACTCCCGGGTGCCGTTACTCGGCGTCGCCGGCGCGCTGAGCCTCTGCTGCGTGTTTGCGGCTCCGGCCAGCACCGCCGTAGTCGGCGGCACCGCCGCCGGCACCACCACCGCCGCAGTCGGCGGCGGCGCCGTCCAGATTTTCGTCGCGGCAGTCACCGTCGCCGCCATCGCGTTCTTCTTCCGGCTCCGAGCGCACGCTCGGTCTGCCGGCGACTAGCATCGCCTTCCTCGAGTCGGCCGGGTCGCGCGTCCGAGCCGGTCCGAAAGTCCATACCAGTAGTTCCGATCGGAGGTTCTGTACCCAGCACTACTCCCGGAACTCGATGGAGTGAATCGAGTGGTCGGCCAGCGAACGCGACGAACGGGGTACGGCTGCCGTCCTATGTCGCCGTGCGTCAGGAGCGCAGGTAGTCACCGAGGAAGTTTGCGAGGTTGAATACGGTGTAGAGGGTGTACCCGAGCAGAAGAACCACGACGACCAGCATACCCGTCCATTCCAATTGGGCGTCCATACCGACGGGGAACGCGTCGTCGTCGGATAGACGTTCTGGGGACTGGACTGCGGCGGGGACTGGACTGCGGCAGGGACTGGACAGCAGCGAGGACTTGTCTTCCGCGGAAGCGTCTGGAGCGGGGTTGGGTCCGATGCGGTCTGCTACCGGCTCGGGTGGATTCGACTGGAGTTTTCGTCGCTAACTCCGGCCGAATCAGGGTCCGAGCGAGAGCCCTGGACTGCAGGTGGCACAGTTTTTTATTACGCATCGGGCCGCAGTACGTGTCGAGAACCAACGAATGGAGTTCGTGACACACGTCCGGAAAGAGCGGTGGGCGACAGTGGCCGGGTACGTGTTGTTCGTCGCGCTGATGGTCGCCGGCTACTACTACAACATCACGTTCGTCCAACTGGGGCTCATCGACCTCGGGACGCGGCTCGTCGGAATGTCCGAGACCGCCGTCTCGATGTGGCTGGCTGCGCTCGCGCTCGCGACGCTCGTCGTCGCAGTCGCGACCGGCGTGACGATGGACCGACGCGGCTGGAGCACGGACCTCCGAACGAAGTTCCGGCTCCTGTTCGGCGTCGTCTGCGTCCAGTTCGCACTGACGCTCGTCGCTCCGACGGTTCGGACCGTTCCCGGGTTCGGCGCGTGGATCGTCCTCGCCTCGGTGGGGCTCGGGGTCGGATTTCCGGTCTCGTTCTCGCTCGCGACCGACCTCGTTCCGGTGCCGGACCGGGGGTACGTCGCCGCCGCTATCACGGCCATCGCGTACTTCGCGGCGAACGCGATTCCGCTCTCCTGGTCAGTCGACGTCTTCAGCCAGGTACTGGTCGCCGCGATGGCGCCGGGGGTTCTCGTGCTGGCCGTCCTCTCGTTCGCCAGTTTCGACCGACTCGATGCGGTCCTCGACGCCCTCGGGACGCAGCACGAGACGTACGGCACGGGCCGGTTCTGTCACGGGGCGCCAGTTCGGGCGCGGAGTCTCGCGTTCGCGGTCCCGGTCGCCTTGATGTTCGGCGTGTTCTTCGTCGACAGCCTCGGGTTCCTCCGGATCATCGACACGCCGTCGCTCTTGTTGAGTTCCTGGCAGTCGCCCGACCTCTCGACGCGACTGTTCATCGCAGTCGCGCACGTCGTCGGCGCCGTGATGGCCGGCGTCATCTACGCGAACTACTCGCTCTCGCGCGTCTTCCTCTGGACGTTCGCGCTGTTCGCCCTCACGCACGTCATGTACACGTCTGACCTGCGATTCGCCGACGTGTTCCCCGCGATCGCCGGCGGCGGAACGTCGCCCCTCAATCCCGCGCTGTACGCGATCGCCGTGAGCTTCTACACGACGCTGAACTTCGCGCTCTGGCCCGACCTCGCTACGCCCGAGACGATCGGCACGCACTCCGCAATCGGCATCGGCGTCGCCGGGTGGCTCGCCACGTTCTCGAGCACCGCGCTCGCGCTGTACTTCCAGGCTGCGGACCTCACGCTCCTCACCCACCTGAACGTGGTGCAGGCGCTCTCCCTGCTCCTCCTGTTCGGGCTCGCGGTCGGCCTGTACGCCAGACGGATGGTCGAACTCGCTCGCGAGAACGGAGGTGCGAGCGTATGAGTCCGACGGAAGCCATCCCGCTCCTCATCGTCGTCCTCCTCATGATTTCGATTGGGGGCGGCGACGTCCAGGAGCTGTCCGTGACGTTCCAGGGCGACAAAGACGTCGACTCGCTCGCGGACGTCCACGTCGTCGCCGGCGGAACCACCACTGTTCCCGGGGACGCAACCGTCGACGGCGACATCTACGTGATCGGTGGCACTGCATCCATCGCCGGGACCGTCGACGGTGACGTGACGCTCCTCAACGGGAATCTCTCCGTGGTCGACGGCGCGACCGTGACCGGGACGCTCCAGACGTATTCGGGATCCGCGACGGTCAGCTCCGTTGCGTCGGTCGGGCGCGTCTCACAGTTCGAGACTCCGACCCCGTCGAGTTCGCCCGCACAGCGGGTCGGAGGGTTTCTCCTGCAGTTCCTCGTCCTCGGCGCGTTCGGGTGGTGGCTCGTCGAGCGGTACCCGCTCGTCATCGAGAACGTCGGCACGGCCATCACCGAGCACGCGCTCGTCAGCGGCGTCGTGGGCAGCCTCGGCGCAACGGCCCTCCTCGTGCTGTTCGTCTACATGGCGTTTACCCTCATCCTGCTCCCCCTCGCGATCGTCGGGCTCTTCGCCGAGCTTCTGATCGTTCTCTACGGCCAGGCCGTGTTCGGATATCTCGTCGGGACGCGCCTTCCGATCGAGCGCGACGGCGTCGCGACACTCGCGGGGATCGCCGCGTTCCTGCTCGCGCTCGAGCTCTCCGGGCTCGTGCCGTTCCTCGGCGGGGCCGTACAACTCGCCGTTGCGGTCGTCGGGTTCGGCGCCGTCGTGAACACGTACTTCGGCCTCCAGCGGTTCGAACCCGTCACCATCCCGGGCGGAACCGAGCCATAGCGAAGCAGCCCGCGACCCGTGCGCCCCCCGAATCCAGTTGTCGAATCGGCAGTGCCAGCACTCCACGTTGGCCGGCGCCACGTCCTGATTGCGAGCCGTCCCGTCAACCCCGACCTCCTCGACGCAAGCTCGGGGGTAGCACGGTTCCGGATAGCTGGCTGTGTCGGAACCTCGTCTCGTGAGCCCCGGGAAGCCCCTCACTCGGCGGACACTGCGTCGAGACCGGTGCCGGCTTCCAGGTGTTCGCCGAGGCGCTGGACGAACCGCGTGGCCGGGGCTCCGTCCACGACGTCGTGGTCGAAGGTGACGGTGAGGCTCAGGAATTCCCGGGACTGGAGTTCACCATCGATCAGGCGCGGTTTGGGTCCGATGCCGCCGACAGTGAGCTGGAGGGTGTAGTTCGTGGGACTGATGGCCCACCCGTTTCCGGTGCCGTACATACCCACGGAGGTGACAGCGACGGTGCCGGCGAGGTCCGTCCACAGCGACGGAAACCACTGCGGGAGGCGCCAGATCTGTCTGCGAATGAATCCGGGAAGGCGGCGGGCGAGCCCGGCGATTCCGGCCTCGGAACGACTCGCAGCGTCCGCCTGGACGCGTCGAATTTCGTCGTGAATCGACCGGACCGTCCGCCGGTTCGCCGCGCGGACGACGTGCGGGACACCAGTCCGCTCGCCGTCACCCTCCCGTTCGACGAGGACGTTTACGTCCACGTCCTCGAACTCGTGGCTCCGCCCCCGCCAATCGTGGTATCGGTGGACGTGTGGCTGTTCCGCTACGGTGGCTGCCAGGCAGAAGACGACGAAGGCTGTGAACGAGAGGGCGGTTCCGGTCTCGCCCTCGATCGTGCGGAGTTGCTCCCTGGCGTCGGTGACGTCGATTTCGACGAGTCCGTGGACGTTACTCCGGTGGCCGGCCATCCGCATGTAATCCCCTGTCAACTGCTGTTGGGATGACACGCGTTCGGTTTCGGTGCCTCGATTGCTCATAGGCGCACGTGAACCGCGTGAACCAAATCCGTATCCACCGGTCGCGGAGTTTCCACAAGGCCGGGTAACCCAGATCGGCCCGGCGGAACCCGAGACACGCGACGAGTAGTGAGACGACAGCCCCGGCGAGCAGCACAATCGGGCCGCAGTTCCCAGGTCGGGTTCTGTATCCAGCGCGGGCGCTGGAACTGCCGTTCAGTGCAGTCTGTAAGTCGAGCAGCAACGCGACTCGGCGAGTGGAACGTGGAGCGGGTCACTCGCTCGGTCTCACCGACGGGTATCGGCTGCTAGTCAGTGCTCGCGGTCCAGCACTTCGAGGAGAATCTGGGGGACGACCAGCCCGACGCCGAGCAGGACAGTCAACTGAACGAGGACCGCCTCGGTGAGCAGAGTGGTTCCGTACCAGCAGAGCACGCCGACAACGACGAACGTCGCGCGGACTTTGGTCTCGAACGGCGTGTCTGGGACGTTCATAGGTAGGTGCTCGTACAGGGAATCAAAAAGGCTCCGCCGTGTCCTCGACACACCTGCGTACCGATTCAGCCAATCCAGGTTCAGGCGAGCCTGCGTCCGCTGGCTAGTTCGGTGCGAGGATAGTATTAAGTCCGAGACGAACCAACCTGTATGGTACTTTGAATGAGTGAACATACAACAACTGGCGATCTGGCGGCTCCTGAACTCGGCCCCCAACTCCCCGAGTTCGTCGAATGGATAGCCGCTGCGGCCATTGCATTGGCTGGCGTTGCTCTCACGGTCGGTGGGAGTGCTCTCACCTTCGTCGTCGACCGTGACCTGGTCGTGGACGGCGTCGAGTCCGGCCAGATCACGGTCGTCGTCTTCGAACGCGATCTCACGGAAGCGGAGATGGTCGAGGTCACCCTGGAGGTCGTGACGTGGACAGGATGGGGGCTGTTGGTGACCGGTGTCGGGTTAGCACTGTTTGCGATCGGGTACGTGATCGCACGTCACCGCGCGTATCGACAGACGCCCGAAAACGAGTCCCCCGGTTCGTATCGGTCGTACGCAGTGCTCGGTGCCGTCGCTACCGGCGTTGTGTCATTTTTGCCGGTCTCACCTGTCATCGGAGGTGGTGCCGCAGGGTACCTCGAGCGCTATGGAACTGGACGCACAGTAAGCGTCGGTGCGCTCTCGGGGTTCCTGGCGATGGTACCGGTGCTCGCGGTCCTCGTCTTCGTTACGATCGGGCTCTACGCAGGGTTGGCCACCATTCAATATGCAGGCCTGAGAATTGTCGTGGCAACAGCCATGGTCTTCGCGTTGCTCCTCACCGCAGCCTACGGGGCTGGACTCGGCGCCCTAGGCGGATTTGCAGCTGACCGGTTAGCGAAATGATCGCCCCCGTCCGGCGATGACCTCGCTCGCACTGGGTGGTGGCTGTCGCCGACACGGTCGCGATTGCCGCGCGTGTTTTTCCCGCCCAGCGAAAGTCGCAAGTGCTCTTTATGTTAGCTCAGAAAGAACAACTAGATGCAATGAAGCGCACGAAGCTCATCGCCATCGTCGCCATCGTCGCAATCGCCGTCATCTCGCTCAGAAAACGCGAATCGGACGTTGATGACGAAGCCGTAACTGAATAATCCGCGTCCGTGATGGTTTTCTCCGCAGTGTCAGTGAACGCGGCCGTCGTTTTCCTCCTCATTCTCGCGGCCGTCGTACTGTTTGCGACCGAGTTCGTCCCCCCGGACGTCACAGCGATCGTGGTAATCGTGGCGCTCGTCGTCCTCCAACCCTGGACAGGCGTCGAGACGACCACTGCGTTCTCGGGGTTCTCGAACGTCGCGACGATCACCGTCGCGGCGATGTACATGCTGAGCGAAGGAATCCATCGGACGGGCATCGTTCGACGACTGGGCGACGCCATCTCTGGCTTCGCGGCCGGGAGCGAAGAACGACTCCGCTGGACGACCCTCTCGTTGAGCGGCGGCCTCGCTGGCGTAGTCAACAACACACCCATCGTCGCCGTGTTCATCCCGATGGTCCTCGACCTCGCGGACGAGTACCGCATCTCACCGTCCAAACTCCTGATGCCAGTCTCGTTCGCCGCGATGCTCGGTGGGACGCTGACGCTGGTCGGTACGTCCGCAAATCTCCTCGCAAGTAGCTTCTCTGATCGGCTCCTCGGTCACCCGTTTTCCATGTTCGAGTTCACGCACCTGGGGCTGCTCGGCCTGATCGTCGGCGTCGTCTACTTGGCGACCGTCGGCCAGCGACTCCTCCCAGAACGCGTCCGACCAACGGTCGACCTCCTCGGCGAGTTCAATCTGAAAGGCCACATTACGCGGCTCTACGTCCGCGATGAATCGCCGCTGGTGGGGTCGTCGATCAGGGAGGGCCTGGACGACGTCTTCGGCGTCTCCGACGGCGACGTTCTCGAAGTGGTTCGCTACGACGGGCGGCACGCCGTCCCAGACCCGGAGTTCGAACTCGAGAGTGGCGACGTCGTGACCGTCAGGGGCGACCCCGAATCGATTCGAGCGGCGGCCTCGAACCTGGACCTCTGGTATCTGCCGTGGGTCCACATCGACCAGATCGGCCCCGAGCTGTCCGCAGGAATCGGGACGCTCGTCGAGGCTCGTATCACGGAGGCCTCGTCACTCGTCGGCGAGCGAGTCGGTGGCGTCGATTTCCGCCAGTCGTTCGAAGCGACGCTACTCGGCATTCAGCGGGGAGAAACGACCGTCACCTCCGGATTCTCGGACATCGTACTCGAAGCAGGGGACGTGGTACTCCTGCGTTCCAGTGGTCGGCACGTCGCCGCGCTTCGCGAGAACCCTGCCCTGTCGGTTACGACAGTTGCGACTGAGGGATTTCTGGACCGGACCTCGACGACGGAAACGTATCGAGAGGACAAACAGTGGCTCGCCGTCGCGATTGTCGCAGGCGTCGTCGGCGTCGCGGCACTCGGGTTCGTGTCGATCGGCATCAGCGCGCTCGCCGGCGTCGTCGCGATGATCGCTGGGGGCGCACTCGAAACGGACGAAGCCTACGATGCCGTGGCGTGGGACGTGATTTTTCTCCTCGCGGGGATGATTCCGCTCGGAATCGCACTCGAGCGGTCGGGCGGTGCGGCCCTCGTTGCCGACCTCATCGTCACTGTCGCCGATGTGTTGCCGGCTGTCGCCATGATTGCGCTGTTCTACATTGTCACGGCTGTCGTGACAAATCTGATCAGCAACAATGCGACAATCGTCCTTTTCATCCCGGTGGCGGTGGACGTCGCGACGCAGTTAGGGGCGAACGCGTTCTCGTTCGTCCTCGCGGTCACGTTCGCGGCGAGCACCTCGTTTCTCACCCCAGTCGGCTATCAGACGAACCTCATGGTGTACGGGCCGGGAGGGTACGAATTCACCGACTATCTACGGCTTGGGGGGCCACTCCAGTTAGTACTCGCAGGTGTCACGACGTTCGGAATCTGGCTATTCTGGGGCGTATAGCGGGATCCGGTGGCCCAGAATCGACGAGCCTCTGGATGGGGTCTACCGGAGCGTGCCCAGAGAACTCCCGTGCCGTCAGCACGTGATTCGGTGGCTACTCGGACGCTGTTACGTGTGGGCTGAACCGTGCTGTCTACCGCCGGTGCGTCGAGCGGAGGACTGCCGAGCACGGACATGAGCGTCGGGCCCACGCACCGCGAATCCAGGAGGGGGACCACCCGGGCGACGCGAGCTACTATCCACCGGCAGACGAAGCCCCAGGCCATGGGTTATGTGGTCCCCGGCCGTACGTGTGGTATGCGCGAACTCGTCTTCGCCCTCGAATACGAGCCGGGGTGCAACAGGGTGGCAGACGCCCTCGCCGACCACCCCGACGCCCGCGTCCGCTCGCTCTCGCTCCACGTCACTGCCGACCGTCTCTGGCGGGTCGACCACGCCACCGGGACCGCCACTGCGCTCGACGCCGTCGAGGACGCCTTTCTCAACGGAGACTACTACGCAGACTGTCTGGTGACCGAGGACTGCGGCGCCACGCAGACCACCCGCGTCCTGGACCGCGCGGACGACACACTCGTCCTCTACTCCGACTGGGAGCGCACGCCTGCCTGCGCTTCAGTTCCCCACATCGCCCGCGACCACTTCGGCGACGGCGTCCTGTTCGAGACCCGTCACGAGGGGCGCCACTACACGTGGCGGCTCATCCACTCCGGCAGGGGCGACGTGGCGGCGTTCTTCGACGCCCTGGAGTCGGCCGTCGGGGAGTGCGCCCAGACGGAACTGCTCCGCACCGCGGACACGACGACGTCAGCGACGGGAGCCGACGGGACGCCGAGCGCCCTGCCGCCGGCACAGGAGGCCGCACTCCAGGCCGCCGTCGAACACGGCTACTACGAGTCGCCGCGCGAGGTCGACGTCAGCGAGCTCGCCGAACACCTCGACGTCCCGCGGTCGACGCTCACCTACCGACTCCGCCGGGCGGAGGAGCACGTGGCCAAGCAGCACGTCGCCGGCGAGCGCGGAGCGAACGAACGGCTGGCGTCGCGCTGAGGCCGGGTGTTGGAATATTCCAACAAAGACATATCGAGCGCCCGCTCCTACCGTGCGGTAATGACAGAGAACCCGGATGCAGCGGGGCCGGCAGACGGCGGACAGGGACGGGAGCTGACCGCCCGCCTCACCGTCCCCGAGATGGACTGCCCCTCCTGCGCACAGAAAGTCGACAAGAGCCTCCAGCGCGTCGACGGTATCGTCGACGCGACGCTCCAACCGACTACCGGCACGGCGACGATCACGTACGACCCCGACCGCGTCGCCGAAGCGGACGCCGTCCGCGCCATCGAGAGCGCGGGCTACGAGGTCGTCGGCGGCGACGACGAAGACGCGTCGTCGGACGACGACCTGGAGATTGCGCCCCCGTCGGAGGTGTGGAGGAGTTCGCGCGCCGTCAAGACGTGGATCGGTGCAGCGTTCGTCACACTCGGGCTGCTCTTCGAGTTCGTCCTCGCGGGTCAAAACCTCGCCGTCGCGAGTGTGCTCGACTATCCGCTCCACGTCGCTGACGGGCTCTTCCTCGTCGCGATTGTCACCAGTGGCTACCCGGTGGTTCGCGGTGGCTACTACTCGGCAAAGAACCGGAGCCTGGACATCGACCTGCTGATGGGGACGGCGATTATCGCAGCGACCGGCATCGGCTACTTCGTCGAAGCCGCGACGCTGGCCGTCCTGTTCAGCATCGCGGAACTCCTCGAGGACTACGCGATGGACCGGGCACGAGACTCCCTGCGGGAGCTGATGGAGCTGTCGCCCGACGAGGCGACTGTGCGCCGCGACGGCGAGGCGGTGACTGTCCCCGCCGACGAGGTCGCGGTCGGCGAAACCGTCGTCGTCCGCCCCGGCGAGAAGATCCCACTCGACGGCACCGTCGTCGAGGGCGGGAGTGCCGTCGACGAGTCACCCATCACCGGCGAGAGCGTCCCGGTGGACAAGAGCGTCGGCGACGAAGTGTACGCCGGCAGCATCAACGAGGCGGGCTACTTCGAGTTCGAGGCCGACTCGCCCGCCTCGGAGTCGACGCTCTCGCAGATCATCGAGATGGTGCAGGGCGCACAGGAGAAGCAGACCGACAAAGAGCAGTTCGTCGACCGGTTCGCGGGCTACTACACGCCGACAATCGTCGTGCTGGCGATTCTCACCGCCGCGCTCCCGCCGCTGCTCATCAGCGGCGGCGCCACCGTCAGTCTCGCCGGCGTCTCACACACCTTCGGCGGGGGTTGGCAGACGTGGTTCATTCGCGGACTCACCCTGCTGGTGATCGCCTGCCCGTGCGCGTTCGTCATCTCGACGCCCGTCTCCGTCGTCTCCGGGATCACCAGCGCCGCCAAGAACGGCGTCCTGGTCAAAGGCGGCAACCACCTCGAAGCGATGGGGGACGTGGACGCCATCGCCGTCGACAAGACTGGCACGCTCACCAAGGGCGAACTCGCCGTCACGGACGTCGTTGCACTCGGCGGTGCGAGCGACGAGGCGGTACTCCGGTACGCAGCCGCGCTCGAACGGCGAAGCGAACACCCCATCGCCGACGCGATTCTCGCCCGTGCCGAGGCGGACGCGGGGGGTGACGTGCCGAGCGTCGAGGCGTTCGAGAGCATCACCGGGAAGGGAATCCGCGCGGACGTCGACGGCGAGACGTACTACGCGGGCAAGCCCGCGCTCTTCGAGGAGCTGGGCTTCGACCTGTCGCACGCACACCCCCGGACCGACGGTGGCACGGTCGCCGAAGTGGCCCACGAGCAGTGCGAACACGAGGACTGTGCCGACGTCGAAAGCGGGGCGATTTCGCGGTTCGAGTCCGAGGGCAAGACGGTCGTCCTCGTCGGCACGGCCACCGAACTGGTCGGCGTCATCGCCATCGCCGACGAGGTGCGGCCGGCCGCCGAACGGGCGGTCGCACGCCTGCACGACCTCGGCGTCGAACGCGTCGTGATGTTGACCGGCGACAACGAGGGGACGGCCCGCACGATCGCCGAGCGCGTCGGCGTCGACGAGTACCGCGCCGAGTTGCTGCCCGACGAGAAGGTCGACGCCGTGGAGGCGTTACAGGCGGAGTACGGCGAGGTGGCGATGGTCGGTGACGGTATCAACGACGCGCCCGCACTGGCGACCGCCGACGTCGGCATCGCGATGGGGGCCGCCGGCACGGACACCGCGCTCGAGACCGCCGACATCGCGCTGATGGGCGACGACATCGGGAAGCTGCCGTACCTCTACGCGCTGTCGCACACGGCCAACGGCGTGATCCGCCAGAACATCTGGGGGAGCCTCGGCGTGAAGGCGCTGCTCGCGCTCGGCGTCCCGCTCGGCCTGGTGAGCGTCGCGCTCGCGGTCGTGGTCGGCGACATGGGGATGAGCCTCGGCGTGACCGGGAATGCGATGCGGTTGTCACGGCTCACGCCCGACCAGTTCTTCGACTCCTGAATCGAGGCACAGAGCGCCACCCGCGTTCAGAATCGGGGTTTCCGAAGCCGGCCCCAGTACTCACTCGGGACGACGACCGGATTCCGGTCGTCGTCTCCTCGTGTCGTCCACGTGCCCTGCGAATCCGTCACGCGACCGGCACGCTACTCGAGTGCGTCCCCGTCGGTGGCCTGGTCCGTCGGGTCTCGCGTCGGTTCATCACTCGCAACGAACGCTCGCAGACGCGCCACGTCGACAGTCTCCGGTAGTGCGTCCAGCGCCCGGTTCGCGTCGTCCCGGCGCCGGTCTGCGAGCGCTCGGAGCTGCGTCTCGTCGAACCGCGGCGGGACGACTATCGCCTCACTCGGATCCGCGTCGAGAATGCGGGCGCTCTGTCGGGCGGTGCTGAGCCCGCGCCCGAACCGGGCAACGTCCCGGCGATTCGGGCCCTCGATGCCCGCGAGGACCGCGCCCAGCAGGGCAGCACCTTCACCGAGACTGCCCGCCGTGTCGTCGACGAGCATCGCTTGGTCGTGATCGGTCGACTCGGCTGCGGCGTAGGTGCGCGCAAACGCGTCCGTGATCGTTTCGAGCACTGACGTCAGTACCGCGAAGCAGTCGCCCGACGGGGTGTCCGACAGTGTCGGGAGTGCCGAGAATGCCGCCGTGTACAGGTAATCACCGGCCAGCAACGACGACGTCCGGTCCGTCGTGAGTGAGTGCGCGTGATTGTCGGCGAGGCGGACCAGCAGTCGGCTTCGGAGCCGAACGTAGCCCCGGAGAAGTTCGATTGCCGCGGCAGCGGGAAGGACGATCTCAGTGTCCCGGCTGTCTGCCAGCGACTCGTACACGGCAACCACCAACAGGCCGTACCACCGGTCGGAGGACTCGGGCAGTACGTCACGGACCAGCGGGAGACCGACCTCGTCTGTGTCACTGAGCACCCGCTCGATGTGACGGTCGATCTGTGCTGGACGGCCGGGGGCTGACTCAGTCATCGGTCTCAGTCGTCACCTGTTGGTGCCTCGACGCCGGCTTCGTCGAGGTCGACGTGGGATTCGGTCAGGTCACTCTCGCGCCACGTGCCTCGCCGGTACCACGCGTACGCGATGAGCGCGCCGGCAACGTTCGAGACGGCGAACGACAGCCAGACGCCCGGTGCGCCGAGCGGGCCGGCAGCGACCCACGCAATCGGGAAGCGGATGACACCGAGCATCAACACCGAGATGGCTGCGGCAGTGAGCGTCTTCCCGGCACCACGGAAGCTCCCAGTGTAGGCCCGCATGATGCCGATGAACCCGAAGGTCAGCGCGACGTAGCGGATGAACTGGGCGGTGATCTCGACGACGTCGGCGTTCGTCGTGAACAGGTCGGCGATCGGTGCTGCGGCAACCCAGACGAGGATTCCCGCGACTGTGAGCACGCCGAACAGCACCGCCGCTGCGAGGTCCGCCGCGTGTTCTGCCCGGTCCGGTTTGTCGGCCCCCACGTTCTGGCCGGTCATCGTCTCCACGCCTCGGGCGACGGCGATGGCCGGGAGGAAGATGACCGAGAACACGCGCGTCCCGATCCCGTAGGCGGCGACCACCGTGTCCGGGAAGAGCGCGACGATGACCAACAGCAGGTTCATCGATAGCGCACGTCCGGTCCCCTCGATCGACGCCGGCAGGCCGATGCGGACGAGCCGCCGGAGGTACGAGAAATCCGGCGCCATGTCCCGGAGGTGGATCTGGACCCCGCGGTTCCCGCGGAACATGATCGCCAGCCCGACGACCAGGGCGAGTGCACGCGAGAACACGGTCGCGATGGCGGCCCCCTGGATCCCGAGCTCGGGGAACGAGAGCGTGCCGACCAGCGGAGCGTTCTCGACGACCGTCCAGCCGAAGATGAGGAACGGGTCGATGACGATGTTGAGTACGACCGACCCGAACATGACGAGCATCGGCGTGATGGTGTCGCCGGACCCGCGCATCAGCGCGACGAAGACGAAGAAGCCGAACATGAACAGCAGGCCCAGCGAGATGACCTCCATGTAGCTGGTCGCCATCGGCAGGACGTCCTGCGAAGCGCCGAGCAGACTGAGGAACGTATCGACGCCGAGGTAGCCCACGGCGCCGAGGACGAGCGACACGAGGACTGCGAACGTGACCGTCTGCGAGGCGGCGTACTCGGCTTCGCGCTCCTCGTTTGCACCCGTGAACTGGGCGACGAGCACGCTGCCGGCGACCGAAATACCCAATCCGAGCGAGATGAGCAGGAAGACCATCGGGAACGCGAAGCTGATTGCCGCCAGGGCGTCCGTGCTGTACTGGCCGAGCCAGAACGTGTCAGCGAGATTGTACGCCGTCTGGAAGAGGTTCGTCACGACGATCGGCATCGACAGGAAGAACAGGGGCTTCCCGATGCTGCCCGACGTCAGGTCGAACTCCTCAGGCCCCCTGAACAGTG
Source organism: Halobacterium bonnevillei (assembly GCF_009831555.1). GTDB lineage: Archaea > Halobacteriota > Halobacteria > Halobacteriales > Halobacteriaceae > Halobacterium > Halobacterium bonnevillei. The sequence goes on along the minus strand of NZ_WUUU01000046.1, from coordinate 3,214 downwards.
CGGAGATGCGGCTTCGAACCCCCATCAGTGGGCCGCCTCCGGAGCCCCGTCAGCGAGTAGCTGTCGGTCAATGTACCACGTGAGTGCCTCTGAGAGCGTCTCGGATGACCGCTTCACCGCGACGCGCCGCGTATGCGCACCCGTGATGGCCGTCACGGGGAACTCGGCAGCGACGGCCGCCTCGACCGTCGCATCGAACTCGCCGCTCTCGACGCCGGCCGCGACGATCGCTCGGAGTCGCTCGTAGAGCACCGCATCGAAGTTGGAGAGTCGCGTCTGGACCGCGTCGTCGTACGGCGCCTGCACGCTCACCGCCAACAGTGCGGTTCGAAACCGCTGGTCGGGCGCGGCGCCTTCGTCAATGAGGACCGCCGCGAGGAGTGCTGAGAGTTGTTCGCGCGGCGTCCCCCCGTCGACGGACGGAAGCCGCGCAGTGTCTCGTTCGTACAGAACGTCGAGAAACTCGACGAAGAGGGTCTCTCCGTCGTCGTCGTAGTGAATGGCCGCTTTGCTCCGGTCTGCCTCGTCAGCGACGTCCGCGAGCGTGAGATCGGCGTAGCCGTGCCGGCAGAGCGCCCGATACGTCGCCGCGAGAAGTTCAGTCGCCGTGTCGTCGCTCATCAGGTACTACCCCAACTTACTAACCAGTTAGTCAAAAATCCTTCGGGGCACTGATAGTCCATCAGAGCTTGGTCTCCACAATATCTGGCGGATTACGAACTAACTACGTGACCAGTAACCCCTCGAAGACTCGTCCGTTGTGGCACAACCGTTATCCAACCATAGGTCCTATCGAATTCTAATGGCCGAACCATCGGATCGGACCGCCTCGGAGCCTGACGAGGCGATCATGGAGGCAACCTACCGGGCCCTCCGCGAACACGGCTACGCTGACCTCACGATCCAGCGGATCGCAGACGAATACGGAAAATCCACGGCTGCAGTACACTACTACTACGACACGAAGGACGAACTCCTCGCGGCCTTCCTCGACTACCTCCTGGACCAGTTCGTCGATTCGATCCACGACGTCGAGACGACTGACCCCGGGGAACGGCTGGAACTGCTGCTCGACGAACTCCTCGTCAAACCACAGGAGAACTCCGACCTCTCGATCGCGTTGTTGGAGATGCGGAGTCAGGCGCCGTACAAGGATGCGTTCAGTGAGCGCTTCCAGCAGAACGACGAGTACATCCGGTACATGGTCAAGGCAGTCGTCAATCACGGAATCGACGAAGGCGTGTTCAACGACGTCGACGCCGACCACGTAACTCGCGCACTGATGACAATCGTCAACGGGGGTCGGACCCGGGCAGTCGCGCTGGACGACAACGGGGCCCTCGAAACGGCGCGGCGGACTGCAAGTGAATACGTCGACGCGACGGTACGCCGGCAGTCTCAGTAGCCCAGCTGTTCGCGGACGAGGACGACGGTCGTCCGTCCCGCTTCGAGTTCCTGCCGGAAGATCAGCTGTTTGGCGATAGCGCTCTCGACGCCGTAGGCGTCCTTCGCGCGTTCGTTCTCCAGCGGATACGCGACAGATTCGAGGCGGTCGAGCGCGGCGTCGAGGTCGTCGACGATCTTGTTCACGCCGCTGACGATGACGACGTTACCGGCGGCGAACGGATAGGCACCGATCCGGCTCCCTGAGCGGTCGGCTGCGACCAGCTCACCGGTCTGTGCGATCGCGTTGATGCCACCGAGGAAGTACTCGGCCGTCTGGGATTCGCGGCGAGCGGCCTGTCGTTCGGCGTCGTCGTCAATACTGTAGATTTCGTCGGGGAGGCTCTCCCACTCGTGGTCCCCCTCGCTCAGGTGTTCGATGAACCCGATTTCCTCGAGCGTCGTCGAGTGGCCGTTCATGACTGCGGCGTCGGCCGGAATGTGCGACGTGATGGTGTCGAGGGCCTCCTCGGCACTATCGGCGACGACGACCTCGAAGCCGTTGGCCTCGAGATTTGCGACTGTCTCGTCGATGGTGTCGCCGTCGGGAAGCTCGTCGAGTGATGCGTCGATCTCGGTCTCGTCTACGTACTCTGATTTCTGCGACATGGAGTTCTGGGAGACGTTCGTTCGCAGTCTTCGGTAGAAGCGGGAGACGTAAAAGCGCGCGCGGACGCCGGTGTCAGGTACTGACCCTGGTGTTACCGACCGAATCGGCAACCCGAGGTTCGCGTGGATCGTCAGCGTCCGGCCGCTGTTCCGCATCGGCGCACTGTCTGGGGTCGCCGAACGGGCCATCGATTTGCTGCCGGCGCCCGCGTTCCCGGGTGCCGAGCCCTGGCCACGGCGACATGGGGCCGACGCCCGGGCGATTGCTGGTGCGGCAGCGTTCGGTTCCACCGCCGCCGGGCGAGGAAGCCGTCGCCGGCCACGTTACCGGGGATGGCGGCTGCTCCAGTCGCTGGCAGCCAGAGACACGAAAACGTGGGGCCTGGCGGATTTGAACCACCGCTCACCCGGTGTCCCACGACACTCGCCCGGGGACGAACGCCGATATGAGCCGGGGGCTTTGAACCAGACTAAGCTAAGGCCCCTCACGTATCGCTTTCCGTGGCCGAACCTTTAGCCTGTCGGGATTCCAGCGAATCACCACCGGTCGACGCGCGCACAGCGAGCAGCCGGCGAGAGGAGGACGCTGTCGGAAGACTCCGTCTTCCGGCGCTACACCCGAACTCGTCGCGGAGTCGAGGCTCCGCGAGCGAGTGTGTGAGAAGCGCCGCCACCAGGGCTCGAACGTCGAGAGACGGTCGCTCTCTACGTTTACGCTGCGTCTCTCGGGCTCGAGCCCTTCCGCCGCTACGACCGAACTCATCGCGGAGCCGTCGCTCCGCGAGTGAGTGTGTGAGAAGCGCCGCCACCAGGGCTCGAACCTGGGACAACCTGGGTAACAACCAGGTGCTCTACCAACTGAGCTATGGCGGCTCGCACTCCAGTCTACCCGGTGCGTTTTGAAATGGCTTTCGTTTCGCCAGCAAGCTACGGCATCGACACGGCTTAGGCGGGGCCGCGTGAAAGCCGGCGTATGAGCGACTTCGAGTCGGTCGTCGACGCCGTTCGAGCGCGCGTCGATCCGACGCCCGGGGAGCGACCTGGCTGGCGTCCGCATGGTGTCTGTCGATCGGGGAATCTTGTCAGGCGTTCACGAGCTCGAAATCGCAGTAGTACGAGTTGTTCTCCGAGACGTCCCACGAGAAGTCGTCGTCGTACGAGA
>NZ_WUUU01000045.1 GCF_009831555.1 Halobacterium bonnevillei | reverse complement strand
GGCGGCCTCGGCGTCCCGCCCTGTGCGCCGCGCCCGGCACGAGGAAGGGCAACTGGGGCACGCGCTCCCTGATGGCTTCCAGTTCGTCGGGCGCCGTCGCCCCCACCACGAGGCCGACGTTCCCGTACTCGTCGTCCCAGCCGGCGGCGCGCTCGGCGACGTGCTCGTATAGGCGGCGGTCGTACGCCGCGAGTTCGAGGTGCTGGAAGTCCATGCCGCCAGGGTTCGACGTCCGGCACAGCACGAACACGCCGGCGTCGTCGCGCGCGAGGAACGGCTGGAGGGCGTCCTCGCCGAGGTAGGGATTCACCGTGATTGCGTCCACGTAGTCCAGGATTTCGGCGTACTGGCGGGCGGTGTTCCCGATGTCCGCGCGCTTCGCGTCCAGCAGAACGGGCACCCCTTTCCCGTGGGCGTACGCCACCGTCTCGCGGAGCGCGCGCCAGCCGTCGCTGTCCTCGTAGAACGCCGCGTTCGGCTTGAACACGGCGGCGTGCTCGTGGGTGGCGTCGATGACGCGGCGGTTGAACGCCCACCGCGGCAGGTCCGCGTCCTGGACGTCGTCCGGCAGGCGGTCCGTGTCGGGGTCGAGGCCGACACTCACCACGGTGTCGGCGGCCTCGATGCGCGCCCCGAGGTCCTCGAAGAAGCCCATGCGTTGGGGTCCCCGCAAACCGGCAAAAGCGATTCGCTTTGGCGGGCGGCCACGAGAAAACACTTCCCAGACGAGTCACACGAATCGCGTGTGCCCTCCGCTCGCTCCGTCCTTCGCGTCCTCCTGGCAGCCCTCGGCCTCGTGCTGGTCGTCGTCGGCCTCGGCATCCTTCTGCCCGCACTCGGACAGGAGGGGTTCCCGGTCGGCCTCGCTATCGGCTTCGGCAGCCTCGTGATTGCCGCCGGTGGCGCGTCGCTGGGCGCCGCCGCATTGCTCTCCGGCCACGCCCTCAAACGCTCACAGCGCGCCGTCCTCAAACTCGCGGGACTGCTCGCGGTGCTCGCGTTCGTGGCTCCGGTAACGGGAATGTTCGTCGTCCCGGAACTCCTGTACGACTACTTCGGCCTGCAGGCGCCCGCCGCTGCGATACTGGGCTGGCTGTCCCTCTCGCTGGCGGCGCTCCTCGTTACCATCGTCGTCGCACTCTGGCGTGCCGCAGAGGTCGCGTACGGGGCCGTTGCGTCGCGATACTCGGCGTGACTGGCTCTCAGCCGGGACGCCGCCGGTCAGTCGCCGTCGCTAGCCGGGACGCCGCCGTCAGTCAGTCACCGCCGTCGGTCAGTCGCCGTCGCCAGCCGCGTCGGCCGCGGCACCGAACACGTCGAACGCGTCCTTGACGTCAGCGCCGTTCTCCACGAACACCACGACACGCGGCGGCCGGGCGCCCACCGGTCGCGTGCGCAGTCCGCGCCGCTCGGCTTCGCGTTCGGCCGCTTCGAGTCCGTCGACCAGTTCGACGCGCGCCCGGTCCGGCATCACGTACACGGCGCCGATCCGTTCGCCGTGAATTTGGACGTCGTAGGCGCGAGCGCCGTCCGTCGTCGGCTCCACGTCCGGGTCGGCGTTCGCGACACTCACGCGGTCGTACGGCGGGTTCTCGTGGCCCGTGAGCTCGCTTGACAGGAGTTCCGCGAGTCGCGTCCCGTCAGTGATGGTGTCCTCGACCATGCTATCCTCGGAGTTCCGTGCGGGCTTTCGCGGCCGCGCTGGCGACGTCCACGCCGCGGCGCCGCGCGTACACGACGGCCGCCGCGTCAGCCGTCACGCCGAGGTCCTGCTGGAGCTGGTTCACGCCAGCGACGGTCTCCTGGCGGTCGTAGCCGGCCTCGACGAGTGCGTCCAGCGTGCGCTCGAACGCCGACCGCTCCTGGAACAGCGACGCGTCGGGCGTGAAGTCGTCGGGAATCGCCACGTCTTCCGGGTCGAAGTCAGCCACGAGGTCGCCGTCCGCGCGCTCGACGAGGCCTTCGCCCGTCGCGAGGTCCAGCACGCGCTTGGCCTGGTCGGGACTCATCCAGTCGCGGTCCAGCGACAGCGCCACCACGAACGCCTGCTCTGGAATCCGACGCTTCCCCTTCTGTTTGAACGGCGCGGCGGCCGCCACCCGGAGGCTCATGTCTCCCTCCTCGCCGGCGACGCCGGTAAAACCCGCTGTTCTCCCCCAACCGAGTCTTTCAAGTACGTCCTGCGCCACTTCCCGAACATGCAATACCAGGGACGGTCCAAGCGCTCGAAGACCGGCGCGCGACTCCGACCGCAGAACAAGAAGAAGAAGTCGAAAACCGGGCGCGCGCCCACGGAGACGACCGTCGGCGAGCAGCGCTACCGCACCGTCGACGCCCGCGGGAACGTCGAGAAGGTCCGCGCGCTCTCCACGGACGTCGCCAACGTCGCCACCGACGACGGCGGCGTCAACGCGACCATCGAGGACGTCGTCGAGAACGGCGCGAACCCGAACTACGCCCGCCGGAACATCATCACGAAGGGCGCCATCATCGAGACGGACGCCGGCCGCGCCCGCGTCACCTCCCGACCCGGCCAGAACGGCCAGGTCAACGCCGTCCTCGTCGACGACGAGTAACGCGTCGAACCGTCACTCTATCTCGCAGTTTCTCTACGACGGATAACTCAAGAAGCAAACGGGCGGCTCCGCCGCGCGTTTCACCGCGAGCCGGAGGCTCGCGGGACGTTTTTAGCGTAGATTTTTACAAGCGGGGGTCGCCTACGGCGACCCCCCCGCAGTAAAAAGGTCCTATTGGAACCCGATGTGGCCGCCGCGTTCGCGGCCGGCTTCGGGGGTCTGGCTGCCCTTGAACTGTTCTTCGACGCGGTCGTAGTAGTCCTCGAGGTCCTCCGTGATCGTCGGGCGGACGTGTTCCATGGCCTTCTGGAAGTGCCGCATCTCGACTTCTTCGGCGTCCTCGTTCTCGCGGAGCGCCTCGATGGCGGCTTCCCGGGCGATGTTCGCGAGGTCGCTGCCGACGTAACCGTCGGTGAGTTCCGCGAGCTCGCGGAGGCTGACGTCGTGAGCCAGCGGGATGTCGCCGGAGTGGATCTTGAGGATCTGTTCGCGGCCTTCGACGTTGGGCTGGCCGACCTGCACGAGGCGGTCGAAGCGCCCGGAGCGGATGAGCGCGGGGTCGATGATGTCGGGTCGGTTGGTCGCCGCGATGACCATCACTTCCTCCATCTCCTCGAGGCCGTCGAGTTCAGTGAGGAGCTGGTTGACGACGCGCTCGCTGACGTTGTTCCCGACGTCTTGGCCGCGGCCGGGCGCGAGGCTGTCGAGTTCGTCGAAGAAGATGACCGTCGGGGAGACCTGGCGGGCCTTCCGGAACGTCTGCCGGATGGCTTTCTCGGACTCGCCGACCCACTTCGAGAGCAGCTGGGGGCCGCGGACGCTGATGAAGTTCGCGTCCGTCTCGTTGGCGACGGCTTTCGCCATGAGGGTCTTCCCGGTGCCGGGCGGCCCGTAGAGGAGGACGCCCGCGGGCGGGTCGACGCCCATCCGGGTGAACTTCTCCGGCTGGTTCAGCGGCCACTCGACGGACTCCTTGATCTCCTGTTTGGCGTCCTCGAGGCCGCCGACGTCGTCCCAGGAGAGCTTCGGGAGCTCGACGAGCACCTCCCGCATCGCGGAGGGTTCGACCTCGTTGAGCGCGCCCTTGAAGTCCTGGCGCTTGACGATCATGCGGTCGATGAGGCTCGGCGGGATGTCCTCCTCGTCGAGGTCGATCTCGGGGAGGTAGCGCCGGAGCGCCCGCATCGCGGCTTCCTTGGTGAGGCTCTCGATGTCCGCGCCGACGAAGCCGTGCGTGTCGTCGGCGAGCGACCCGAGGTTGACGTCGTCGCTCAGCGGCATGCCCCGCGTGTGGATCTTGAGAATCTCCTCGCGGCCGATCTCGTCCGGCACGCCGATCTCGATTTCGCGGTCGAAGCGACCGGGCCGGCGGAGCGCGGGGTCGACGGCGTCAACGCGGTTCGTCGCCGCGATGACGATGACCTGGCCGCGGCCCTCGAGGCCGTCCATCATCGTCAGGAGCTGAGCGACGACGCGGCGCTCGACTTCGCCGGTGACGTCCTCGCGCTTCGGCGCGATGGAGTCCAGTTCGTCGATGAAGATGATGGCGGGGGACTCCTCTTTGGCGTCCTCGAAGATCTCGCGGAGCTGCTGTTCGGACTCGCCGTAGTACTTCGAGATGATCTCGGGGCCGGCGATGGAGAAGAAACTCGCCGACGTCTCGTTGGCGACGGCTTTCGCCAGGAGGGTCTTCCCGGTGCCGGGCGGCCCGTGCAGCAGCACGCCCTGCGGTGGTTCGATGCCCAGCTTCTGGAAGATCTGGGGGTGTTTCATCGGGAGTTCCACCATCTCCCGAACGCGCTGGATCTCGTTTTCGAGGCCGCCGATGTCCTCGTACGTGATGCCGCCGCCCGTGCGCTCGAACCCGCTGATGGGTTCCTCGCGGAGTTCGACGTCCGTGTCCTCGGTGACGAGGCAGACGCCCTCGGGTTCGGTTTCGACGGCGATGAGCGGGATCGCCTGACCCGGCGACCGCATGAACGGGTGGTTCGTGCTGGACATCACCGGGACGATGTCCCGGGAGACGACCGGTCGCTTCAGGATCTGGCGTTTGACCATGCCGGCGGCGTCGCTGCCGAACTGGACGCTGGCGTCCTCCGGCGGCGCGAGCACGAGTTTGTCCGCTTTCTCGGCGTCTGCCTTCCGGATCTTGACGCGTTCGCCGATGCCGACGTCGGCGTTCTGTCGCGTGAACCCGTCGATGCGGATGGTGTCGGTGTTCCAGTCCTGCCGGTCGGCGCGCCAGACCTTCGCGGCAGTCGTTTCGGCACCCTCGATCTCGATGATGTCTCCCGGACTCAGCTTCAAGTGCAGGAGCGTGTCGGGGTCGAGGCGGGCGATGCCCCTGCCCGAGTCGTTCGGGTAGGCTTTCGCCACCTCAAGTTGGACTTCGTTCATGATTGGAGACTGCGGGTGATGTGTCGGAATCCGACGCGGTGACGGAAGTACTTTCCGCCGCACCCCCCGCGGTTGTGAAAATGTAGCACACCAGGACACAAAGACGTGGTGCATTCCGCTCGTTCTGCCGGCGGCAGGAACGCCACCCTGGGCGACCTCACTCGGTACTCTCCCGGTGTACAGCGAGCGCCTCGTCGAGCGTGAGTTCGCCGGTCGCCACCTTCCGCGCGAGCGCCTCCGGAATCGTGCGGTTCTCCTCGCTGGCCTCCCGGGACCTGGCCTTGATGACCTCTAGCTCGCCCTCCGTGGGCTCGATGCGTCGCCCCTCGATCTCCTCGCCCGCCATCAGCGCGATGTTCGCCGCGGCGAGCACGTCACCCATGCCGCGGGCGCCCGGGCCGAGGAACGGCGTCGTCCCGGTTTCGTCGACCAGTTCCACCCGCGCCTCGTCTAGCTCGTCGATGATACGCGCGCCCTCCAGGCGGGCGCCGTCCCCGATGCGAACGACGGCGTCGTCGTCGCCGGCGACTTCCTCGGTCACCACCGACGCCGCCTGCTCGATGGGGACCTGGAACGCGCCGACGAGCATCCCGCCGCGCAGCACCGCGATGCCAGGCCGGGTCCCGGGGTCGACGCCGACGACTGTTCGCCCGTCCCCGCCGCGCGCGTACACCAGCGCCTCCTCCACCGTTCGCCGCGGATTCTGGGGGTCAGCGACCACTACCGGTGGGTCCGCGCTCACGTCCTCGCCGGCGGTGATGACGACGTCCGTCCGCTCCGGGAGGGGGTCGCCGGGCTCGACTGTCGTGAACTCCACGTCGCGGTCCCGTAGCTCCGCGACCACCTCGTGGTACACTTCGAAGTCAGTCGTCGCGACGACTATCACTAGCTGGACGTGCGACCGCTGGGAGCAAAACGCTTGCCCGCGCCGAACGTCCCGTGTCGGGTCGCCCAGTCCCGACCCGGGGGTCTTTTGCACAGGACCGTCATACGTCCGCCCAGTGAGCGACGACACCCACATCTCGACCGGTTGCGGCGCGCTCGACGACCTCCTGGGGGGCGGCGTCGACCGCGGCACCGTCACGCAGGTCTACGGGGCGCCGGGGGCCGGGAAGACGAACGTTGCGCTCTCCACCGCCGTCGACGTCGCCGCCGACGGCGGCACCGCAGTCTACATCGACACCGAGGGCATCTCCGTCGAGCGCTTCGAGCAGATTCTGTCCGCGCGCGCCGACGACCCCGAAGCGGCGTCCAGTCGCATCATCCTCACGGACGCCCACGACTTCGAGGAGCAGGCCGAGGCCGTCCGGGACGTCGAGGACTTCGCGGAGCGAGCCGACCTCGTCGTCCTCGACTCCGCGACGGGCTTCTACCGCCTGGAGCGCACCGACCAGGACGGCGGCGACGCACTCCGACGGGTGGCCGACCAGGTCACGCACCTGCTGTCGCTGGCGCGCAAACACGACCTCGCGGTCCTCATCACCAACCAGGTGTTCACGGACGTCGACAGCGACAGCGACCGCGTCCGGCCGCTCGGCGGCCACACGCTCAACCACTGGACGGGCGTCGTGCTGCGGGTCGACCGGTTCCGCGGCGGCAACCGCCGCGCCACTCTCGAGAAGCACCGCTCGAAGCCGGAGGGCGACCAGGCGCGCTTCCAGATCACGGAACGCGGCATCGAAGCCGTGACCCAGCACTGAACGCCGACCGGCCGACCGCACCCTTCTCGACAGGTGCGAACGCTCCCCTCGACTTTTTGCGGTACTGGCCCTGATACACGGACAGAGGCGGAAGAGATGGCGCCTGACATCGGCGGCGAAATAGAGGGGGAGGTCACCCGCGTGGAGGCGGTCAAATACCTGCAGGGCGCACTCGGCCACGCGGTCGGGAGCCTCACGTTCCTCCTCGCGGCGGCTGTCTTCCTCGTGTTCGGGTATTCCGCGTTCGCCTGGCTCTCCGTCCTCTCCGCGGCGCTCCTCTCAGCAAACGGGCTCTCCATCTGGGGCTGGGAGCGACTGCAGACGCACTTCGCAGCGCAGGCGGCTGAATCCGAACCGACGCGCAGCCTCACAGCCAACCCGCTGTCGACGGAATCCGTCGTCGAGATGAAGGCCGGCGCTGTCATGCTGTTCGCCTTCCTTGCGGTCCTGCTCGTGGCCGGGTCGGCGGTCCAGTACCTGGACCCACGCGCAGTTGGCGTCGCCTCCGCGGTCTGTCTGGCGGTCGGGAACGGTGTCGCACTGTTGCGAGCGGTCCGGACCGGTGGCTGACTGAACGTGGTCGTGGGGAACACACCCGGCCCGGTGACAGGGTCGGTGGCGGGCTACGTCGGTTTTAGGCGGGATGACCCGGTCGACGCACTCTAGCTGCACAAGAATCACGTCACCGAGCAGCTAATAGATGGTCTGTCCAGCCGAACTGACCGCCTACGCGATTCGCATAACTGACCGCCTACGCGACCCGCATTCGGGACGCAGCACGCGCTCAGAACTCGTCCTCTCCATCACGTCACCCCGGCCAGAAACGCCCGTTCGGCGCCGGCCGGCTACTTCGCTGCGCGGTACTCGCCGTGTTTCATGCCGAGGAAAAACGACACCACCGCGAACACGATCATCGACGGCAGCACCATCATGAATACCGTGTCGGTGCCCATCACGTCCGCCGACGCGAGGCCGACGACGCCGAGTACTACGATCGCGACGAGCAACCCGACAGCGCGCGTGAAGTCGTACTCCATACCTCGGTGTTGACGCGCCCACCGCAAATAGGTTCCCGAACGCGTGCCGGCGGTCCGTTGGAACCGACGACCATCCGCGAGGGGAGCGGTTCGCCGAGCGGGAACGGCGGTCCCGCTACCCGTGTGAACGGTGGGCGGCGCCGTGAGCATCCGGGGTGTGCTGCGCGCACCGCCGATGTGGTCGAGAGACGCGGGTGCGGTCGCTCGTCGTCACGGGTGCGCTCCGCGCTCATAGGACCGACCGCCGAAAAAGTGTGGTCCTAGAGTTCGTTGAGTTTCCGGAGGAGTTGGCCCTTGTACTCCTCGTCGCGCTCGATGCCCTTCTCTTCGAGAACGTTGCGCTCCAGGAGGTCCAGCGCCATGTAGAAGGCGTTGTCCGCGCCGTAGCCTTCGCCGGTGCCCGCCATCTGGCCTTTGTTGGTCCGGAGGCGCAGCTGGCACATGATGAGCGGGGTGCCGCGGAGCTTCTCCTTGTGCTTGTGGAGGCGGACGTGCGCGTGGTGGACGCGCATGTCGCCGTACTTGCTGGCGACTTGCTCGATGCGCTCGACGACCTCCTGCCGGGAGAGCGTGTCCAGGAGTTCGACGTTCGTGATCTGGACGTCCATGCGGTCCTCCTCGGTGTAGGAGAGCGCGCGCAGGACGTCCGTCTTCGTGAGGATGCCGCCGACGACGCGGTCGTCGCCCGCGGGCGTGACGACGAGCCCGGAGTAGTCGTTGTCCAGCATGGTCTCGACGGCGTCCTCGACGCTGGCGTCGACCGTCACGGTCTCGACCGGACTGGACATCGCGTCGTAGACGGGGAGGTCGAGCATGCGCTCGACTTCGCCGCGTCGGTCGCCGCGGGTGGTCTTCGAGATGTCCCGCACGACGAAGTCGACGATGTCGTGGACGGTGACGACGCCCGTGAGGAAGCCGTCCTCGTCGACGACCGGGAGTCGCGAGATGCCGTGTTCGCGGAGCCGGTTGATGACCGTCCCCATGTTGTCGTCCTCCTCGATGGTGACGACGTTCTCCGTGTAGATCTGGCCGACGGTCAGCGCGTCGAGGTTCTCGAGGACGGCCTCGAGGATGGCGTCCTCGCTGACGATGCCCCAGAGTTCGCCGGCTTCGAACACGGGTGCGATCTTCGTGCCGCCCTCGACGAGCATCCGTGCGGTGTCGCGGACGTCCTCGGTGCGATCGACCTTCGGCGCGGGTTTCGTGAGCGCCGCCACTCGAGTGTCGTCCTCGATGTGGGAGCCGATGAGCTGTCGCTCCGTGATGACGCCGTCGTACTGGCCGGCTTCAGTGACGATGATGCCCTTGGGGTTCTTGTCCTCGAAGATAGACCGAACCTTGCCCAACCGTTCTTCGCTTTCGACTTCTATGTAGTCGTTCGTCGCGATGTTAGAGATATCCATGGGCCTACGTATTGAACGAGACGGACCAACGTCTTCAACTTTGTTGCGACCCCAGCGTGCTCGGGACGCCCTCGTAGAGTTTTAAGGCCTCGGCGCCAACTGCTCGCCGTGCTTCCCGCCGGAATCCCCGACGTCGGGGCCGTATTCGGCTCGTACACCTACCTCGCGTCGGAGGTGGCGTTCGGGGCGGTGGCGTTCGCGTTGCTCTACCGCGCGGACGCCCTGCGACGCGCCGGCGTGACCATCGCCGCACTCTATCCGATCGCGTACGTCTGGGACTGGTACACGCTCACCATCGGCGTGTTCGCCATCGAACTCCGGACCGGCGTCGACCTGCTCGGGATTCCAGTGGAGGAACACCTCTTCATGGTCGTCGTTCCGGCGCTCGTCCTGGCGTTCCACGAGACGCTGCACGGGGAGCCGTGAACGGCCATCCTCGACTGCGACGGTAAACGCCGACCGCGCGACTACGGCCACGCATAAGTCGCTGCGCGGGGTAGCCCGTCGCATGGGTGACCGCGCCTGCTGGCTGGACTTCTGCCCGTCCTGTGACGCCCAGGTCACGGTCGTAGACGACGAGTGCCCGGACTGCGGCAAGGAGCTCGAAGGGACTGACGCGTCCCAAGAGCGCCGAACCCCTGGTTCGGAGTAGTGACCCACCGGCGGGGTGCGGTAGCGCCCGCGGCGCACCAGCGCTACTCCGGCATGCCCTCGAGCAGGGCTTCAGTTTCGTCCTCGGGGAACGCGCGCAGGGTCTCGGTCCCTACGTCGTTCTCCCTGGCCAGCGTCATGACGAACTGCGCCGCGGTCTCGTCGTCCGGTGCGTCGATGATGCCGACCGCGTCGAACCGGCCGAACGTCAGATAGAGGTCGTGTAGCTCGCATTCCATTTCGTCGAGTATCGCTTTCCCGTCCGCTATCTCTGTTTGCAGGTGTTCCAGGTTCTCCCCGGAGAGTTCGTGGAGTACGATGTACGTTGGCATTGGCGCTCCCCCCGTGTCGCGTTCCGTCCAACGCCGACGGCGACACCCACGAGTCGCAGTGTGGAACGCACCTCGAACTTCGAGAACTGGTATGTTAAATGTTAGCACGGAATTCTGGGTGTTTTTCGGGCGGGTGGTTCCATCGGATTTCGCACTGACCAAAGTGCCGGACATCCTGGTAGTCCAACGAGCCGGGAAGACCCGATACCACTATACACACCTAGCTGTAAGTAGGGGCAAACTGACAGCGTCGTCTCCGAGTCGAGACGAACTGGCGGCTGCGACATTCGAATGACCGAGGAATTCGTCGACCCGGACCGGCTCTCGCTCATCCCGTCACGGTCGAACGCGACCGGGACAGCCACCGACACGGTCGCGGAGTCCACGGAGGACGACGACGGACCGCCCGTTTCGGCAGTCCTCCAGTCGCTCGAAGACGACAAATGCAGAACGATACTCACGACGCTCCGCGAACCGAAATCCGCGACTGAACTCTGTGCCGAATGCGAGCTGCCGAGTTCGACGGTGTACCGGAAACTCCAGCGGCTCCGCGAGGCGGCCCTCGTCAAAGAATACACCGAAGTCCGACGTGACGGCCCGAACGCCACGCTGTACGAACGAGATTTCACGGACATCTCGATTACCATCGACGACGCCGACGAGTTCGCCGTCTCCATCGATCGACCGGACGACAGTGCGGAGGACCGCATGGCGACGTTCTGGTCCGAGATGAAGGAGGAATCATGACGGACCCGCTGATCGTCTTACTCGGCATCGTCAAAATCAGCGCGCTCGTCCTCGGTGGGATCGTCTCGGTGTTAGCCTATCGGGCCTATCGGCGTACGCAAATCGAGGGGCTCCAGTTCTTCGCGGTAGGGCTTCTGGTCATCACCATCGGGACGGTTCTCGTCGGGATCCTCCATCACGTCTTCGGCATTCCGAGCGTCCAGGGAATGCTCTTCGAGAGCCTCGTCGCCTGTGGCGGCTTCCTCGTCATGATATACGGCCTCTACGGGCAGTAGCCGCTGTCCCTCGGTTGGCCGGCGTCGCTCAGACGTCGGCTCGCTCAGACGTCGGCTCACGCAGCCCGCCCGCGCGGTCCGTTTCCGGCAACGCGGTCGCTTCGGGTGTCGGTTGGCGTGATCCATCTCTAGCCACAAACCGGCGCTGGTGGTTGTCCCACGTCTTGGGAGGCCTCCATCGTTCCTTATGAAGTACCCACGGAGACTGTGACAATGAGCGATTCCGCCACTCCGTCCGACCGATTCGACTCCCCAGCCGTCGCGGACGCGAAGCGGTATCGGTGACCGATGAAACGCAACGTACCGTCTCGATACGCGGACGCGCTCGTCTCGCGGAGCAAACTCGTCATCGTCCTGTTGCTCGCCCTCACAGCGGCCGTCGGCGCTGGCGCGGTGGTCGGCAGCAGTGATGACGGTACGATCGGCCGGGCGGCCATCGATTCCGAAGCGCAGGCAGCGCTCGAGGAGATCGAATCGACGTACGGCTCCGACGATGCGGTGGTCACACAGGTCGTCGTCAGGGCCGAGGGCGGCGACGTCCTTACCCGCGAGTCACTGCTGCAGAGCCTCCGACTCCAGCGGGAGATTCGTGAACGAGAATCCATCAATGCGACGCTCCAGATGGAGTCGGGCCTCCGCGGGCTCGAGAACCTCGTGGCGACGACGGCGTACTTCGAAGGCCAAACGGCTGGCAACGGGACAAACGACACAGCCACCACCAGCCGGAACGGACAGCCGCCAGCGCCGACACTCGACCAGCAGATCGCGGCGCTCGAGTCGCGCTCGGACGAATCGGTGGATGCGATAGTCGCGCGGGTGCTCGATCCGGATTCGACCGCTCCCGGCCGCGACCCGACTGCGTTCCTCCCGTCGGAGTACGAACCCGGCGCGACGAGCGCCGACGCGCGACTCACACTGATCTTCCAATCCGACGAACGCGGCGGCCCCAGCGAAACGCCCCAGGAGGCCTACGATGCGCAAGTGGCTATCGCGTCCCTGGTCGACGAACGCTTCGACGACGCGTTCGTCTTCGGCCAGGGCATCATCGACGATGCGTCCTCGCGGGCCATCGGCGACAGCTTCCTCATCATCACCCCCGTCGCACTCGTCCTCCTGCTCGCCGTCCTCGGTATCGCGTACCGCGACGTGGTCGACGTGCTCGTCAGCCTGTTCGGGATCGGCGTGGTGCTGGTGTGGCTCCAGGGGATCCAGGGCTGGCTCGGAATCCCGTCCAGTTCCATACTCATCGCGGTCCCGTTCTTGCTCATTGGACTGAGTATCGACTACTCGCTCCACGTCGTCATGCGCTATCGCGAGGCACGAGCGGCGGACGGCGACACCGAGTCCGGGTCCGACGGCCGGCGAAATCCGGCCGCTGCGATGCGGGCGGGGGTCGCCGGTGTCGTCGTCGCGCTGGCCGCCGCCGCGTTCACGACGGGCATCGGGTTCTTCTCGAACTACGTCAGCCCGCTCGCGTCGATCCGGGACTTCGCGCTGCTGAGTGCGGCCGGCATCGTCGCGATGTTCGTCGTCTTTGCGGCACTCGTTCCGGCCGTCAAACTCGAAGTCGAACGGCTCCTCGCCCGGCTCGGGCGTGACCGCCAGCAGCCGGCGTTCGGAGTCGGCTCGGGGCCGATTCGCCGTGTGCTCTCGAGCACTGCGGCCCTCTCACGCCGAGCACCGGTCGCCGTTCTCGTCGTCGCACTGCTGTTGGCTTCGGCAGGAGCCTACGGTGCGACCGGCCTGGACACTGAGTTCAATCAGGCGGACTTCCTGCCGGAGGACGCCCCAGCGTGGATGGAATCGCTGCCGGAACCGTTCGCCCCGTCCGAGTACGACGTCCGGGAGAATCTCGAGTACCTGAGCGACAACTTCCGGCAACGCGGACAGGGGTCGGAGGCCCAGATACTGATACGCGGGAACGTGACCGCGCCCGCAGCGCTCACTGCGACAGACGACGTGTCGCAGTCTACGAGTCGAACTGGAACGATCGCCGTCCAGTCGGACGGCACAGCGGCCGTCGATAGTCCGGCGACTGTCCTCCGGTCTGTGGCGGCCGAGAATCAGACCGTCGCCGCCGCGATTGACGAGCGAGACTCGGACGGTGACGGCCTCCCCGACGAAGACGTCGCAACAGTCTACGACCTCTTGTACGAGGCCGCTCCCGACCGGGCGTCCACAGTACTCTATCGAACCGAGCCCGGGTCGTACGCGACGGGTCGGTTGCTCGTCGGTGTGCAGACCGACGCGTCCGCCCAATCGATTGCCGGCGACGTGCGACAGGTCGCAGCGGGGATCGAAGCGAATGCACCGGTGACAGCTGTTGCGACCGGTGGCCCGGTCAGTACCGCTGTCGCCCAGAGCGCCCTGTTCGAGACGCTCGTCGAAGGATTCGCCGTGACGCTGGGCGTCATCTTGACGTTCCTCCTCGGACTGTACTGGTGGCGGTACCGCGCGCCGGGGCTCGCCGTTGTGGTGCTCGCCCCCGTCCTCCTCGCGCTCGCGTGGTTGCTCGGGACGATGGCGCTGCTGGACATCCCGTTCAACAGCGAGACGGTCGTCATCACTAGTTTGGCGATCGGGCTCGGTGTCGACTACAGCATCCATCTCGGCGAACGGTTCGTCGACGAACGTGAGCGCCGAGACTCGCTCGACGAGTCGCTCGTGGCTGCAGTCACCGGGACTGGCGGCGCGCTGCTGGGGAGTGCGGCGACAACAGCAGCTGGCTTTGGCGTCCTCGCACTCGCACTCTCCCCGCCGCTCCACCGATTCGGCCTCGTGACTGGGTTGAGTATCGTCTTCGCGTTCGGCAGCTGCGTGACCGTCTTACCGTCTCTCCTGGTGGCTCGGGAACGATACCGCCGCTGAAAATCGACGCACTGGCGCTCGACAGTGCCGTCGGGGCGATCGCTCTGTCCCAGCCTGACGGAGTGCTAGGGTCTCCGGGCCGCAAATCGGTTCAGGGACAACTGGGGTACGCGGCAGGGAGATTCTGATTCGGCAGAAACGCAGTCCGCCTCACCGTGCACTTCTCGTCCGAACTCCACCCCGTGCTGGGTCCGACAGGTGCCAGCAGACCCGTCCGTCGCCGAACTCGTCCGGCTAAATCCGGGTGCCGTCCGGGAGTTCCGGGTCAGGTGGTCGACCGACGGTCAGGAGGCGCTCGGTGAGCGTGAGTTCCTCCGTCCCGGGGCTCGGCTTCTCGACGGCCTCGAAGTCGACGACCACGTCCCCGTCCCTCGCCGCGATGCGGACCGCGCACAGCTGATAGGACGGGTAGAACACCGGCGGAACGAGCCCGATGACGCCCTCGCGGCGGTGGAAGCGTTTCAGCCACGTGCCGCTGTTAACGACGCAGCCGCCGTCGACTGGCTGCAGCTTCGGCTGGTGCGTGTGCCCGTGGCAGAAGATCGCGGTCTGCGGGCGTTCGGCGAACACCTCGCGGGCGGCGTCCTCGTAGGGAGCTTCGGCGTCGACGGTGAGGTCGGTCTCGAAGACGCCGAAGCGCCTGATCGTCTGCTTGATGTCCCGTCGGATGAGGTGGACGGGAATCGCGACGAGCAACACGAGTCCGACGACGACCACGTTGATCGCCAGCAGGAACCAGATTGCGGTCCCGGCGGTCCCGAACTGCCCGAGGAACGCCGTGGTCCACTCGATGGGGGGTTCCCAGACGCCCGTCACGCCGAGTCCAGCGAGTATCGCCAGCACCGCGCTGATGTTGAACAGCAACAGGAACGGGACGAGCGCGTACCGCAGGAACGGGTTCATCTCGCGGTAGAAGTACTTCGAGAGCAGCCACACCGGCATGCGCTCGGTCGGTGTGATCGCCTGGACGTCCTTCAGCCAGTTGTACCGGCCGCGGTCGGAGAGCTGGCCCGCGCGGCTGGTCACGAGGGTGTTGTAGTAGTAGCCCAGCGGCGTCGCGTTGGGGTTGCCCCACTCCTCGATCTGGTTGTTCGGGTCCTGCTGGTGGCCGTGCTCGAAGTGGATTTCGCGGTCACCGACGGGCCGCGTGAACGACTGCTCCTGGAGGACGGTGACGTTGTACTCGGCGAACCGCTCGACGTACTCGTCGTAGGCGGCGAGTTCGTGGTCGTGGTTGCCCGGAAGCAGCGTGATCTGGACGTTCTCGCCCGTCGCGCGCAGCTGCTCGAACAGTCCCGGGTACCGCTCGGCGAGGATGTCGAACTTCTCCATCCCCTCGGCGGTCGTGAACTCCCAGAGGCCGAACGCGTCCCCGTTGATGACGAGTTCCGCGTCCTCCTCGGTCCGTTCGAGGCCTTCGAGGAACTCGAGTAGCTCGTCGAGGAACGCGACCTCCTCCAGTTGCTCGTCGCCGCCGATGTGGAGGTCGCTGATGACGTAGTAGACGCGGTCCCCGTCGGTGCTGGCCATCGCAAACGTTTGCTGAACCCACGGTCAAAGTCGTTGTGGCTCGCCCGGGAGCGTGTCCGCGACCAGTCACGCTCGACCGGAGACCGACGGCCGCACGTCGGTTCCGTGCCACCGGCATCGACGGCCGGTGGACAGCCACGTCCCGGTTACCGCCTGCGACCGCTGAACGCGGTCACAGACCCGCGAACTGTCTCCGAGGCGCTGTCGACCACATGCACGTACCATTCCGTACCTGTGGACTAACACACACCGTGAGAACAATTAACAACATGAACGTTCATAATAAATCTATGGCCGAACGTACTAGCGAGGCGGGAGTCGAGGACCCGGTGCTCGGAGAACACGAGGAACCGCTCACGCCGCGCGCGGTCCTGAGCAGCTTCGCTGGCGGCATCGCCGGCCTGCTCGTGATGGCGCCAGTCATCGCCGGCATCCCGATACTGCTCGGCGTCTTCCAGATGGAACCCCTCGAACAGTTCGCGAACCTCGTCATCGCCGACGCCAACGGCACCCTCGGCATCGCGTTCTTCGTCGCCGGCGGGGCGTTCGTCCTCCCGCTGTTCTTCCTCGTCACCGCGACGTTCCTCCCGCCGCGGGAGCCACGCTACCTCCGGGGGGCGACCATCAGCACGCTGTTCTGGGCGAGCTTCGTGTTCATCTTCTGGCCCGCCGCCAGCATGTACGTCAACGCGGTTTTCCTCGTCGTCACGCTCGTCGCTCACTGGCTGTACGGCCTCGTGCTCGGCTCCGTGATGCAGCGCCTCACCGGCATTCCGGAACACCAGGTGTGACCGCGCGAAAAATCCGCACTCGACGCCTCGGAATAATGCAAAACTTATTGGCCACCCCGACAGATAGTCGTGTGATAACGTACCATGGCTTCAGGGGACCTGCTGGTCGGCACGGCTGTGATGGGGCTCCTCCTCGTCGGGGCCGGCGTCGCTGTCGCGCGGCTACGACGCCGTGAACACTACACGCCGAAACTTCGGTCGTACCGCCGCGACCTGGCCGCGCTCCCCGGCGAGACGGCTGACGCCAGGTCCATTCCGACGGACACGCTCGCCCTCGTCGCGGCCGTCCTCGTCGTGGTCGTCGCCGGCGCCGCAATCGCGATGGGCGCCGGGGCGATGGTGCTCGCCGCGGTCGCGCCACTCGTCCTCCTCGCGTACTTCGCGTGGGGCATCTACAGCATGGCACGCGCCCGCGGCCTCCCACGCGCCCACTCCATCGGGCTGAGCGCGTGGCTGTTCGGCGTCGTCCTCGCCGCCGTCATCGGCGTGAAACTCCTGCTCTGATGGTCGACCGACCCTCGCTCCCGCCCGACCGATGACTCGCTCACAACCCAGCAGACCCCTCGCGGCCGTCTCCGACCGCGTCTCCGGCGCGTCGGTCGCACTGCTCGTGGCCGTCGTGCTCGCGGAGCTCGCGCTGGTCGTCGGCTACCTCGGCGCCACCGCCGCGGAAGCCACGAGCGTCCGCTACCTCCTCTACCCGTTCGTCTGGATCAACGTCGCCGTCGCCGCGGTGTTCGCCACGAAACCCCCGGACGCCGGCCCCTGGCTCCGCCGCGGGGTTCTGGTGGTAGCAGGCGGCTACCTGCTCGTGCTCGCGTACTTCGGGGGCGTCCTCGAACTCACGCACCTCGGGCACTCCCACAGCCACGGCGGCGCGAGCGGTCTCACCGTGTTCACGTCGCTCCCGCCGGGATGGGGGCCGACGGTCGTCTACGACCACGCGCTGTTCTCGCTCACGCTCGTCCCCTACCAGTTCGTCGGCTACCTCGCGCTCGCGTACCTCGTCTACGCCGCGCTCCTCGACACCGCGTCGGCGGCGTTCAGCGGCGCGGTCGGCCTGCTGTCCTGCGTGAGTTGCTCGTGGCCGGTGCTGGCGTCCCTCCTGGCGGGCGTCCTCGGCGGATCGGCGGTCGCCTCGACCGTGTACAGTTTCTCGGTCGACCTCTCGACGGCCGCGTTCGTCCTCGCCGTCGTGTTGCTCGTGTGGCGGCCGGGGGCGAGGTGACGCCGCGTGACGCTGGCTTCCGCCTCTGTCGCTGCCGTCGTCGGCGCGTTCCTCGTGGTCTGGGAGGCGCTCGCGCACGTCGGCGGCCTGAGTGACGCGGTCACCGCGACCGGCGTTCCCTCGTGGCTCACCGTCCTCACGGGCGGGGTGCTCGTCGGCGCGTCGTTCCTCTTCAACAGCCTCCTCACCGACCACGAGGCCATCCGCGCTGTCAACGCGTGGCGCGCCCACCTGCCAGCTCCCGCCACTGTCTACCGGGCGGGCGCCACTGCACTCTCCGCCGTCGGGGTCGCCGTGCTCGCGCTCGTGCTGGCCGCGAGCGTCCTCGGCCCCGCGGAACCGACGCGGAACTTCGCGATTCTCGTCGTCTGGGTGGGGTGGTGGGCCGGCTACGCGATGTCCACGTACGTCGTCGGGAACTCCTGGTCCGCCGTGAACCCCTGGCGGACGCTCGCCCGATTGCTCCCGACGTCCGGGCACCGAGACGTCCCCGAGTCGTACGGCGCGTGGCCGAGCGTCGTCGGCCTCGTCGTGCTGGTGTGGGTCGAAGTCGTCAGCCCGCTCGCCGCCGACGCGACGCGCTCGGCGCGCTCGTCGTCGCGTACACCGGGCTCTCGCTCGCCGGCGCCCACCAGTTCGGTCCGCGCACGTGGTTCGAGCGCGTCGACCCCGTCTCTCGCGTCTTTCGACTGTACGGCCGCGTCGCGCCTGTCCAGCGCGACAGCGACGGCATCCACGTCCGCCTCCCTGGCACCGCGCTCACCGAACGAGACGGCAGCGAGGAGCGCGGCGCGACGGCGTTCGTCGTCGCGCTCCTCTGGGTGACGACCTTCGACGGCCTCGTCGCGACGCCCGCGTGGAACTCGCTTGCGACCGCCGTGCTCGCGCCAGTCGCCCCGACACCGTCGTCG
>NZ_WUUU01000044.1 GCF_009831555.1 Halobacterium bonnevillei | reverse complement strand
CCGGCCGGACGTCCTTCGCGACGTTCACGAGCTGGAGCAGGAGCGCGAACGAGCGCGCGTGCTCCCGCATCGTCGACGCCTCGGTCGTCGACGCGTCGTCCGCCAGCAGCTCCGTCACGAGCTCCCCCACAGTGCCCGCGACGTACCAGCAGTACTCCTCGAGTTCCTCGACGGACTGGATGCGGAGGCCCCCGTCCTCCTCGTAGCGCTCCACGAACGCCGCCATCCCCGTCGCCATCTCGCGCACGGTCGGCCGAATCGCTTCCTGCGCGTCCGCGTCCAGGCTCTCGAACGCCCGCAGCACGCGCGGCGCCTCCGCGACGACCGTCCAGTCCGCGTTCCGCTCCGCGGGCAGCACTGGCTCGACGGCCGCCTCGAAGTCCTTTGCGGTCGCGTCCGCGTCCGGGTCGAGGACGCTGTCGTACGTTCGCAGCAGCGCCGCCTGCTCGGCCGGCGGTATCTCGGTGGCGTCCTCGATCGTGTCGGCGACTCGACACAGAAGATAGCCGACGCAGATCCGGGTCGCCATCGGCTCTTCGAGCGCGTCGATCGTCAACGCGAACGTCCGGGAGACGTCCTGGACTGTGTCGTGGCACCACGCGCGCTCTGACGCGGCGTACTGGGGGAACTGGGGGTGGCCTCCGACCATCGGTGTACCTCTGCTAAGGGCACCACGCGCAAAAAGGGTCGGGACTGTCGGCGCGGTTCGTCGGACAGCCGATACGCTGTTCGATACGGGTCATTCGGACAGCACGTCCGGCCGTCTGTCGGCGTCCTGTGACGTTACTCCGGGCCACCGTCGACGACGAGCGAGTCGAGGATGTACTCGTCGATGGCCCGGCGCGTCTCCTTCGGCGCGTCGTCGTGCCCGAGTGAGATTCTGCGTTCGCGACCGACGTGGATCACGTCAGTGATGAGCTGGCCGACGAGCTCGGCGTCGACCTCTCGGAACACGCCCTCCTCCATGCCGTCCTCGACCACGTCGACGATACTCTGCTTGATCTGGTCGTAGTGCTCGTCGAGAATCTCGCGGTGGCGGTCGTCGTTCTGGGCGTGCGCGAACAGTTCGTGGTAGACCTTCATGCGCTCCCAGTGGCCGAACTCGTCGAACTCCGGCCCGAACAGGCACTGGTCGATGCGCGCCTGGAGTTCGGTCCACGGGTCGGCGGACTCGTCGACTTCGACGCTACCCTCGTACTGCTCGGCGACGTACCTGAGAAACGACGCCAGCAGGTCGTTCTTTCCGTCGAAGTGGTAGTGGATCACCTGCCTGGTCAGCTCCATCTCGTCGCCGATGTCCCGCATCCGGAGGTCGGTGTAGCCGCGTTTCGCCAGCGCGCGAAACGTCGCCTCCATGATGACCTCCCGGGTGTCCTTGGCGGAGACCTTCTCGTCAGCGACATCGACCTCCCCGCCGCCGGCGTCGTCCCCGCTGAACTCGCTCATACGTCGACTCCGGCGACGAGCTATTTAATTCGATTGCTCCGCACAGCTGTTTACCGTGCAGTAAATTTTTACCCTCCTGGTCAATCTGTCCACGTGCGTATGTCACAAACTATCATTCGGGGCGGGACGATCGTCTCGCTCGACCCGGACGTCGGGGAGATCGAGGACGGCGACGTACTGATCGAGGACGGCGAAATCGTCGACGTCGGACGAGGACTGACCGCCTCGAACGCCGACGTCATCGACGCCGAGAACCACATCGTGCTCCCGGGGTTCGTCGACTCGCACATTCACCTCGCACAGACCCAGGTCAGGGGCATCGCCGGTGACTGGTCGCTCATGGGTGAATACTTCGACCACATGCTCGGCAACATCACCGGGCTCTACCAGCCCGAAGACATGTACCTCGGCGGCCTCTTCGGCGGACTGGAGAAGCTCTATACCGGGACCACCACGGCCTTGGACTGGTCGTACCCCAACACGCTCGAACACGGCGAACGGGCCGTCGACGCGCTGAAGGACGCTGGACTGCGCGCGGTGTACACGTACGGCCCGCCGGGTGACGACGCGGCGAAGTGGTGGTTCGAGAGCGACGTCGGCCTCCCCGAACAGAACATCCGCGACCTCTACGAGGAGCAGATCCGCGACGACGACCTGCTCAGCTTCGCGCTCGGGCTCCGGGGGCCGGACTTCTGTACCGACGAGACAGCGCGCAGCGACCTGGAACTGGCGCGAGAGCTGGGGGTGCTCGCGACCATCCACATGGGGGCGGCGCTGTGGCCGTCGTCGGTCTACGGCGAGGACTACCAGGGCTTCGGCGCCATCCACGACATGCTCGGCACCGACGTCAACGTCGCCCACGGGAACCACTTCTCGCAGGAGGACGTCCAGCACGCGGTCGACGCCGGCGCGTCCTTCTCGTCGACGCCGGAGGTCGAAATGCAGATGGGGCACGGCATCCCGGTCACGGACAAGGTCCTCGAGGCGGGCGGCCGACCGACGTGGGGCGTCGACGTCTGCTCGTCCGTGAGCGGCGACATGGGCTCGCAGATGCGCATCGGCCTCCAGCTCCAGCGGATGTTCGACAACCAGGCGGTCCTCGAGGGCGACGAGGAAGTCACCGAGGTCTCGATCACCTGCCGGGACACCCTCGAGATGGCGACGATCGAGGGCGCGAGGGCGCTGGGACTGGAGGACGAGATCGGGACGCTCACCCCCGGCAAGCGGGCCGACGTCGTCATGATTCGGACCGACGACTTCATGACGGCGCCGTCGCACTCGCCGGTCCAGACCGCCGTCTTCCAGTCCGACCCGTCACACATCGACACCGTTCTGGTCGACGGCGAACCAGTCAAGCGGCACGGGGAGTTGCTCAATCCGCTCGCCGAGGCGGAGTTCGACCGGTTCGTGCAGTCCGGGCGGCGACTGGTAGACGAGGCCGGCATCGACCTGTAACCGACGACTGCGAGCCCCCGTTGCGGAACGGGACTCGCGCGATTCCATCACATGCACATTGGACAATACGAGACGACAGGCGAGAACGGGACGACGGAACGACGATGGTGTGGCGTGCGAACGTCCGCCGACCGCGTCGTCGACGTGACGGCGGCCGGCGAGGCGGCCGGTATCGAGATTCCGCGAGCGACCACCGACGTCCTCGCGGAGTGGCAGTGGCAGCGGAAGCTAACCCTGGCAACCGAGTACGCCGAGGAGACGGGCGTCGGTGTCCACGACGTCGACGACGTGAGACGGCTCGCGCCGGTATCCGACCCCGGGAAGATCGTGTGTGTCGGCCTGAACTACAGGGACCACGCAGAGGAGGGCGACAACCCGATTCCCGACGAACCGGTGCTCTTCTCGAAGTTCCCGACGTCGGTGACCGGTCCCGGGGGAACGGTCGGCTGGGATCCCGAGTACACGGAGAAAGTGGACTTCGAGGCGGAACTGGTCGCCGTCGTCGGCCGTCGCGCCCGCCGAGTGGACCCCGAGGACGCACTGGACCACGTCGCCGGCTACCTGGCCGGCAACGACGTCTCGGCGCGCGACCTCCAGCACGGCGACGGGCAGTGGGTCCGGGGGAAGAGCCTCGATACGTTCGCCCCCATCGGCCCGGAACTGGTCACGATGGACGAGATCGACGACCCGCACGACCTCGACATCTGGGCGGATGTCAACGGGGAGCGACTGCAGGATTCGTCGACGTCGAACCTGATATTCGGCGTCGACGAACTCGTGTCGTTCTGCAGCCAGGCGTTCACCCTCGAGCCCGGGGACCTCGTCTTCACGGGCACGCCGCCGGGCGTCGGTGTCTATCGGGAGCCACCCGTGCTCCTCGAGGACGGCGACACGGTCACGGTCGGGATCGATGGGGTTGGCGAGCTCACGAACGAGTTCGCGTACCAGTGACGCGGCAGTCACCGTGGTTCGGACTGGCGGCCGCGTCTGGACGTCACTGTGGGTCGGTCTGACGCCCGCGTCGGACGCCGCGGTCTATCGGTTTGACGACCGAACTCGTGGTGCCGGAGCCGCTGCTTCGTTCGAGCCCGAGTTTACCAGGTAGTAAAAACTATTGGCCCCCCGGTCGAGTGTGTGTGCATGGATACCGTGACTCCAGGCGACAGCGACGTCATCACACAGCTCCGTTCGGCGAACCGACGGGAGGACTTCGGGGGTCGGCGCTCCGGCGAGTACACGCATTGGATCGAGGAGCAGCTGTCCTGGAAGGAGACCTGCTACCTCGGCGATTGGTCGTTCCTCGCGAACCTCTCCCTGGAGGGCCCGGACGCCCGCGACCTCTTGGCGGACCTCAGCATCAACTCCTTCGACGACTTCGCCGTCGGCCAGGGCAAGCACCTCGTCCAGTGCACCGAGGACGGCTACGTCGTCGCGGACGGCGTGCTGGTCCGAGACGGCGACGACTCGTTCGTCGTCCACGGCGTCCCGGCGTACTGGACCGACTTCAACCGCCGCAGCGGCGACTACGACGCGTCCGCGACCTTCCGCGACACGTTCAACTTCCAGGTCCAGGGACCGAACGCGCTCGCGGTCCTCGACGCGCTCGCAGACCACGACCTCCGGGACGTCGACTTCATGCACTCCGGGACGCTCGAGATCGCCGGCACGGACGTCAGGGCCGTCCGGTTCGGAATGTCCGGCGAACTCGGGTTCGAACTCCACGGCCCGGGAGCGGCCAAGCAGGAAGTGTGGGACGCGATCCTGGACGCCGGCGAGGCACACGGAATCCGGCGACTGAGCGTGAAGACGTCCTCGATCAATCAGCTCGAAGCGGGGATTGCGACGCGCGTCCGCGACTTCATCTCCGCCATCTTCGGCGACGACATGGCCGACTACCGCGAGTACCTCGAGGCGAACGCCCACCGGGACCTCGTCACGCACCCGATCGAGGGGAGTTTCGACGCGGACGACGTCGAGGCCTGGTATCGAACCCCCGTCGAACTCGGGTGGCACTACTCGGAGTTCGACCACGACTTCCTCGGTCGCAGCGCGCTCGAAGCCGAGGCCGCCGACCCCGAGCGAACGTTCGTGACCCTCGAGTGGAACGAGGCGGACGTGGTCGACGTGTACGCGTCGCTCTTCCGCGACGGCGACACCCACAAGTACATGGACATGCCCCACCAGCAGAAGCGAGCGATGGTGGCCGACCGCGTGCTGAAAGACGGCGAGGACGTCGGCGTAGCGACGATGCGCGGCTACAGTTACTACTTCCGAGAGATGCTGTCGCTGTGCACCATCGACGTCGAGCACAGCGACCCGGGCACGGAAGTCACGGTCCTCTGGGGCGAAGGCAGCGACCCGACCAGTCCAACGGTCGAGGACCACGCCCAGAAGGAGGTCCGGGCCACGGTCGCCGGTCGACCGTACAAGGAGGACCGGCGGCGGGAGGACATCCGCTCGGCGGAGTGAGCCGGCCGACCGGTCGGCCCGAGGCGCGCTACCAGGAGTGACTGTCCACGCGCGGCCGAGATCCGGTTACTCGGCGATGCCGCCGTTCAGTCGCCGATGCCGTACACGGTCCGCGGATTCGCGAGGACCACTCGCCGGATCGCGTCGACGTCGATGCCGAACTTGTAGAGGTCGATGATCGCTCGCTTGACAGAGTTGACGTCCGAGCGGATGACGTTCGCGGCGTCCGTGTCGATCATGATGCGCTCCGGCCCGTACTCGTCGATCGCGTCGGCGACGACTTCGGCCGTGATGGCGCTGAACCACGACTGCCCGATGGTGAAACTCGCGTAACAGTCCGTCTCCTCCATGACGTACTCGAGGTTGTTCTGGTCGGCGTGTGACGCGACGAGCTGGTCCTCCGGGAGCCCCGCGTCGCGTGCCGCCTGCACGTCGACTTTGACCGCTTCGAGCGCCGGGTTGTCGGCGTCGATGACCGGGTCCGTTCCCAGGTCGGCGTTCTTCTCGTACCCGGGCGTTCCCGTTCCGGCCCGGTACGGCCGGTCGGCCGCCGAGGCCTGGTTCGGCGTGTGGAGGATGACCGGCAGGTCCTCGGTCGCCGCGAGTTCCATCTGGGCGCCGACGACTGCTCGCTGTTCGTCGAGGTCCCAGGCGCTGACGTGCTGGGTCGGCGTGACGCCCGTCTCGCCGATCGCGACGACTTCGTCCCGTCGGCAGTACGCCGCCATCGCGTCCAGCAGGTCGCCGGGATTCTCGACGCGAACACCGGTGTGGATGCCGATGCCCAGCGCCGCCTCGAAGCCGTGCTCGCGCTGGATCGCCAGCCGGCGGTTGAACGCGTCGTCCCAGAGGAAGCGGACGTCCGACGCCCTGACGGGCCGGTAGGGCGTCCAGTGGTACCCGGAGGCCACCATCACCATCGCGCGACACCCCGCGAGGGCGTACTGCTCTCTGTCGGACCAAGAGAGCGTGTGGGCGTGGTTGTGTCCGTCGATCCAGGGGAGGTTGAGGAGTTCTGTGGGAACGCCCCCGTCAGGCTGGTCGGCGTGCGAGACGTCGGTCGGACGGACTGTCGGCGGTGCGTCTGTCATCGGCTATCTGGACTCCAGGCGGTGGCTAGTCCGGGCTGGTTCGTGGCTGGTCGTGGACATGGTTGGACTGTGGAGCGGCCAGCATTTTACAGTTTGGTAAATCTTTATAGTGTGTGGGATTGACACACGGACTGCATGACGCTACTGATCGGGACTGACGACGGGCTCTACCGCGTCGGGTCCGTTCCCTTCGACCGGGACGAGACCGACCAGGTCCTGGACTGCGGGGTCGTCACGGCGGTCCAGTCGTGGGAACACACCGAGGGCGTCTTCGTCGCGTCCTCGACCGGCGCGTACCGGTCCCTGGACGGCGGCGACTCCTGGACGGACCTCGACGTCCCGCTCGGCGACCGCTTCTGGCACGCCGGCGAGAGCGAGGTCTGGTCCATCCTCGCGACGGCCGACGGCGTCCTCTACGCAGGCACGAACGACCCCTACGTCTACCGGTCGGTCGACGACGGCGAGACGTGGTCTGAACTGAAGGGATTCCGGGACCTCCCCTCCCGCGGTCACTGGGAGTCACCGATCGACCCGCACTACGCGCGACTGCGTGCGCTGGCGGTCGTTCCCGGCCGGCCACAGCAACTCATCGCCGGCGTCGAAGCGGGCGGCATCCACCTCAGCGATGACGGCGGCCAGACCTGGACCGACCGACGCGACACCATCGTCGACGACGTGCACCAGGTCCTCCCGATCTCCGAAGACGTCTGGCTCGCCACGACCGGCTACCTCGACCACAACCTCGAGAACCTGGGGCTCGGCCACGCCGTCGGCGCAGGCGGCCTCTACCGCACGACCGACGGCGGCGACTCGTGGAACCGACTCGACGACGGCAACGACTTCTCGTACATCCGGCGCGTGTTCGTCCACGACGGCACCGTCATCTTCTGTGGCGGCGAGGAAGCGCCGCCGGCGTGGGTGAACGACGACCACGAAACCGCCCTCTTCGAATCGACGAACTTCGGCCGGGACTTCGAACGCGTCCCCTACCCGGGCGAACCTCACGAAGTCGTCGAGACGTGGACCGTCCACGACGGCGACGTCCTCTGCGGGTCCGGCCTGTTCGACGTCCCCGACCAGCGCGACGACGTCGAGGGACGCATCATGCGGCGGACCAGCGCCGGCGACTACGAGACGGTCGGCCGCATCGGCGCGAACGTCAGTCGAATCGAGGCACTCTGACACCGCCATGACCGACGACGCTCCCCCCACCGAACCCCCGTCCCGCCTCGGCCGACTCCTGTACAGCGGCATCCTCGCGTACATGGCCGTCGACGGCTTCAAGAACAACGAGAAGCGCGTCGACATCGCACGTTCCCAGGGCGTCCCGCTCCCGGAACTTGCGGTCCCGCTCGCCACGGGCCTGTTGCTCGTGTCCAACCTCGGCGTCCTGTTCTGGAAGTTCCCGCGCGCGTGCCTGGCCGGACTCATCACCTTCTTCGTCGGCACGACACCGACGATTCACAGCTTCTGGCAGATGGAGGGCAAGGAACGACAACAGAACAAGATCAACTTCCTGAAGAACGTCGCGCTGCTCGGCGGCGCCATCGTCCTCCTCCACGAAGCGAACGACCAGGCGGACGAGTAACTTGTCGCAGACGTCGACGGGACGAACTGTTCATGGCTCGCTTCGCTCGCCGTTCAGCACTACGTGTCCTCGCTGTGCTCGGGCACGCGCTCCCCGCTCGCCATCGCGCGGTCTCCCGTCGGTCGGCCACGCATCTCGCGGCTCCCCTGGTCGCCGCTCGCCGTGACGTGCTCGCTACTGGCGAGCACGCACATGGGAAAAGTAAAGGAACGACACCGGCTCCCTCTTACCATGGACTTCAGCCTCAGCGCCGAGCAACAACAGATCAAGGACATGGTCTCGGAGTTCGTCGACGAGGAGGTGATTCCGCGGGCCGACGACATCGACCACGACGACGAGTTCCCGTGGGACCTCGTCGACGAGATGAGTGACCTCGGCCTGATGGGGATGCCGTTCCCCGAGGAGTACGACGGGGCTGGGCTCGACTACCACTCGTACGCCATCGCGCTCGAGGAGATTGCGCGGGGCAGCGGCGGGCTCGGAACGGTCGTCGCCGCACACACGAGTCTCGCCGGGAACATGCTCTACGAGTACGGCGACGAGGACCAGAAACAGGAGTACCTCGCCGGGCTGAACCGCGGCGACGACGTCGGCGCGTTCGCGCTCTCGGAAGCCGGCGCGGGCTCGGACGTTCCCTCCATGGAGACCACCGCCGAGAAGGACGGCGACGGGTACGTGGTCAACGGCGACAAACTCTGGATCTCGAACGGCAGCGTCGCGAACACCGTCACGCTGTTCGCGAAGACCGACCCCGACGCCGGCCACAAGGGCATCTCGTCGTTCGTCGTGCGACCCGAGGAAGACGACGGCTTCCACGTCGAGGGCACCGAGGACAAACTCGGCGACAAGGGCTGTCCGACCGCCGAACTCCGGTTCGACGACATGCACATTCCCGAGGACCGCCTGCTCGGCGAGGAAGGCGACGGGTTCCGGCACGCCCTCGAGACGCTGAACGGCGGCCGCATCACCATCGCCGCGCGCTCCATCGGCCTCGCGCGCGCCGCGCTCGACGACAGCCTCGAGTACTCGCAGGCCCGCGAACAGTTCGACCAGCCGATCAGCGAGTTCCAGACCATCCAGCACAAGCTCGCGGACATGGACACGAAAGTCCAGGCCGCGGAGATGCTGATGCACAAGGCCGCGGACAAGAAGATCCGCGGCGAGGACTTCATCAAGGAGGCCGCACAGGCGAAACTCTACGCCTCCGAGATCAGCCGCGAGGTCACCAACGAGGGCATCCAGATCCACGGCGGCTACGGCTACACGAAGGACTTCGCGGTCGAACGCTACTACCGGGACGCGAAACTCAACGAGATCTACGAGGGGACCAGCGAAGTCCTCCGGAACACCATCGCGCAGCGACTCCTGAAGTAGCGGTCCCGCTACCAGGTTTCCCCGCGACCTATGCTCGCTTCGGCGACCCGACGTTCCTCGCGCGTGGCGACGACCAGGTGTGGTTCCTCGTAATCTACCCAGACGGGGACGAGCTACGGGTGCCCGCTCGGACGGGACGACGCGATCGTCGCGATGGCGGGTTTCTCGAAAGGATTCCCGAAGTCCGTTGGAATCCGTTCCAGGTCCTGCGTAGGGCCCGCCAGCGCTGTTGAATCTGCGGGCGAGTCGGGGCGCGTCAGAGCACGTTCCTGAAGGCCAGCACGACGCCGACGCCGACCGCCAGCGACGCGAGCAGGTTCCCGGTTTTGCGCGCGGTGGCGAGCGTCGCGGCCGCCGCGACCCATTCGGGAACGCCGCCGTTCGCGAGCGCCGGCGCGACGAACGAGACGATGACGGCGCCGGGGAGCACGTCGATGCCGGCTTCCATGCGCTCGGAGAGGTCGATTCGGCCGACCGCCCAGAGCCCGCTGGCTTTCGTCGCGTACGTGACGGTGGCCATCGCGAGAATCACGGCGACGACGGTCGGGTCGAGGCTGAGCGAGTCACTCACCGGCAGTCACCTCCGTTGGGTCCTCCGGTTCGTGGGTCGCTATCTCGACGGCCGCGCCGGCGAGCGCGCCGCCGATGATGTACCACTGCCCCGGGACGAGCGCGTTCGCGGCGACCGCCACGGCCGCGGCGGCAATCCACGGTCGCAGCGATTCGCGCCCCTGCCAGAAGCCCGCGGCGAGCGTCAGGAAGATGGCGGTCACGGCGAAGTCCAGGCCGTACTGCGCGGGGTCGCCGACCAGATCGCCGGCCGTGGCGCCGACGACGGTGGCAGCAATCCACAGCAGCCACAGCACGACCCCGCTGCCCAGGAGGAACGCGCCCCGGGTGTCGCCGTTCCGGAACGACGCCATCGTGAGCGCCCAGTTCTCGTCCGCGAAGAAGAACACGCTCGAGTACGCTTGCCCGGGTGTCAGCTGCCGGAACCACGGTCTGAGCGCGGCGCCCATCAGGACGTACCGGAGGTTCACGACGGCCGTCGTCGTCACAATCGCGACTGCCGGAATCGGGTTCGCCCACAGTTCTACCGCGACGAGCTGCGCGGCCCCAGCGAGTACCGTCGCGCTCATCAGCGCGGCTTCCGGGACGCTCAGGCCGGCTCGGCTGGCGACGACGCCGAAGACGACGCCGTAGCCCGCGACCCCGAGCGCGACCGGGACCCCGGCCAGGAATCCCTGCCGGAAGCCAGCCGTCGTGAACGTCACGGACTGGGCCTCGGGATCTGCGTCGGTCGGAGCCGTCTCGGCCGCATCGCGGTGCTCGGCCGACGCGTCCCCCTCAGGCACTGCTCCCACACTCCGCTTCCTGGTGCTCCGCATCCAGACGCATCGGCTGCAGCAACGCCGGCCGCCCGCATAATCGCTTTGAAGAAGGCGCGGTCGCCGCCGCGCCCGCACCCGATTTCCGCGACCACGCCGGGCCGTGACGGCGGCCGACTCACGGAACCGGCGTCGGCTGCAGGTCCTCGGGGCCGAGCCTGATTTCGATTCGCGCGCCGCCCGCGCTTCCCCGTTTGGCCGCGCACTCCCACCCGTGCGCTTCGCCGAGCGGTATTGGTGGCGAATCTGCCATCGTTTCTGTCGGGGTGGATTCGTGGGATTCCTTCGGGAGACGCGCCCGTAGCCGACGAACGTCCGACGCGGAGTCGGTGACTGTCAGTTTGCTGCCGCTACGTGGACCGTCTCCGCCACGAGAGATAGGCCGTCGCGCTGTTTTGCCGCGGGCCGAAAACCGCCCCGTGCTTAAGTGCCTCCCCGAAGAATCTCGCCGGGGCAGTGCTCCGGGGTCGGATCCGCCGCGCTCTTGTCGCGGACCGAGCGTTTCGTACTCGGCTCTGACCGCGGTTTCGTGGCGTCTCGCACCCCTCAAACTACGGGCCACGGTAACAGTTAACACTGTAGGCGTCAAACTTCTAGAACAC
This sequence comes from Halobacterium bonnevillei, assembly GCF_009831555.1. GTDB lineage: Archaea > Halobacteriota > Halobacteria > Halobacteriales > Halobacteriaceae > Halobacterium > Halobacterium bonnevillei. The sequence continues at coordinate 7,112 of NZ_WUUU01000044.1, read as the reverse complement.
GTTCCCGCCGCGAGCTCCACCCCGGGCGGCGGAGCGCAGGGAGCGCACACACCTGGTGAGACCATGTCAGCAACAGCCGAATCGAACAAGAAACTGGTTCGAGAGTACCTGAACGCGTTCAACGACCGGGACCGAGAACGGCTCTCCGAACTCCTCGCGGAGGACGCCGTCGAGCACGGGATCCACGAGGAGTTACGCGGCACCGACGAAATCCTGGAGTTCCTGGACCGGTACGTCGAGGTGTTCCCGGATTACTCCGGCGAGACCGAGGCGATGGTCGCCGATGGCGACACCGTCGCAGTCCGGTACACCGTCAGCGGCACGCACAAGGGCGAGTACCTCGACGTCGAGCCGACCGGGTACAGGGCCGAGTGGACTGGGATGGCCTTCTACCGCGTCGAGGGCGGCGAAATCGCGGAGGCCTGGATCGAGGAGGACAGGCTCGGCCTGCTGGAACACCTCGAGGCCGTCGACCCGCCCGCCCACCTCCGGATCTGACGCTCGCGGGACGACGGCTCCCCGGACCCGCCGTGTTTTTGCCGTGGCCGCGCCAACGTCCGGCGATGACCGAGCAGACCGCCGAGGCCGACGGGGTCACCGCCCACTACTACGAGACCGACACGGAGCGCGTCCTCGCGTTCGAGGGCGACGGCGCCACCGCGGCCATCGCCCAGAACAGGGAGGGCTACGCGATGTTGAAGGTGCGGCCGAGCGCGGACGGCGACGAACTCGAGCGCTACTACGGTTTCGACATGGCGCTGGACCACGCCGCGGAACTCCTCGGCAGGAACCCCGACGACCTCCCGATCCCCGACGCTGCGGCTGACATGGGCATGTAATCCGCTGACACGGGCACGTCCCTGTGGTGGCTCGAATCACGCCGCCGTCGAGCGAGCCAGGGTTCCCGCATCCGCACGGCTTTTGAACCCGCTCGGCCAACTAGCAGGCATGACAACGGTTCGAGTGGCCGGAGTCGGACTCACCCACTTCGGCACCCATCCCGAGCGCACGAGCCGCGATCTCTTCGCGGAAGCGGGGCTGACGGCGCTCGAGGACGCAGGCGTGGACCGCGACGACGTCGAGGCGGTCTACTACGGGAACTTCATGGGCGAGTTGAGCGAGCACCAGGGCCACCAGGGCCCGCTGGCTGCCGAAGCGCTCGGCGTGCAGGCGCCGGCGACGCGCTACGAGAGCGCGTGCGCGTCCAGCGGCGTCGCGCTCCGACAGGCCGTCCGAGACGTCCGCAACGGCGAAGCGGACCTCGCGGTCGTCGGCGGCGCCGAACGCATGAACAACCTCTCGACGGCGGAGTCGACGGAGGCGCTGGCCATCGCGGCGGACGACCTCTACGAGGTCCGCGCGGGCGTGACCTTCCCCGGGGCGTACGCGATGATGGCGACGGCGTACTTCGACCAGTTCGGGGGGACGCGGGAGGACCTCGCGCACATCGCCGTGAAGAACCACGAGAACGCGCTCGTGAACGAGCACGCACAGTACCAGCGCGAGATCAGCGTGGAAGAAGCGCTCGACTCGCCGCCGGTCGCGGACCCGCTGCACCTCTACGACGCGTGCCCGGTAACGGATGGCGCGAGCGTGGTCGTTCTCGCCAGCGAGTCGTACGCCGACGAACACGACCTCGACGCGGGCGTGGCTATCACCGGGACCGGCCAGGGCGGGGACATGATGGCGCTCCACGACCGCGAGGACGTCGCGACCTCACCGGCCGCGACAGCCGCCGCCGAGGAGGCGTACGCGGACGCTGGCGTCGCGGCCGGCGACGTCGACGTCGCGGAGGTCCACGACTGTTTCACCATCGCGGAAGTGCTGGCGACGGAGTCGCTGGGCTTCTTCGAGACGGGCGAGGGCGTGACGGCGGCCCGCGACGGCGTGACGACACAGCGCGGCGACCTCCCGGTGAACCTCTCGGGCGGCCTGAAGGCGAAGGGCCACCCGGTCGGTGCGACCGGCACCAGCCAGGTCGCGGAACTCACGAAACTGCTGCAGGGAGACCACGTCAACAGCAAGTACGTGCCCGACGCGCGCGTCGGCGTCGCGCACAACGCCGGCGGGACAGTGGCGAGCGCCGTCGTCCACGTCATGGAGGCAGTCGAATGACCCGCGAAGACAGCGACCGCGTCCGCGACGAGGGGTTCGACGACTTCCTGGACGCGCTGGCGGACGGCGAGGGCTACTACGTCGAGTGCGCGAACGGCCACGGGAGTCTGCCGCCGCGGCGCGTGTGCCCGCACTGCGGGAGCGCGGTTCTCGCGGACGAACCGCTTCCCGAGACCGGCGAGGTCGTGACGCACACGCAGGTGCACGTGCCGACGCCGGCGTTCGCCGAAGACGCGCCGTACGTGAACGCGGTCGTCGACTTCGGCGCGGTGCGGTTGACCGGCCAGGTCCTGGCCGACGCCGCGGACGTGACCGTCGGGACGACTGTCGAACCCGCCGTCAGCGAGACGGCGACGACGGGCGAGCGGCTACTGGTGTTCGAGCAGCGGTAAGTCCTCGCGCACCGCGTCGAGGAACACCTCGGGCTGTTCTGCGTGCGGGACGAGTCGCGTCTCGTTGACGACGACGAGCCGCGCGTCGGCGTCCTCGGCGATGCTGCGGCCGACGGACAGCGACGTGAGCGTGGCTTCGCGCCCCCAGACCAGCGTCACCGGGCAGTCGCGGTCGGCGAGTTCCGCGCCGAGGTCGATGCCGGAGTCGAGGAATCCGCCGACGAACGATGCCGGCGCGAAGCGCGCGCCCTCCTGGTGGGCGGTCCGCCACTGGTAGTCCAGGACGTCCGCTGTGACGCGGTCCGGGTAGTAGAAGGCGTCGCGTTCGTTGAAGAACCGCAGCGAGGGCTTGCTCGTCACAGCGTTGAACACCGTGTCCCCGACCACCGGCGTCCGCATCAGCGCGCGGAGCCACGGCCGCCGCGGCCCGGTGTCCGCGGTCGGACAGACCAGCAGCAGTCCGGCGACGTCCGTTCGTTCGGCCGCGACGGTCGCCCACGACCCCGACAGCGAACTCCCGAGGACGACGGGTTCGTCTGCGACGTCGGCGAGGAAGTTCGTGACGAACGACTCGTACAGCGAGGACGTGTACGCGACCGGCGGTCGGTCCGAGCGGCCGAACCCGGGGAGGTCGGGCGCGATGACGTGGTAGTCCTCGGCGAGGTCCTCGAAGACGTCCGCGAACTCGCGGCTGGACGCCGCCGCGTGCACGCCGTGCAAGCAGACCACGTCGGGGTGGCCCGGGTCGCCGGCCTCGGTGTACGCCACGTCGAACCCCCGCCACCGGTAGGTGCCCTGTGCGCCGGGGAGCGCCGGCGGGAGGTCGCTCGCCTTCGCCCGCAACCCCCGGTCGATGAGTTCGGCGGCGGCTACGGTGCCGACGGCGCCAGCGAGCAGTCTGCGGAGTCGCATGGCCTGAGGTTTGCTCGCCACGCGCTTAGCCGTTGTGACAGTCCCGAGAACCGAGCCCGACTCGTCAGTTGACGCGTCCCGTTCAGTCCCGCTGTGCTTCGAGGCACTCAGCCAGCGGCCCGACGACGTCGTCGGCGATGTCGTAGGGCGTCGTCTCCCCGGCGTCGATGCGTTCGACGAGTTCGTCGATGCCGCCGCGCGCAGCGAGTTCGTCCGCCAGCAGGTCGCTGGCGTCCTCCCGCAGGAGGTTGCGGAGTTCCTCGGCGTGGCGCTGGTGGCGCTGCTGCTCGCGGCGCCCGGATTCGTCGAGCCAGTCGGTGTGGTCGTCGAGCACGCCGAGGAAGTTCTCGACGCCCTCGCCGCTCTTCGCGATGGTCTCGACGACCTCGGGCGTCCAGTCGCCGGGGTCCGCCTCGCGCATGTCCAGCATGTTCTTGAGTTCGGTGACGGTCTTGTCCGCGCCCGTGAGGTCCGCCTTGTTCACGACGAACACGTCGCCGATTTCGAGGATGCCGGCTTTCAGCATCTGGACGTCGTCGCCGGAGGACGGCGGCACGAGCACCGCGACCGTGTCGGCGGTCTTGACGATGTCGACCTCGCTCTGGCCGGCGCCCACCGTCTCGACGATGATCTTGTCCTTGCCGAACGCGTCCAGCGCTTTCACGGCGTCCGCGGTCGCCGTCGAGAGTCCGCCGAGGCTGCCGCGCGCGGACATCGAGCGGAAGAACACGTCCATGTCCGTCGACGTCGACGCCATGCGGATGCGGTCGCCGAGCACCGCGCCGCCCGTGAACGGCGACGACGGGTCGACGGCGATGACGCCGACCTCCTCGCCGGCGTCCCGGTACTGTTTGGCCATCTTGTCCACGAGCGTGGACTTCCCGGACCCGGGGCTGCCGGTGATGCCGACGACGTCCGCGTCGCCGGTGTGGGGGTACAGCGCCGAGACGATGTCCCGGTAGCCGGCCGAGCGGTTCTCGATTTTCGTGATGGTGCGCGCGAGCGCGCGGTGCTTCCCCGCGAGCAGGTCGTCGACGAGGTCGGGGGCGTCCTGGGTCGCCATCTCAGTCACGAGGCTGGACGTTCTCCCGGATGAATTCGATGGTCTCCTCCATCGGCGTCCCCGGACCGAAGATGGCGTCGACGCCATCCTCCTCGAGGCCATCGCGGTCCTCTTCGGGGATGATGCCGCCGACGATGATGAGCGTGTCCTCGAAGGCGTCGTACTCCTGGAGGCCCTCGACGATCTTCGGGACGAGCGTGTTGTGCGCGCCGGAGAGGATAGAGATGCCGAGGACGTCGACGTCCTCCTGGACGGCCGCCTGGACGATCTCCTCCGGGGCCTTGTGGAGGCCCGAGTAGATGACCTCGAAGCCGGCGTCCCGGAACGCCCGCGTGATGACGTGCGCGCCCCGGTCGTGGCCGTCGAGTCCGACCTTGGCCACGAGACACCGGATGTTCCGCTGGGATTCCTGACTCATGGACGGTGATTACCCGTATACGGGTTTCACTCTAACGGACTTCAATTACAGTTTAGTTGACCTATCGCAATCGTATTTGACTCCATCGCCGGCTGCAACTGCGGAGCGGTCGGACGACGACGGCAGCGAGAACCGCTCGGGCCGCTGACCGCGACGGCACCCGAACGGGTGCGAGGGCTGCGGAAGACCGGAAGCGAAAGCGGGTTGGTGGGCCGACGCTAACCCCCGGCCATGGCAACCGTCGACGCCCCCCGGTACGCGTACGAGCACCCACGTCGCGTCACCGCCGTCCTCTCCGTGATCGGGTACGCCCTCGTGGCCAGCGCGTTCGCGGACCTCCTGCCGCTGTTCCCCGAACTCTCCCGGGAGACCGTGCTGTTGTTCTCGGACGCCATCGCCGTGGTGAACTCGATAGCCCTGCTCACGCTGCTGGCGGGTGCAGCGTTCATCAAGCGCGGGGACGTCCGCAAACACCGCGCCGCGATGCTCGCCGCGTTCGCGCTCATCTGCGTGTTCCTCGTGCTGTACCTCTGGAAGGTCGGCGGCGGCTTCGAGAAGGGCATCGTCATCGAGGAGGGCCAGTTCCTCGCCGCGTACGCCGGCACCGTGAAACTCGCCTACCTCGCGATGCTCGCGGTCCACATCCTCCTCTCGGTGCTGGCGGTCCCCGTCGTCCTCCACGCGGTCGTCCTCGGGTTGACCCACGACCCAAGCGAACTCGTGGACACGAGCCATCCGACCGTCGGCCGCATCGCCGTCGCCGCGTGGTCGACCTCCCTGTTCCTCGGCGTCGTGACCTACTGGATGCTCAACCACGTCTACTCGTGGGCGCCCCGGTAGCAGCGACCAGCGTCGACGCGCCCGGGTCGATCCGACTCGAACAGATTAAAATCCCCCGTCCGTGCAGGTAGTAGCGATGGACGCGCAGGCCGCCCAGGATGCCCAGACCGACGGCGACGACCCACAGGTCTGGCGCTGCAAGCAGTGCGGCGCACGCCAGCCAGACCCCGATCCGCCCTGCGAGCGCTGCTGGAACACGACGTTCGTCACGGGCGAGGGTGCGAGTGCCGTCGCCGGCCCGAACACTGCGCCGACGCTCGGCGCGACTGCCCCACAGGTCGCACGCGTGAAGGCAGCGACCGGTCGATCGGCCGCGCTCAGCGGCATGCTCACCGCGGTCTTCGCGCTCGTCCACGGCACGGTCTCGCTCGGCCAGACGCTGGACGGCCTCGTGTTGACGGGACTGGTGGCGGCCGGCGGGACGACGGCCGTCTTCCTGTTCGTCGCAGTGCTGGCGGCGCTCGCCGACAGCGTCGGCGGGGTCGCGACGGAGTAACGGTCACCTCATTCGGTCCACGGGATGACCGCGGTGCCGACGGCGAACGCCACGATGGCGAGCGCGACGACGACGACCGTGTTGGTCACGACGTCACCGCCGGCGTACGTCGCCGCGCGGACGCCCGCGAGAAGTACGCGAGCGGCGAGAGGTCGACCACCGGCCGGAACCACGCGGGGAACAGTTCGGGCTGGATGAACGTCTCCGAGAGAAAGAGGAGGGGCAACGCGATGCCGTTGCTCGCTGCGATGGCTCCGTCCTGGCCGTCGGCGAAACTCCCGATGACCGCGCCGATGCCGCAGAACACGACGGACGCGGCGGGTACGAGCACGGCCAGCCACGGCGATAGCGTGAACGAGGCGCCGGTGAGCGTGAGCGCGACCAGCAGGACGAGACAGGCCGCGGCGATCAGCGCGACGTTCACGAGCGTGTGCGCGGCCAGCCACTCCGCGCGCGTCAGCGGGGTCGTCGACAGCTTCTCGAAGCGGTTGCCGTCCCGGTAGCGCGCGACGGTGCTCCCGATGCGGGACAGCGGCGTGAACAGCACGACGACGGCGAGATACGCGGGCACGTAGTAGCCCGTCGGCTCCGTGAACAGGCCGCCCGCCCCGGACGCGGTGTTCACCAGGCCAGCGAAGATGACGATGAGTAACACCGGGAAGAAGAACGTGAAGAACACGGCCGTGCGGCGCCGCAGGAACGTCCGGTAGGTCGCGGTGGCTTCCGCGCGAATGCGCGCCAGACGTGTCATCGCTGTCCCTCCGTTCGCGCGCCGCAGCTGTCGTCCGCTCCGGCTCGTGGGTCCCCGTTACTGTCCGTTCCGGCCCGGAGGTCGCCGCTGCCGTCCGCCCCGGCGACTGCGCGCGACGCCTCGAC
>NZ_WUUU01000043.1 GCF_009831555.1 Halobacterium bonnevillei | reverse complement strand
CGGGCGCTGGTGGCGTCACGGGCGCGAGCGCTCTGGGACGTGGAGCTGCCGCTCGTCTGGCCGGGCGTCCTCGCGGGCGCGGCGTTCGCGTTCGCAATCAGCATCGGCGAGTTCGACGCCACCGTCCTGCTCGCCGGCGACCAGTCGTACACGATGCCGGTCGCACTGAAGCGCTATCTCGTCGACCGCACCGCGGGTCCGAGTGTCGGGCCCGCCGCGGCAATGGGGACGGTCCTGCTCGTGGTGACGGCGGCGAGTTTCGTGGTCATCGACCGCGTCGGCGGGAGGTATCGACCGTGACCGGGATAGTACTCGAGCCTTACGGGGTGCGTACGTGATGACGTGCACGCTGGCCGCTATCCGCGGGGTGACTGGACGGTGACGGGACTCGAGCTGGACGGCGTGACGCGCGCGTTCGAGGAAACGACCGCCGTCGACGACGTATCGCTGTCCGTGCGGGACGGCGAGTTCTTCACGCTCGTCGGGCCGTCGGGCTGCGGGAAGACGACGACGCTGCGCCTCATCGCGGGGTTCGAGCCGCCGGACGCCGGCGACGTCAGGTTCGGCGACGAGTCGATGACGGGCGTGCCGCCCGAGGAGCGCGACGTCGGCATCGTGTTCCAGACGTACGCCCTGTTCCCGCACATGAGCGTCGCGGAGAACGTCGCGTACGGCCTGCGGTTCCGCGACCCGCCAGCGGGGCAGACTACCGAGGAGCGCGTCGACGAACTGCTGGAGCTCGTGGACCTCGGCGGGTTCGGAGACCGCGACCCCGACGAGCTGTCGGGCGGCCAGCAACAGCGCGTTGCGCTCGCCCGGGCGCTCGCTCCCGGGCCGAGCGTCCTGCTACTCGACGAACCGATGAGCGCGCTCGACGCGCGCCTGCGCGAGCGGTTGCGCGTCCAGGTGAAACAGATCCAGTCGGACCTAGACATCACGACGGTGTACGTCACGCACGACCAGAGCGAGGCCCTGGCCATCTCCGACCGCGTCGCCGTGCTGAACGCCGGCCAGGTCGAACAGGTCGGGACCCCCGAAGCGGTGTACCGGGAGCCGGCGTCCCGGTTCGTCGCTGAGTTCGTCGGCGACAACAACGTCTTCGACGGTGCTCTTCCAGTCGAAACGGAGGGGTCTTCAGTGCGCGTGCAGGACGTCGAGTTCCACGTCGAGGAAGCCATCGACGGCCGGACGACCGTCTGTGTCCGCCCGGAGAACCTGTTGTTCGACTGCAACACCAACCAGTTCCCGGTTCGCGTCGAGAACGTCGAATTCCTCGGGGACGCCTACCGCGCGCACTGTGACTGGGACGGCCGCGACGTCCTCGTGAAGACCCGCGACGAACCGCCGTCCGGGGACGCGGTCGTCGGATTCGACCCCGCCGACGCGACGTTGCTCTGAGGCGTGTCGAGAACGACTGTCCCAGTATCTCGGTGTGTCAGGGCGCGACGCCGACTGTGAGGAGCGTGCCGAGCGTGCGGTAGCGTTCGACCATGTCCTCGCGGGTCTCGAAGCCCTCGTAGGGGAACTCGCGACCGGGCGGAATCTCTATTTCGCGGTCCGGGACGTTGTCCTGCTCGGCGACGTGGAGGCCCGCCGCCCGGAACGCCTCGCGGTAGTCGGCCTTGTCCCAGCGCGTCATCTCCACCGTGATGTTGTCCTGCCAGTCGTGGCTGTGGACGTTCTCCTCGTAGTAGTTCACCGCACAGTAGAACGTTCCGCCGGGCCGCAGCACGCGCCGCACCTCCTCGAGGGTCTCGTCGGGATCGCTGGCGTAGTAGAACGCCTCCATGCTGAAGACGTGGTCGACGCTGTCGTCGGCGAACGGCAGGCTCCCGAAGTCGCCGACGACGTACCCGATGCGGTCGTCGTCGGTGTACGACCGCGCGTTGCGCGTCATCTCGGGCGCCCCGTCGAGGCCGTATCCGCGTGCGACGCCGCGCTCCTGGAGCGCGCGCAGCGCGTACCCGCTCCCCGTGCCGAGGTCCAGGATGACGTCATGGGCTTCGACCGGCATCCGCGCGAGCACGTGCTTGGCCGTGTGCCAGTGGCGGTCCTCCATGCCCTTGTCGCGGCCCGACGCCGCCCACTCGTCGAACTCCTCGCGAACGCTCATGTTTCGGGGGTCGGCGCCGGCCGGCAAAACCCCTCCGGACCCCAACCAGGCTTAAGTGACCGTACACTGATGCGTCGCCAATGACCCGTCTCACTGCAGTACCTGGACGGTGGCGGACACTCGTCCAGCGAACGGGTGCGCCCACTGCGACGGCACTCGCCGCCACTGGGGGGTACGTCGGTGCAAGCGGCGCCGCGTTCGGCCTGCTCGGCTGGCTCTCCGGACAGTCCCCGCGTCGCCGGCTCCCGACGATTCCGCCGGCGCCGGCGTGGGTCGTCACCATCTTCGTCACCGCGGCGTCCATCATCGCCGTCGCCGTGTTCGGTGTCGGCGCGTTCGGCATCGGCCACGTCCCCCACGTGGGCGCCGTCGTTGCTGGTGCTGCAGTCGGCTGCCTGTCCCGGTAACCGAACCCGCAGCGTTTTCCCGGTGCTGTCCGACGCACGGATATGACCGGTCGAAGCAAGCGCTACCGGGTCGCGGACACCGCCCAGCAGGTCGTCGGCGGGTTCCTCCTCGCGGGACCGTTCGTCGTCACCGAGGAGGTGTGGCTGCTCGCCGACCGAATGCAGTGGTACCACGTCCTCACGACAATCGTCGTCGTGTTCAGTATCGGGTACGGCGCCCTCTACGAGGCCGACGACGACCGCGACCCCGACCGGGAAGCCGACGTCGCCGGGATTCCAATCCGGTTCGTCTCGCTGATGGCTGTCGCGTACGGCGCCGTCCTCGTTCTCGCGCTCGCCGTCACCGCGCCCACGACGTTCGCCACGCAGCTCGCCCTCGGGACGGAGACGGGTGTGGTCGCGGCGCTCACCGCGAAGGCGGTCTGCGTCGGTGCCATCTTCAGCGTCGTCGGCGCCGCCACCGCCGACAGCGTGTTCTGAGGCGGTCGAGTCGCCCCGCCGCAGTTATCGACCGAAGTTCCCGCAGGGCCGTGCTGTGCCGCGATTCCGGGAATCGAGAGACTGCGGCCGGCTCGCTAACCCGAAAGGGTAAGACGGCGTGGGCGCTTCCCTGCGGTATGGACTACGACCTCGCCATCGACGGCGCACCCGACTCCGTCCCAGGCGGGACCGTCGTGCTGCTGCTCCACCCGAGCACCGGCGAGACGGACCGCATCGACACCGACTTCCTGAAGATCGACACCGACCACTTCCTCGTCGTCTCCACGCGAACCACCGCCCGCGAGGTCACGCAGAAACTCGAGTACTACGACGTCGACGAGGACAGCGCCGAAATTCTGGACACGCTGTCTGTCGACCGCGGCTACTCGCGGCGCGGCGCCAGCCACGTCCACTACGTCCACGCGCCAGACGACGTCGACGGCATCCTCGCCGCCGTCGAGCAGTTCCTCACGGACAACCCCGGCAAGCGCCGCATCAGCTTCGACTCGCTCACCGAGCTGGCGTACTACGCCGACGAGGACAGCGCGCTCGACGCGCTCGGCCGGCTCGGTGACCTCCTCGACGAACACGACGCAGTCGCTCTCGTCCACGTCTCCGACGAGGTTCACGAGGCCGACGTCCTCGACGAGTTCCGCGAGCAGAGCGACGTCGTCGTCGAACTCGACCAGGACGGCAACGTCGCCGCGGAGTACTGACGAGCGGACAGCGAAGACAGGGACGCCGACAGCGGACGAGAACAGCGCGCCGACAGCGAACAATAGAACCGCACCGACACCGAACAATCGAAGCGCGCCGTTACTCGTCGTCGGTCGCGTCGAAGACCTTCTCCGCCCACTTCACCGCGTAGTCGGCGCCGTGGCGACGGTACGCGACCGAGTCGAGCGCGGCGAACGGCGCGGGAACGTCGACGTCGTGTTTCACGGCGCTGCACGCGAGTTCGCCGGCGTCCGAGAACGAGGTCTCGCCGCGCGCGACCTCCCCGGGAAGGCCGTCGAGGCGGTCGGTGAGACGTTCGCCGGCGTCCACCCAGGCGTCGTGGAGCCCCGGATAGTCGTCGTCCCAGGACGCGAACTCCGCGCGCGTGTGCAGGCCGCGGAAGGCGTCGCAGCACGCGGCGGCGAGCTGGTAGACCGCGGCGGGGCCAGCGTCGACGGCGTCGGCGAACGCGAGATAGTCGTCGCGAAGACGCCGAGGAACTGCTCGGGGAGGTCGAGGCCGGCTTCGACGAGCGCTTCCGCGACGAGGAACGACTCGAAGTCCGCCGGCGTGCCCTCGATGCGAGCTTTCACGAAGACGACCGGCGGGTCCGTCTGGGTCGTCCACGCGACAGCGCCGTCCCCGGGCGACCCGACGACGAAGTCCCCGGACGCGATGCGGGACAGCGTCTGTGGCGCGTCGCCCGGCAGCCAGTCGGTGCTGTACTCGTGTGGCGTGATTTCGTCGGTGAGGAGTGCGAGGTCGTCGCGGTGCTCCGGCGGCAGCGTCTGGAAGTCCCGGTCGCAGTCCAGTACGAGCGCGCCGGGCGCGTACGCCTCCCTGACCCCCGCCAGTTCCCCGGAGAGGTCGCGCTCCGTGAACATCTACGCGACGCTGGCGACGATGACTAGCGAGAGGATGGCGGCGATGACGATCGTACCGACGACGTACCTCGTTGCCGTGCTCATACCTGAGCGTTCGCCCGCTGCGACTTAAATTGTCCACGTTCGGCGGAGCGCAGCCCCGGTGGCGGTGCCGTCTCGGTTCGGACAGGCCGGGAGAACCCATCAGTCCGCTTCTGTCGGGGTCTTCGCGCCGTACGCGCGCCAGGCGCCCGACCGGAACCGGAGGAAATTGATCGCGGCACGGGCGTACATGTCACCGAGGATGGCGGCGAACACGGCCGTCAGTCCGAGGCCGAGGCCCGGCGAGACGGCCGGTATCGTGACGAAACCGAGCGCGAACGGGCCGACGCCGAAGCCGACCGGGAGCGCGACGAGCGCAAGCGGGAGTCTGACGACGTACGTCCCCAGAATGCTGCCGTAGAACGGCCAACGGGTGTCGCCCGCTCCGCGGAGGCCGCCGCGGAGCGTCCGCGAGATGGAGAACCCGGCGACGCTCACGCCGAACACGCGGATGAACGTCACGGTGAGGTCGAGGTTGCTGGCGTCGAACGCGCGAGCGAGCGGGACTGCCGCGGCGACGATGCCCGCGCCGATGAGCAGCTGGGTCGCCAGCGCGATTCGCAGCGTCTGCCAGCCGTAGTCGGCGGCCTCGTCGGGCTCACCGGCGCCGAGTTGCTGGCCGACGAGCGTCGAGGACGCCGTCGAGTACCCCCACGCGGGCATCAGCGCCAGCAGCATGATTCGTCGGCCGATCGCGTACGCTGCGACGACCGGCGTCCCGAGCACGCCGAGCACGAACAGGAAGGGGAACCGGCCGAACGTCCGGGAGAGCCGGGTGCCTGCAAGCGGGAGCGCCACGCGCACGATTTCGCGTGCGACCCCCCAGTCCCACTGTTTGCCGCCGAGGCGCAGAGTGACGCTCCACCGCCCCGACAACAGAATCGCGAAGAACACGACGGCGGCGAGCGTGTTTGCGAGCGCGGTCCCCCACGCCGCACCCACGACGCCGAGTTCCGGGAACCCGAACAGCCCGAAGATGAGCAGCGCGTTCAGCGCGAGGTTCGTCGGAAGCGTCACGATTCGCACGTACATCGGCGTCTTCGTGTCCCCCGCGCCCGCGAGTGCACGCGCCGCCGTCATACTCCAGAACCGGAACGCGACGGCCAACATCACGACCCGGAGGTAGTCCGCGCCCAACCGAACGGTCACGGGGTCGCTGGCGAGGATTCCGACCATGCGGTCTGCGTACACCCACGTCCCGAGCGTGATGGGAACGGAGAGCAACAGCGACAGCCACAGCGACTGCTTGATCGCGAAGTCGGCTTCCCGGTCGTCTTCGGCACCCTTCAGCCGGGAGACAACGCTGATCGTGCCGCTTGTGAGCGCGAGCGCGAGACCGAACGGGATGAAGTAGAACTGGAACCCGAACTCGAGGGCTGCGACGGCGGCTTCGCCCGCGGCGATGCTCACCATCAGGAAGTCCGTCGTCCGGAGGACCGTCCGCAGGCCGCCCGACACCATCGCGGGGAGCGCGAGGTCGAACGCCTCCTCGCCTTTCCGCCGGTCGACGAGCCCCAATCGCGCGAGCAGCGCCGGGAAGGCGGCGACGACCGACTCGACCTGGTCGCGGAACGCAGCCAGGGTCGCCGCCGCGGAACCGCGAATCGTCATCTATCGGAGTGGAACGCCCGTGTCGGAAAACAACTTCGGCACCCGGCAATCGGCCGGGGATTCGGGTCGCAGAACGTTGGGATCGCCCTCAACGACCCTGATTCGAAAATGTCGCCCGGTAGAATCGGGACTGGGGCTGCCGAATACCCGAAAATGGGACTGGCTGTTTGGGGATCTATTCGTCGTCAGTCTCCCAGGCGTCCGGGACTTCGATGACGTACTGGCCGTCCTCCTGGAGCGCGATGATGTACTCCTGGCGGTCGTACAGCTCCATGAGGTTGAGCTCGTACTGGCCGGGGGCGACGATGCGGATGGACTCGAACTGGTCGTTTAGTTCCGAGCGCAGGTCCTCGAGGTCCGGGCGGTTCTCCGGCTCGTCTGGTTCCTTGACGACGCGGCCCTCGGACGGCGCGTCTGGCAGGGAGTTGCGGTCGACGACCTCGCTTCGCGCGTCTGCCTGCGCAGTGTCCTCCTCCTCGGCCATATCCGCGTCGACACCCGTCTGCGCGTCGGCGCCCGGGTCCGCTCCGAGCGAGGAGTTTGTGGACGGATCGGGGTCCGCGCCCGGCGCTGTGTCAGAACGCCGCGTCGTATCAGCTCCCGGCGGGGTACTCGCTCCCGGAGACGCCTCCGAGCCGGTTGCTGGCTCGGCCCCCGACGCGGACTCGGCGCTGGATACCTGTTCGTCGCCGGCATCGCCCGCCGTTTCCCCTGCAGCGGGGTCGGAGTCACCGAGTTCGATTCCCGACGACTCCGCGGTGACGGCGTCCGGGTCGACGTCGTTTGTCGACGGCTCGTCGGGACTTGTACGCGCTGCGGGCTGGCTCGGGTCGCTCGTGACGGCGTCCCGGACCCTGTTCGCGGCGCGGCCGACTGCGCTCGTCACGGACCCGCCCTCCTGTTCGGGCGGCTCCGCATCAGCCGGCGGTTCCTCGTCGGGGATGTCCCCCGGGTGGTACTGGAACTTGTTGCCGCCGCAGTCCGGGCACCCCGAGAGCATCTCCTTCGAGCCGTCCGCGAAAACGTGCCCGCAGTTCGTACACTGGTGGGGCATTACTTGCGGGACACGAGCGCACTGATGAGCGTCTCGTCTTTGTGCAGCGACTGGATCTGGTTCGCCGGCCCGATGACCGTGAGCTTCGACGACGACTGCTTGCCCATCAGTCGGCCGAGCAGCGACGTGTCGTTGGTCTCGGACTGCGGGAAGCTCTCGATCTCGATGCCCGTGAAGTCGTCCGGGTTGATCTCGGTCATCGTCACCTCGATGAGCTTCGACTCCTCGTCGGGCGTCAACCCGGTCTCGAGGACGACGATCTTGCCGTCGCGCACGCCGTCGAGAATCATCCGGATCTTCTCCATGGACGTCTTGCCGGACATCCGCGCGCCGCTGATGAGGTCGATCTGGACGCCGTCGCCCGGGCCGCCCTCGCTGGTGGTTTCAGGCATAGTAGGTCACCCGAAGTACTCCGCAATCTTCTCGTAGACCTCGTCCATGTTCTCGCCCTCGAGCGCCGAGAGCGGAATCGTCTCGTGTTGCGGGAACGCGTTCGACACGCGCTGGATGTTCGACTCCCCGAGGTCGGTCTTGTTCGCGAGGATGAGCACCGGGAGGTCGCGGCTCTCGATGATGCCGATGAGCATCGTGTTCACCTGCGTGAACGGGTCCTCGGTGGAGTCGAGGACGTAGATGACGCCGTCGACGTCCTCGCGGAGCCAGTGCATCGCTTCCGCGACGCCTTCCGTCGCCTCGCGGGACCGGCGGACGGCTTCGTCTTTCTCCATGTCGTGTTCGAGGAACTCCGAGTAGTCGACTTTCGTCGTGACGCCCGGCGTGTCCACGATGTCGATGTTGACGGTTTTGCCGTTGCGCTTGATTTCGACGTTCTCCTTTCTGCGTGCGCGTCGCGTCTCGTGCGGGATGTGGCTCTCGGGCCCGACCGCGTCGCCGGTCCAGTCGCGAGCGATCCGGTTCGCGAGCGTTGTTTTGCCGGCGTTAGGCGGCCCATAAATGCCGATTCGTTTCGGTTCCGAGTCGTCGGCAAACAGGCTCGCCGACACCCGGGAGATACTGGATCTGAGTTCTGCGAACAGTCCCATCCTTGACCTCCATACGCACCCGGCGCCTTGTATGCTTGACGCAGGATACGGACGGTTACTTGGTGAAAACCGTCGAACCGACTTAAACTTACGTCAGACGCCGCGATTCCCGAGAGTAGCCCGCGTTTACTGCGAGTCGAAGCGCAGTGGTCGATGAAAACTGCAGTCCCAGAGGAATCGTCATCGGGAGTGACCGTTGCAACCTCAGCGACTCGTCGACCGAATACAGCTACGGACGAACTGATCAGTACTGAGTAACAGACCAGTATGGACGAACAGACCATCCCGAATGACGAATGTCGAAGGTCGAACGTCAAATGGCAGATGGAATGAATTCGCGTAGTTTGGAATGTTGACCGGTATCCGGTTCCAGGTGCGTAATTCTGCGAACTCTATCGTTGAAGCCGATGTATCGAACCAGTGGAGACGATCTGATTCGGGTGCGCTAAGTGATGGGCTGAGACTGAGTGATGGGCTGAGACTGAATTGAAAACGGTGGCCGAGTGAGGATAGTTGGAGCGGTTGCGTGCAGTTGAAACGATAGGTCGGTCGGTACTGCGGCAGGGTAGACGATTCGTTCGAGTGAAAAACACGCCCGTCCGACGGGATATTGCCCCGAACTGTCAGGGTGGTCGGACGGGATCGCCGAACGAGCGACCGAACAGACGAGGCCCCCACCCCCTTGTTTCGACTGGAACAGCGATACACTCCACGAGACGTCGAGCCGGAACGGGAGAGAGACCCGGAACGAACCTAGAACTAGACCAGTACCGTATGTGAATAATTGAGATAAGCTATATTGCGGTTATTGTTTTTGAGTATCTGTCTTAGGTGTTTCCCTTCTCTAGAGTCGCTGTCGGGTGGGTGGGCTGTTTCCCGTCTCCACCTGAAACGAAGGGGTGGGGGGCAGACCCCCGTCCAACATCTCGACCCCACCGTTTCGGATGGAACACGAATCCGCCACCGGATTCACTGGGTCTTGACACTGTTCACGACGCCGTATTCGGAGAATCGCGTCGGTGTCGAGGGCGCCCACAGCGGTGTCGCTGGTCAGTCAGCGTGTCGGGTCCCGCACTCGAAACGCCGGCGTCGCTCGGTTTCGCTCACCGCGACGCCGTCGATGCACTCGGGACTCCGTTCGAACCGCGGCTACACTCGGCTTCCCTCGTGCGATTATCGAGGCCTCAACCGATCCCGTCTTTCGGTCACGACAGGTTCGGCCTCGACCCATCGAAACTTATTAGTCACTCACGTTTCCATTGGTTCATCTGCATCAACTGGAGCGCCCCGTCACAGAACCGGCACGAACGCCCCGTTCTCGGCGGTCTGTGGCCCGCTGTCGTCGCGCGGCGCTCTCCACCCGAAACGAGGGGGTACCGACGTAACTCATGACAGACCAACCGCCGACGGACGGCCGACGCACTGCCGACCGGGACTTCGAGGTCGACCTCGACGACGTCCTCGAAGACGACGAGGGCGAGGAAGGCCTCTTCGACGACCTGCTGAGCGGCGAGCCCATCTTCGAGAACAAGGAAGTACTCCGGCCGTCGTACACGCCACACGAACTCCCGCACAGGAACGACCAGATCAACAACATGGCGACGATTCTCGTCGCCGCACTGCGCGGCGAGACGCCGTCGAACATCCTCATCTACGGGAAGACGGGGACCGGGAAGACCGCGAGCGCGAAGTTTGTCAGCCAGGAACTCGAACGGACATCCCAGAAGTACGACGTCCCCTGCGAGGTCGAGTACATCAACTGCGAGGTCACTGACACCCAGTATCGCGTGCTCGCGCAGCTCGCGAACACGTTCATCGAACAGAACCGCGCATTCGTCGACGAGCGCGTCCAGGCGCTCCAGGACCTCCGCAACGAGGCCGAGAGCAACCCCGCCGTCCTCGACACGCAAGCGGCCGACCCCGACGGTGCGGACGCCAGAGCGTCCACCGCAGACGCCAACCCCCGGGAGCCCGACCCGAAACCGGTCGACCCCGACACCCCCAGTTTCGACTCTGTCGACGCCATCGACGAGCGCATCGAGGCGCTCCTGCAGGAGAAATCCGAGATGGAGGACGTCCCGATGACGGGGTGGCCGACAGACCGCGTGTACACGCGCTTCTTCGAAGCCGTCGACTACGTCGAACGCGTCGCCGTCATCATGCTGGACGAGATCGACAAACTCGTCGAGAAGTCCGGCGACGACACCCTCTACAACCTCTCCCGGATGAACTCCGAACTGCAGAACTCCCGGGTCTCGATCATCGGGATCTCGAACGACCTCAAGTTCACTGACTTCCTCGACCCCCGCGTGAAGTCCTCGCTGGGCGAGGAAGAGATCGTGTTCCCGCCGTACGACGCAAACCAGCTCCGGGACATCCTCCAGCACCGCTCGGAGGTCGCGTTCAAGGACAACGCGCTCTCCGAGGACGTCATCCCGCTGTGTGCGGCGTTCGCCGCCCAGGAGCACGGTGACGCCAGGCGCGCGCTCGACCTCCTGCGGACCGCGGGCGAACTCGCGGAACGCGACCAGGCGGAGGGCGTCACCGAGGAACACGTGCGTCGCGCGCAGGACAAGATCGAACTCGACCGCGTCGTCGAGGTGGTCAGGACGCTCCCGACGCAGAGCAAACTCGTCCTGTACGCCATCCTCCTGCTGGAGGACAACGGCGTGCACAACGTGAACACGGGCGAGGTGTACAACATCTACAAGACGCTGTGCGACGAGCTCGACGCGGACGTCCTCACGCAGCGCCGGGTCACGGACCTCATCAGCGAACTCGACATGCTCGGCATCGTCAACGCCGTCGTCGTCTCGAAGGGGCGCTACGGCCGCACGAAAGAAATTTCGCTGTCAGTTCCGGTCGAGGAGACCGAGGCCGTTCTCGAAGCGGACTCCCGCCTCAGCGACATCGAGAACGTCACGCCGTTCGTCCAGGCGCGCTTCGAGAACTAACAGACGCTCGTCGGGACAGGTCGCCCCTTCGTTTCGTCAGCAACAGTACCTGACCCCCGTTGTTTCTAGTGGAGACTACACGACGGCGTCACTACCGCGTTCCAATAGAAACGACGGTGTGGTCCCGAACCACAGTCCCCTGAGTCGTCTTCAGGCCCGGTCGAACCGGATCAGCCCAGGAGGTAGCGCAGCCACGCGTTGTTGGCCACGAAGTCGGTGTCCTCGAGCCAGCCGTCCAGGCCGAGGATGCGACCCGCGCCGAACGCGGCGACCGCGAGGAACACGAGCATGTACGCGAAGTCGCCGTTCACGTAGCCGTGTTCGACGCCCCAGTTCCCGAAGTAGAACATGAGCATCATGAACGCGCCCCAGAACGCGGCGAGTCGCGTGAACACGCCGACGATCAGGGCGAGGCCGATGAGCGTCTCGCCGAACGGCACGGCGACGTTCACGAAGTCGAGGAACACCGGCGTGTTCGCCATCCACGCGAACATCCACTCGAGGGGGTTCCCGTTGGTCGACGCGACGTTCCCGAGATAGCCGCCCGCGCTGAAGCTACCGGACAGTACCTTGTCGAGGCCGGAGTGCAGGAACGCGTACCCCATCATCAGCCGGAGTGCGAGGACGAACCACGCGCTGAGGCTGTGGGCCTGGCCGCGGACAGTCACGCCACCGAGGCGGGATTCGAACACGTTCGCGCCGGCGCTCCGGGCGGTTGATTGTGTCATTGTCAGTCACCTATCAACTGATAGGCTGTGGGGGTAGTAAGCCGCTCCTGTGATTCTTCGGCCGCGAGAACCGTTCTCGTCGCGTGGGAATATATGTTCCCAGCGCCTGGGAACGGCACCACGATTTAACCGAACGGGTCTCTGAGTACGCGAGTGATGCGTGCTCCGCTCGGGACGGACGACACGCCTGACCTCCAGGACGTCCTCAACGCCCTGGACGACGAAGGATGCAGACGCATCATCGAGGCGCTCGACGAACCCATGACGGCCAAGGAGCTCTCCGAGAAGTGCGACATTCCGCTGTCGACGACCTATCGGAAACTCGAACTTCTGACTGACGCGGCACTCCTCGAGGAGCGAGCGGTCCTCCAGCCTGACGGCCACCACACGACGGAATACGACCTCGTCTTCGAGGAAGTGATCATCCAGCTGGACGGGAACCGGAACCTGGACGCCGGCATCACGCGACCGTCGGCGTCGACGGACGAGCGCCTCGAGACGCTCTGGGCGGAGGTGAGCAAGGAAACATGACACACTACACGATGCTGGTCGCGCTGAAGTCGATAACGCTCCTGCTCGGCGGCGCAGTCACGTACTTCGCGGTGAAGGCGTGGCAACGCACGGGGTCGCCGGCGCTCCGGTCGCTTGCCATCGGGTTCGGATTCGTCACGCTCGGGTCCCTCCTGGCGGGCGTCGCCGACCAGTTCATCGGGCTCGGACAGACGCCCGCCGTGTTGACCGAGAGCGCGCTGACGGCAATCGGATTCGCCGTCATCGTCTACTCGCTGTACGTCGAATAGGACCGCACTGTACGTCGACTACGTCCTCGTTGTCCGTCGACAAGCAGCCGCGCAGAACGACGACCAGGTAGGTAGAACGACGACCAGGTAGGTAGATACACGCGCACGCACGCGGTCCGGAAACGCAAAAATCGGACTGTATTCTCGGGGGTGCGTGGCGTTGGCGTCAGGTGACCGGGGAGAGCGCAACGTCAGTGTCGTTGCCGGCGGCCGCCAGCGAATTCCCGTTCGTGGACGCATCGACCGTCGTCGTCCCGGGCGTGAAACTGCCGGCTACGGTCAGTCGAACCCAGCCGAGGTACGGGATGCGGTACTCCGCGGTCCCGCGAATCCAGGCGGGCTTGACGGGCGAGGAGATGCCTCGCGCCTGGTCGTAGTAGTTGTTCGTGACGTCGTTGTCGCCTTTGGTGATGAAACCGGCGTGGGGCGCGGGACAGTTCCGGAGGTCGCCGCAGTCGTCGGCGCTCACGTAGTCCGGATTCGCCCTCTCGTACCAGTTCTCGCCCTCCTCGACCCAGAAGTGCGTGCGATGGATCACTGGCGTGGTGCGACCGTTGCCGCCTGGTTCGTAGACGACGACGTCTCCGTAGCCACCGAACTTCCGGTAGTCGTTACCGTCGGCCTCCTGGCGGGGGACGATGCCGGTGTCCCCGTAGGCGTAGTCGGGACTGAAGCGCTGTTCGTCCATCACGAACACGAGGTCGCCGCGTTCCATGTTCGGTTCCATGCTCCCGCTCTCGACGGCGACCAGCGGGGGCCAGACGCCGCTGACCGCGAACAGCAGCATGCCGACCATCGCGACAGTGAGCGCGCTGCTGGCGGCCTCGCGGAAGAACATGATGGCGGGATGATCGGTTCGGAGGAACCAGACGACGGCGTCCCGTGGGCCGCCGCGGGGGTTGGGCACGTCGTCGCCAGGAGTCATCTACCCAGTGTTCGACTGTGTCGCGTTTCAACCTTCCCCTCTGGCCCGATTCACGTGCCTCCAGGATCGGGCGTCGCGAAGGTCGGGGCCTCCCTAGCGGCAGGCCAGTGAACCACGGAGAACCGGGCGGACCGCCATGCTTTTGCTCGCGCTCACCGTGCTGACGTGGTGTGCCGCGAGAGCCACCCGTGCGGGTCGTACGCGAACTCACCAGCTACGGGTACAACGCAGAACGCGAGGCCGTCACGCTCCTAGCGGGTGCATCGGACCCCGCGGCCGCAGTCGAGCGCGCAGTCGAGCACGCGCCCAACGACGCGCTCACACTGACCACTGACCACGTTCGCGACGTCCTCGAGACCGCCACGCCGACGACCACGTCTGAACGGGACGTCGCAACTGACGCCGACGAGGATGCGACTCCGACGGATTCGACGCCGTCCGCCGGTGCGGCTGCGTCCGTCCAGCAGGAAGCGCCAACCACCACTTCGTCTGGAATCGAAACGGCGGCAGAGACAGACACTGAATCGACGTCTCCAGGTGAAACGAAGGGGGTTGGGAGCGAGTCACAATCGGGCGAGTCGACGCGGACCGTCGGAGACGACCACTCCGAGCGCAGCATCGAGGTTCACGGCGACATCACCGGCGAGTCCACGGGCACGGGCGAGTACCAGGACTTCGTGACGACGTTCCGCGACCGCTACGACCGCCTCTCGAAGAAACTCCGCGGGCGCGTGAACCACCGGCCGACGGACGCCCTGGACTCGATGCCAGGCGGCAGCGACGCCGCCGTCGTCGGCATGGTCAACGACATCCGGTCGACCGCCAGCGGCCACTGGCTCGTCGAACTCGAGGACACGAACGGCGTGTTCCCCGCGCTCGTGATGAAGGACCGCGACATCGCCGCCCACGTCGACGAACTCCTCATGGACGAAGTCATCGCCGTCGAGGGCACGCTCTCGGACGACGGCGGCATCATGTTCGCGGACGACCTCTACTTCCCGGACATCCCCCGGACGCACCGCCCGTCGACCGCCGACCGCCACGTCCAGGCGGCACTCATCTCCGACGTCCACGTCGGCAGCCAGGAGTTCGCCGCCGACGCCTGGGCGGCGTTCGCGGACTGGCTGCACACCCCCGAGGCCGAGGCCGTCGAGTACCTCCTCGTCGCCGGGGACATGGTCGAGGGCGTCGGCGTCTACCCCGACCAGGACGACGAACTCGACATCGTCGACATCTACGACCAGTACGAGACGTTCGCGGAGCACCTCAAGGACGTCCCCGGCGACATGGAGATCGTCATGATCCCCGGGAACCACGACGCCGTCCGCCTCGCCGAACCCCAGCCCGCGTTCGACGAGGAACTGCGCTCCATCATGAGCGCCCACGACGCCCGCTTCACGGGCAACCCCTCCACTGTCACCGTCGAAGGCGTCGACGTCCTCATGTACCACGGCGTCTCCATCGACGAGATCATCGCCGAGTTCCCCGACGAGGAGGTCTCCTACGACGCACCCCACCGCGCGATGGAACACCTCCTCAAGAAGCGCCACGTCGCCCCCCAGTTCGGCGGCCGCACCCGAGTCGCCCCCGAGAACAAGGACTACCTCGTCATCGACGACGTCCCCGACGTGTTCCACACCGGTCACGTCCACAAACTCGGCGTCGGCGGCTACCACAACGTCCGCCTCGTCAACTCCGGCTGCTGGCAGCACCAGACAGCCTTCCAGGAATCAGTCAACATCGACCCCGACGTCGCCACCGCCCCCATCCTCGACCTCGACACCCTCGACGTGACTGTTCGCAAGTTCGAGTAACCACTGCTTGCGTTGCGCTCGCGACCTTCGGCCGCTCTCCGCCCACGGGCGCACAGCGCCCGTCTGAACGGCCAGCGAGACTATTGGTCAGACGGGTCGAACGGCGTGCTACCGTTCCTCTCGGAGACGTTATACGTGTACTCGGCCTACATTTGGTTGCAATGGCAGAAGGCAAGGTTGATTTCTTCAACCAGACTGGCGGCTACGGTTTCATCGCGACTGAGGATGCGGACGACGACGTGTTCTTCCACATGGAAGACGTCGGCGGCGCGGACCTCGTCGAGGGCACCGAGATCGAATTCGACATCGAGCAGGCTCCCAAGGGTCCGCGCGCGACGAACGTCGTCCGCGCGTAACTCCGGATTTCTGAACTAACAGCGGTATTTTCCCGAGCATCGACCGCGCAGCGACGCGGCCGCGGCGGATCGGTTTGACACGACGCGTCCGATAGCGACACTCATTGTCGACGTTGTCCGTACGAGCCGGCGATATCGACGGTCACTGGTCCACGTCGTCGTCACGCGCCAGCGATGGCGACGCTCACCGGTCGACGTCGACGCCGCGCTGCCCGAGCAGGTCGAAGAACTCCTCGGGCGAACGCTGGGGGACGTCGTGGCTGTCGGCGCTGTCGCGCTTGCGCTGGCCGGGGTTGTCGCCGACGACGAGGTAGTCGGTGTTCCCCGACACGGACGAGGTGGCGTCGCCGCCGTGGCGTTCGACGAGGTCTTGGAGGTCGGCCCGCGTCCACCCCCCGACGCTCCCGGTGAAGACGAACGTGAGGCCCTCGAGTTCGTCGCCGCCGACCGCGGCCGGGGATTCGGGTTCGCCGAGGCGGTCCTCGTCGCGCAGGCGCTCGACGACGCGCTGATTGTGTTCGTTGTCGAAGAACTCCCGGACGTGGCGCGCGACGACCTCGCCGACGCCGTCCACGCGCTGGAGGTCGTCCACGCTCGCGTCCAGCAGCGCGTCCAGGGTCCTGAACTCCTCGGCGACGTCGCGGGCGACCGTCGGTCCGACTTCGGGGATGCCGATGGCGGCGAGGAACTCGCTCAGCGGCGGGTGGCGGGCGTCGTCGAGTTCCGCCAGGATGTTGCGCGCGCTCGTCTCCCCCCAGCCTTCGAGGGCGGTGATGTCCTCGACGTCGAGGTCGTAGAGGTCGGCGACGTCCTGTTCGACCACCCCTTCCTCGACGAACTGAGCGGCGGCCTCCTCGCCGATGCCCTCCACGTCCAGGACGTCCGCGAAGTACTCGACCGCGCGCACCAGCTGGGCGGGGCACGCCAGGCCGCCCGTGCAGTACGCGATTGGGCCGTCGTACTCCACGTCGCTGCCGCACCGCGGACACTCGTCGGGCATCTCGTACTGCCCTGTAGTGTGGGATGTCACGACCTCGTCCACGTACGGGATGACGTCGCCCGCGCGCTCGACGCGCACCTCGTCGCCGACGTCGACGCCCATCTCCGCAATTTCCGCGGGGTTGTGGAGGCTCGCGCGGGAGACGGTGACGCCGCCGACCGCCACCGGTTCCAGGAGCGCGACCGGCGTGAGCCGGCCCGTCCGGCCCACCTGTACCACGACGTCGGTGACTGTCGTCACTTCCGCGCGCGGCGGGAACTTGTACGCGAACGCCCACCGGTAGTGCCGGGACGTGGTGCCGAGTTCGACGCAGGCCTCGCGGTCGTTGACCTTCACGACCACGCCGTCGATCTCGTAGTCCAGGTCCTCGCGCTGCTCGCCGAGGTCGTGGCGGAACGCGACGGCCTCGTCGATGCCGTCGACGAGGTCCGTGCGCTCGTTGACCTTCAGCCCCCAGTCGGGGAGCGCGCGGTGTTCCGCCCAGTGCGTGTCGAGGCCGGCGTCGAGGCCGCCCCTGGAGGCGTCCGGGTCGATGGCGTCCCGGGACTCGCCGGCGGCGAGAACGTCGTAGAAGAAGCAGTCCAGTGGACGCTCGGCCGTGACGCTCGGGTCGAGCTGTCGGAGCGTGCCGGCGGCCGCGTTCCGGGGATTTGCGAACGGGTCGTCGCCGCGTTCGACGCGCTCGGCGTTGTACGCCTGGAACGCATCCCTGGGGATGTAGACTTCGCCGCGGACGACCAGGAACGCCGGCGGGTCGCCGCGGAGTCGCAGCGGGACGCTCTCGATAGTACGGACGTTCTCAGTGACGTCCTCGCCGGTTTCGCCGTCCCCGCGGGTGGCGGCGCGGACGTACCGGCCGTCCTCGTAGACGATTTCGACGGAGAGGCCGTCGAACTTGGGTTCGCAGACGAACTCGACGTCGCCGACTTCGCGCGCCACGCGGTCCGCGAACTCCCGGACGCCGGCTTCCTCGCCGCTGGAGTCGATGGAGAGCATGGGCGCGACGTGGTCGACGGCTCCGAGTTCGTCGACGGGTTCGCCGCCGACGCGCTGCGTGGGGCTGTCGGCGGTCTGGAGGTCGAACGCGTCCTCGAGTGTCCGGAGGCGCTCGAACAGCTGGTCGTAGGCGTAGTCGGAGATGACGGGGTCGTTCTCGACGTAGTAGCGGAAGTCGTGGTACCGGATCGCCTCCCGGAGCAACTCGACGTGCTCGCGTGCTTCGGACTCGCTGACGTCCTCGACCGGCGGAAAGTCCGTGTCGGGGTCGCGGATGTACGGGTTGTCCTCGGGCGCGTCTTCGAGCACGTCCGCGTCGGCCATGTGGCGGGGTACGAACCCCCGGGTCGTAAGCAGTGGGGGCTGCGAGCCGACGTCCGCGAGCAACTGCGGGACGCCGCGGCGGCGCTACGTTCTCGGGTCGAGTCGCAGTAACGCGGGCAGCGCGAGCGCCGCGAGCAGGAACTCGGCGCCGCCCGCGAGCACGAACGCGGTGGTGAAGTCGTACTGTTCGGCGACCAGCCGCCGCCGACGATGCCGCGAGGAAGCCCAGTGAGCCGGCGACGTTGAAGCCCGCCATGCTGACGCCGCGTTCGCTCTCGCCGGCGATGTCGGTGACGAGCGCCATCGTCGCGGGCGCCATGAGCGCGCCGAGCACGCCGACGACGACCATGCCGCCCTGGGCGACCCACAGCGCGGGCGCGAGGCCGACGCCGAGCACGGCGAGGCCGTAGGTGGCCGAACCGGCGGCGATGGGAATGGTCCGGCCGATGCGGTCCGAGAGCCGGCCGAAGGGATACTGGAGGAGCGCGAACGGCGCGAAGAACAGTCCAAGGGTGAGTCCGACCTCGCCGGCGGAGAGGCCGTACACCTGCCGGAAGTACAGGGTCCCGACGAGCGCGAAGAAGCCGGCGGTGAACCGGTCGATGAACCCGAACGCGAACGGCACGCCCAGGGCCGGTCGGTCAGTGAGCGCGCGGAACCCGGCGCGGAGCGACTCCCCGTGCCCGCTGGGGGCGCGGTCGGTGACGCGAGAGAGACGACGCCCGCGACAGCGAGGACGACGCGCGCGGCGAGGCGCGGGCG
>NZ_WUUU01000042.1 GCF_009831555.1 Halobacterium bonnevillei | reverse complement strand
GCGTCGGGAGCGAGGAGTGGCCGGTCGGCGACGCCGCCCGCCAGCGGTTGTCGCAGTCGGAGCCGCCGCTGACCGTCGACTGGGGGCTGGCGGACGACCAGCCCGAGGACGCCGCGCGCCTCGCGTTCAGCGTGACGAACGAGGGCGACGTCGACACGCGGTTCGTCGCCGGCCTGAACGGCATCCTCATCGTCGGCGCGCACAGTCCGGTCGCCGGATTCAACCGCGAGATACCCGCCGGCGAAACGGTCTCCTGGACGTACACGCACGACGGCGGCGACCCGTACGTCGCCAGCACCGAGGAGGAGTCGGACAGTCACTACAACCTCGAGTGGACGCAGGGCGAGGACGACCTGTACGTGGCGCACGCGGACGGCGAGTAGACCGCTAACTGCGTCGGGCCGGTGCGAACGGATGTCGGGACGTTCAAATCGCCGCGTCCACTACGCCGGTGCATGACCGACGACGACACGCGCGAGAACGTCCTCCCGGGGTCCGACGAGGAGCTGGACACCGCGGACGTCCGCGGCTACGACTTCAGCGGCGAGTTCGACTTCTTCGAGATGCTCGAGGCGTACGGGACGACGGGGTTCCAGGCGACGCACCTCGCGGAGGCCGTCGACATCACGCGACAGATGCGCGAGGACGACGCCACCATCTACCTCACGCTCACGTCGAACATCGTCTCCTCGGGGCTGCGCGAAGTCGTCGCGCACCTCGTCCGGGAGAACTACGTCGACGTCGTCATCACGACCTCCGGGTCCCTCACCGAGGACGTCATCAAGACCGCGAAGCCGTTCAAGATGGGAGAGTGGGACGCCGACGAGGCCAAACTCCGCGAGGAGGGCATCAACCGCCTCGGCAACATCTTCGTGCCGTCGGACCGCTACGTCTGGCTGGAAGAGTACCTCTACGACTTCTTCGACGACTTCTTCGCCGAGGACCAGATCCGGACGCCCACGGAGTTCGCGACGGAACTCGGGGCGACGCTGGACGACGAGGACTCCATCCTGAAGAACGCCGCCGACAACGACATCCCGGTGTACTGCCCCGCGCTCACGGACGCCGAAATCGGGAATTTCCTCTACTACTACCGGCAGGGCGCCGGCCCGGACGTCGGCATCGAGATCGTCGAGGACTACGACTCCCTCATCGAGGAAGGCCTGCTGTCGGATACGACGGGGCTCATCTCCGTCGGCGCGGGCGTGCCGAAACACCACGCCATCATGACGAACCTCTTCCGCGGCGGCGCGGACTACGCGGTCTACATCTCCACGGGCATGGAGGGCGACGGGTCGCTGTCGGGCGCCCCGCCCGAGGAGGCCGTCTCCTGGGGGAAGATCAAGTCCGAGGAGGAGACCAACTACACCCAGATCGAAGCCGAAGCGACGCTCGTGTTCCCGCTGCTCGTCGCGGGCGCGTTCGAACACGAGTAGCGTTCCGGGATTTCCAACGACGATTCCGTCGCCTCGAACGCCCGAGAGACGCGCGCCGTTCGTTTTCGGATCATCGCGACCGTTCTACGTTCGCTCTGTCCCGCCCGGTACCGGTTGGTCTACTGGCTGGCCGGACGTTCGAGAACCGGGTACGTAGGGGCAACGTACCAGTGTAGCGGCGACGAGCGCGACTCTCGAAACGAATCCTTTTAACGCGAGGCGACTGAACGAATCGGTATGGCCATCAAGCCCGACTACGTCAAGAAGACCGGGAACATCCTCATGGAGCGGTACCCGGACGCCTTCAGCCGCGAAGACTTCGAGCACAACAAGGACGCCGTCACCGAGCTGACGAACGTCGAATCGAAGGAAGTCCGGAACCGCATCGCGGGCTACATCACGCACAAGCGCGAGTGAGCGCCGTCCAGTACTGCGTCAGGGGAGAGCGCTGATTTTTCCACCACCCGAAGGGGTTTCACTGCCGCGTCCCGAGAGGAGGGTATGACCTCTGTAGGCGTACTCGGAGCCACTGGCGCTGTCGGCCAGCGGTTCATCCAGTTACTCGACGGCCACCCGGACTTCGACCTGTCAGTACTCACGGCGAGCCCCGCGAGCGCGGGCGAGAGGTACCGCGACGCGGCGAAGTGGCGACTCGACACGCCGATTCCCGACGACGTCGCGGACATCACCGTGCGAGACACCGACCCCGACGCGATTCCGGACGACACTGACCTCCTGTTCTCGGCGCTGCCGTCGGACGTCGGCGAACGCGTCGAACCGGCGCTCTGCGAGGCGGGGTTCGTCGTGTCCTCGAATTCGAGCAACGCGCGCGTGGCGGACGACGTGCCGCTCGTGATCCCCGAGGTGAACGCGGACCACCTCGAACTCATCGACGTGCAGCGCGAGGAGCGCGGGTGGGACGGCGCGCTCGTGAAGAACCCGAACTGTTCGACCATCACGATGGTGCCGACGCTCACCGCGCTCACGCAGTTCGGCCTGGAACGCGTGCACGTCTCCACGCTGCAGGCGGTCTCAGGCGCGGGGTACTCGGGCGTGACGTCGATGGAGATCCTGGACAACGTCGTCCCGCACATCGGCGGCGAGGAAGCGAAGATGGAGACGGAGTCCCGCAAACTCCTCGGCGAGTTCACCGGCGACGGCGTCTCCTGGCTCGACGCCACCGTCTCGGCGTCCTGCAACCGCGTGCCGACGCTGGACGGTCACCTGGAGAACGTGTTCGTGGAGACCAGCGAGGACGTCACGCCCGAGGACGTCGCCGGCGCCTTCGAAGACGCACCCACCCTGGACCTCCCGAGCGCACCGGACCCGCTGGTGGAAGTGTTCGAGGAGCCCGACCGTCCGCAGCCGCGCCTCGACCGCATGCTCGGGGACGGGATGGCCGTGGCGGCTGGCGGCATCCAGGAGACGGACACGGGCATCCAGTACAACTGCCTCGCGCACAACACCATCCGCGGCGCGGCGGGCGCGAGCCTCTTGAACGGCGAACTGCTCGCCCGCGACGGCTGGCTGTAGCGACGAATCGAGCGGGCTAAACCCCTGCCGTGCTTCTGCCGTGACGTCCATTCGACGATGGTCCCCCAGCCACTGTGTTCAAACTCACCGAGACTGGCGACCGACGGCCGTCTCGCCGGGAGGTGGCGTCGTGAGTGACGACGCAGTCCAGGACCTATCGGAGGCGTGGAACGTCCGGGACGCGACGCTGTTCCGCTCGCCGAACGAACCCGGGGAACACACCCGGTTCGGGAGCGCCGTGGGGCCAGACGCCCTCCGCGCTGCGCTCGACCGCGCCGCACGAACGGTCCGGGAGACGCCGCCGGAGCAGGACGGCTACGCTGTGCCGCTGCACGAACCCGACCGGCCGGCGGTCACCGACGAGTACGTGCTCTGGCGACCTGAAGCCGGCCAACTCGGCTGGTTCGACACCGCGTTCGGCATCGACGGCAACGTCCGGTTCGTGCACGTCGCCGACGCCGCCGCGACGACGCTCGGCGACCGACTCCGCTGCTGGCACCCCGATTCGACGCCGGCGTCCGTCGACCCGCTCGCGGCGTTCGAACTCCCCCGAACCGAGGTCGAGGCCGAGAACCCGCTCTCGCCCGACGAGCGCGAGGCGTTCTTCGAGGCGCTACACGACTTCGTGGACGCCGAGCGCGACGCCGAACTCGCCGCGAACCGCGCCAAGCACCGGGCCAGCGACGTCGCAGACCTCGCGCGCCGCGGCGTCGCTACCGGCCCACTCGTGCCCCTCGGCCGCGTCAGTCGCCCCGCCGAAGTCGGGCGGTTCCAGTTCCAGCTACCTGTCGATGACGGCGATGACGGCTTCCGCGGGGGCGACGGCGAAGCCGCTGACCTCGTCGCCGACGCGGACGTGTACCCTGACAGCGTCTTTCTCGTGGACGTCCGCGACGACGCCGCAGCGTTCCCCCTGACGGTGCGTACGACCCGCGTGCAAGGACCGACGCTCACCGTGAAAGCGGACGTGTCGTGTGACCTGCCGCCGTCGCGCGTCGAGTCGCTGCTCACTGACGACGACCGGGAGTTCTGGTTCACCCACCTCCTCAACCCGGTGCCGTTCGACCGCCGCGCGGACGCTATCGAGCACGTCGCCGACCACGACGACAAGCGTGCGCTCCTGACGGGCGCACGGCCTGTACGCTTCGCCGCAGACAAGCTATCCGTCCCGAGCGTCGACCTCTCGCTGAACGAGTACCAGCAGCGAGCGCTGAAGTGGGCCGACGACGCCGAGGACTTCCTCTGCATCCACGGCCCGCCCGGCACCGGAAAGACGCGGACGCTCACCGCGTACGTGCTGCACACTGCCTGGCACGGCGACTCCGTGCTCGTGACGGCGCACTCGAATCAGGCCGTCGACAACCTCCTCGTCGGCGACAGCACGCTCGACGAACCGGACACGGGGTCCCTGCACGCCGCCGCGACCGACGGCGACCTCTCCATCGCTCGCGTCGGCCACAACTCGAAGAACCCGGTCGTCCAGCGCGAGTACGCCACTGCGTCCGTCGCCGAGGCGGACGTCGTGGCCGCGACGACCAGCGGCGCCGCCCAGTTCGACACCGACCACTTCGACGTCGCCGTCGTCGACGAGGCGACGCAGGCGAGTCGCCCCGCCACGGCCATCGTCGTCGACTGCGCCGAGAAGCTCGTGCTCTCGGGCGACCACCGACAGCTCCCGCCGTACGCCGCAAACGAGGGCGACAGCGACGAAGCCCCGCACGCGTCGCTGTTCGAACACCTCCTCGACACGTACGGCGAGGACGTCTCCGTCCTCCTGCGCCGCCAGTACCGGATGCACGAGGCCATCGTCGCCTTCCCGAACGAGGCATTCTACGACGGTCGCCTGGAGACGGCCGCACGGAACCGCGACTGGCAGATTCCCGACCTCGGCCCGCTCGTCGGAATCGACGTCGCGGGCGGCGAACAGTTCGACCACGGCCGGAACTCGTTCTACAACCCTCGGGAGGTCGACGTGGTGGTCGACGAGGTGCGGCGGCTTGCGGGCGCGGGCGTCGACCCCGCCGACGTCGGCGTCATCGCGGCGTACAGCGCGCAGGTCCAGCGTATTCGGTCCCGGCTCGCGGACACCGACGTCGAAGACGTGGGCCGCGTCACCGTCGACACCGTGGATTCGTTCCAGGGCGGGGAGCGCGAGGCCGTCGTCGTGTCGTTCGTCCGGAGCAACGACGCCGGGCGCAGCGGATTCCTCGAGTTCCCCGACGAGGGGCCGCGGCGGCTGAACGTCGCGCTCACTCCGCGCGCGAAAGCGCCTCGTCCTCGTCGGCGACTGGGCGACGCTCGGTGCGGTCTCGCCGGACCGCTCCCCCGCGGCGAGCTGTGCAGACGTCTACGCGTCGCTGGCTGCCGAACTCGACGCGGCGGGCCGACTCCGCGACGCGGACTGATTCAGTCGACGCGGATTAACTCAGTCGACGCGGTTCTCCAGGGCCTCGTCGGTGTCCAGCCGCGATACGTTCCCGGCGACGATGTCCGCGAGTCGTCCCCAGTGTTTCGGCGTGTGGCCGGCGTTGTGCGGCGTGATGAGGACGTTCTCCAGGTTCCAGAGCGCGTGGTCCTCGGGGAGCGGTTCGGGGTCCGTGACGTCCAGGGCGGCCCCCCGAATCGACTCCCGGCGGAGCGCGCCGACGAGCGCGTCCGTGTCGACGACGCCGCCGCGCGCGACGTTCACGAGCACGCTCTCCGGCGGGAGGGTCGCCAGCGCCTCGCTGTCGACGAGGCCGCGCGTGGTGTCCGTCAGCGGCGTCGCGAGCACCAGGTAGTCGGTGCGAGCGAACGCGTCGTGGACGGCCTCGTCGTCGAACCCCACGACTTCGTCGGTCGGTCCGCCCTTCTCGGGCGTGTACCGGACACCGATGGTGTCGACGCCGAACCCCTCGAGCCGCTCGACGACGGCGTGCCCGATGGCGCCAAGGCCGACGACTGTCACGGTCGAACCCTGCAGTTCGAACGCCTGAAAGTGGCGCCACTCGCGGTTCTGCTTGCGCCGCCAGCCCTCGTGGAGGCGCCGCGAGAACGTCAAGAGGAACCCCAGTACCTGTTCGGCGATGCTGGGCGCGTGGATGCCAGCGGCGTTCGTCACAGCGATGCCGCGGTCCCGGAACTCCTCGAGCGGCAGGTGGCCGTATCCGGCGTACGCACACGCGAACAGCTCGAGGTCCTCGGCCTCGGCGAGCAGGTCTTCGTCGATGCTGCCGCCCGTCACGACCCGGGCGTCGCTGACGTACTCGCGCTCCTCGGCGGGCGTTCGCGCGAGCGCGACCTCGTCGTCGGGTAGTCGGTCGCGGAGCTCCGCGGCGTACTCTTCCATCGGCAGGCCGTGCGTCCCGCCGCGCAGAACGACGATGTCGGTCATCGACTCGGAGGTGGGCGCCGCGCGAGGTAAGCGTTGTGCGACGACAGCCCTACTCGCCGGTTTACCAAGGGTTTTTGACGCCTGTAGAGTAGGATTCAACGATGAGTGAGTCCGAAGCGCTGTCGTGCGCGGCGAAACTCGCGCGCGTCGTGCTCGACAACTGCGGTCCGCTCTCCCCGTCCGAAGTAGCCGCGGAGGCACGCCTCTCGGAGGCCGACGCGGAGGACGCGCTCGCGGAACTGGTGGACGCGGGCCTCGCGGAGTGCGTCTGTGGGCTCTGCGAGAGCAAAGAACGCGTGTTCGCGCTCACCGACTCCGTCGAGGCGTAACCCTCTTTCTGCGTGGCCGCGTACCACAGTCTGCGCGCCGTTTGTCCCCGACAGAGTACGTCCACGCGGACTCGATGACGGCTCGGAGAACCCCGGCGTGCGACATCCGGGACGACAGTCCCCGACTGGCGACCGCACACCGCCACGCGACGAGTCGGCTGACGCCGGCTCGGCATTTGGAGAGGTCGACGACCTCTCCCGCCCGCCACGAGGGTTTCCCGGCCAACGGGGCACACCGCCCACGGATGAGGTCGGTCGTTAGTGTCGCGGGCGTACATTTCGACCTTTTGTAGCGCTCGCTCCGCTCGCTTGCAAAAGCTCGGCCAAAAGCCTGCGTCGGGTGCTTCGCACCCTCCTTGGCCTCGCCTTCGGCGAGTGAACCGGCGACCTTCCGGGTCCTTCGGACCACTCGGTCGCCGGATGCTAGACCCCGACACTTCCAGTGGGGCTACTAGTAGATTATCGCCCGGTAGTGTCGTGGGCGTACACCTCAAAATTACCCGAAGCGACTGCTTTCTAATCTCTCATGTGTCGAGAAGTCCCTGAAATAGACCCCAGATGTACTCACGTGTCGCTAAGTACAGAGGGTATAGTCAGCAACTCAGTTCTGGGTTTTTTGACCTCATAGATAGCACAACAGTATATGACCGAAGATATCTCACTCGATGGTCGGACACTTGTTGGCGTTGCAAACACCGATGCTGGGGAAGTGAGTGGAGATACTCGCTTCGAGTTTGAACAGGAGGGCAAGCGGATTTACGCACACTATACAGGCGGACGTATCGTCGATGGCCATCTCGTCGGAACGTTTGACGGCAATGAATGGGACATCCGCTATTCGCAGATCAACACGGATAATGAAACGGCGAGTGGCCACTCCGTGGGCACCGTCGAACTGCTTGACGACGGTCGCGTTCGTATCGAAGACGAGTGGGAATGGGAGTCACAGGATGGCAGCGGTGAGTCAGTCCTTGAAGAGATCGTCTAAAACAAACCCTGCTCTGGCCGGGTCGCAGACCCAATTATCGGTTGTTTCATTTTCCAGCGGAATCGAGTCCGACGGGTCGTCCCTGCTCCCAGTTCACAGCGAGAACGATGTCTCGAAGCGAGTTGAGTCTGCGCTCAACGACATCCAGCGGATGTGAATCGATGAAGTCTGCAGGTTCGTGCGCGACTGGTGTCGCGCCGTCGTTCACCTGCAGATGAACTGGTCCGAGGTCGTCGTGCGTGTCGTCTTGATGCCAGCCGACTAGCAGGCTTCGGTCTGGCTCGATCCAATTGAACCAGTAGTACTCGTGTGGCTCACCAGTCTGCAGTTGGAAGCCGATCTCGATCCGCGCAGCGGTCACCGGATATTCGTCGTCGGCCAAGAACTGTCGCGGGTTCACGTCGGCGACGACCCGGTACGAGCCCGCTTCGCGGGGTTCAGAACGCCGTTGTTGAACAGTATTGAATGTGCCGTTGAGTCGATTCTGGATGCGGTCGTGGAGCCGCCTGTCCTGCAAGTTCGCCCGGTTAGCGAGGAAGACAACCATCAGGCGAGTGTCGACGGAGAGTCAGTCCGCGGTGAAGAGAGGCCGATAACATCATCATAGAGATGGAGCGCGTGTTTCACGAGCCCGAGCTCCGTGTTTATCGCCTCCCACGTGGCGATAACGTTCCGACGCTCACGAAGCTCCTCAGCCGAGAACTCCTCGTCAGCGAGTTGTTCCCGGAACTCATCGAGTGAACTGACGCCGTACTCCGTCGCCAACTCTTCCTGTTCCTCCTTTAGTTCTGTGAGCTGGCTCTCCAATTCGTCACGCGAGTGAGCCTCGATCAAGTCCGTCACTTCGTCGAAGAGCATCCGGACTGGATTCAGGTCATAGGCCTTCGTCCCGTCGACGGTCGTTTCCGTGACCCAGTCGTCACTCTGCAGTCGCTGGAGTTCGTCGTCGGCTGTCGTGCGCGAGACGTCTGCCCGGTCCGCTATCTCCTGCACCGGCGTTGGCTCGTCTAGCAGTTCCACGACGTGCCGGACACGCTCACGGCCGCTCATATTCTCCGTCCACGACTCCGAATTCGAGTCAGCCATCGTACGAGCTCTTGCACCGCGTGGCGCAAATAATTTTCCCATGTTCAAATATTCAAACCGGAGTGGCGGTTATCAGGGGTAGTGTCCATTCACATCTTTCCGACAACAGGCGATAGCAGTGCAGTTCGGTTTATCGGCTATTTCACCGCCACCGATACCGGATTTTAGTCCCAGCGAGTCTACTAGTAGATTGTCGCCCGGTAGTGTCGCGGGCGTACATTTTGCGTACGATATTAGTAACTTATAAAATAATATAGATTATTTCAGGTACGGTCTATCGTTGAGATCGATTCTTCCGCGGTGAACTCTTTTTCTCGCCAAACTCAGGAACTAATCGGGGTTGGCAGGCCTGAAATGAGATCTTCTTTCGTACTGATATAGTAAAGGCCGTAGCGCGCGGAATCGGCCGTATTTTCGATGGCGGGGGCGCTTTCTCTTCACCAGAGTACAGAGTGTAATAGCCGCTCAGTCGGTATGCGAATGTATCGTGACCATTGCTAATAGGTGGTGCAGATGCTCCGTTGCCCGATGCTATGTCGTGTTGTCCTGTTCAAATGGAAGGTCGTTCAGCGGGGATTCATGGCCGACGTGAACTTCTAATTCCACGCCCAAGCCATCTCTCGCCGCCAGAATCGCTGCCCAAGCCCGATGATTCCCGTCGAGCACCACCGGCGGCCAGAATTCATCGTACTGTCGAACGACGACCGCACCGAACGCGTGGTCGGGATACTGATGACGCAAGGACGAGATCTTTGCAACAAAGTCTGGGAAGTCTTCGTCTAACGCTCTAGCTTGCAGTCTCTCAATGGCACCAGCGAGCGTCTTGCCACCAGTCAGCCAATTACATCCGATACTGGGGTATGGGTCAAACTTTCCGAGTTCGAAACCGCTCACGACGAGTGTCGTCCACTCAGGCGCTCTGAATGTCGCATACTGGACCGGCTCATCGTACGTCGTTCTGAGCTCAGAGACAAGTCGCTCGTTATCCCAGCCAGATGGGTCAGTATTGGGATACCCCTCTTTTTCGGCCTCACGGCGAATCCATTGACGAAGTACCTCTGTGACATCAAGAGACGTCCGTTTCCGGCGGTAGAAGATGTGGGACATCTCTACTTGGGCAAGCTTTCCTCACTACCTCGCATAACGATTGTGGAGCACCGCTAGCACACTCCCCGATTTTACCATACAGTTTTCACCTATTACGGGGGTGTAATAGGGTATGTTGACTCGCCCGTCTCTCCGAGGGTTTGGCGCAGCCCTCGTTGTTGGTGTCGCTCTCCTCTGTATGGGAGTGATTGCGCTCGGCTTCCTCATGCCCGAGCGACTCTTCGAGAGTACTGTAGGATTAGTCGCCTTCTTCGCCGCCGGCCTCCTGATAGTCGTCTGCGCAGTCGTTGCGAACCTCTACGACCTCCGAGGGATTCTCTACAACGAGTTCGGCTAATCACTCACTGAACACTCGTAGTCCAACATAGTACGCGCCGCCGATGACAACCCCGGAAATAGCCGCTGTGCCTCCCGCCGCAACCGGCCCCGATGAATAGTTCAACGCGAAGGTTACAATAGCAACGACGACCGCGCCAATCAGTGCTTGTCCAAGAAGGGACTGCCCCTCCAACCACGCGTTAATTCCCATTATACACTTTCACAGCGTACTCCGTTTAATTGTTCGTCTGTACTTACCGAAGCGACTCACCATATCAAGGAAGGTTCTCACCAGCGGATTTCGAGTGAAACAGCCGGTAAGTGAGGTTGCGAACTGATCACCGCTCTCCTCTCCATGATCCACGTCGAATACATCAGTAGACGGCGGCAAAACACCACTGGGTTAGCTAAGCTGTCCGACTTCGGCGAACAATCCAACGGCGCCGTACTAGTCCGTCTCCACGTCGACTCGGTCTCTCACGAGGTCATATTGCTCTTTTAGATCCCGATAGATTAGTTCGTCTCCGATGTACGGTTCGGAGTTCTCGATGAAGAATTCCATCTTCTCTATTACATTCCGTCGTAGTTCCTCCGAGTCGCCCTTGTGATAGTAGTTACTGTTGTCGAGAGTATCTGCAGCCTTGATGAGCACCGGTTCTCTCCCGATTTCGAAGCAGCGGTTCAACGTATCCTTGTATCGCTCAGTATAGTCCTCTATTTCGCTATCGAAACTGGTAGCCTCCACGATGTCAGAGACTTCCTCCCCGAACTCCGACGCGATGTCCTCTTTCTTGACGGCCGTGTCCTCTATCAAATCGTGTAGAATGCTAGTGACAACGACGCGTTCTTCGTACCCTCGATCGTACAGTTCCATTCCGACCCGAATGCTGTGGAGGATGACTGGCTTCGGGTTGCCGCCAGACTCCTGAAAGGAATTGACCAGATAGACGATCGCTCGCTCAATCTCTTCGTCCTCTTCTTTGTCCCTAATAAACTCCTCGTCCCAATCCAATTCACTCATATATGACTAGGTAACAAAGAGAGATTTAACATTTCGTGTATGGGAATAGAAGTGTGGAGGTCGGGCCCAGCCTCCCTGAGGGAGTTTGCTCGCACCTTCGGTCACTCGTCTGTACTTAGCAATCTACGAGCCCAGTGTACGGGACGGTGATAGGTTCTTTGACACTGCCTGGGAACTAATCGACGAGCGCGTTTTGATGCTGCATACGGTATTCCACTTTCACTGAGTTTACTAGTGGATTGTTGCCCACTAATGTCGCGGGCGCACAGTTCTCACTTCGCGTCGCGGCGTGACGGACGCCGCTTCTCGTCCCGTCGACGCCGACGCACTGTGAAACGAAGGAAGGTCTTCGTGTCCCTCCCTTTTGCTGCGTTCAGCCACGATAGAGTGCGTCACCGTCCGGTGAAGGCACAAATTCACCGCCGAAACCATTAGAACTATTATGTGTCCCGGTTAGTCCTGTGCACATGCATCCCTCCAGAGCCGTCGCTTTCTGTTTCTTCTTGGTCAGCGTCTTGCTGTTAGCGCAGGTCGGACTTGCCGGAGAACCACAGCTAACCGCTGGTGCAGTATTTCAGGTGATTGGTGGGGTTCTTCTGTTACTGACCGGACTGTTCGGATTCGTCCGGTACGAACGGAACCCCATTGTCAGTGCGTACGGGCCGACAACGTATCTCCTCATTGCAGGTCTCCTCCTTTGGGCAGTCGGATTGCTTGCCCAACTGCTCACGGCGTAGCCTGTCCGTAGCGACGTATTCGCCGGGTGGTACCGGTGGCGACCCGTTCTAGCGCTCCCGCAAGAGAGCCGGTCGAAACAGCTCCGAAGTCGTCCGAATCCGTCCGCCGCGTGCGGAGCGCGACTGGTGGCGGTCTACCCAGGGTGGCAACGCGGGCACAGTGAGCACGGCGTCGAGACCACTGCCGTTCACATTGGGGTTTTAACAGTACGTCTCCTTTCTCGGGGCATGATCATCGCGGTTTCGCCACCAGATTGGTTGACTGACCTTCTGGCGGGGTACACCCAGGTGCTCTCGGAACTGTTCTGGTTCACGGTGGGGTTCGCGGTCGTCTACGTCGTCGGCCACGTCGTTCTGGTCCCCTCGGTCACCCGGGTCGTCAGATCGCGAAATCGCCACAACCCAACAATCGAGACGGCAACGACGACGTATCTTCGAGTCCTCGTGATCGGGTTCGCGACCCTGACGGGCATCATCACCGCTGGCTACGGACGCGTGCTCTCCGAGTCGGCAGTCATCATCGCAGCCATCACGTTCGCCCTCGGTATTGCCGGCCAGCAGGTGTTCGGGTCGCTCATCAGCGGGCTGTTCCTCGTCGCCGACCCGGACTTCAACGTCGGCGACTGGATTGAGTGGCCGGGCGGCGAGGGGACAATCGAAGCAGTGGATTTCCGGGTCACCCGCGTCCGGACCCCCGACAACGAAACCATCTCCGTCCCGAACACTGAACTCACGGCAAACGCGATCACCCGGCCGTACGGTCGGGACACGTACCGCATTACGGAACAGGCGTACGTCGCCTACTACGAGGACGTCGAGCGGGCCCTGATGGAACTGCAACTGATTGCCGCCGACAACGAGTCGGTTCTGGCGGACCCGGCGCCGAACGCACGCATCCTCGAACTCGGGGAGAACGCCATCACACTACAGGCCGAATTCTGGGTCGAAAACCCGGCAAACCGGGACGTCCGGCTCCTTCGCTCGGACTTCCGCCGCGTAGTGAAACGGCAATTCGACGAGCAGGACATCACACTCGCTCCCCCGTCCGCGCAGTTGCTCTCGGGAGAGCTGGCGGTGACGGACCTGACGGGCGAGTCACCGGCCGCTCCCGGTGAGTGACCGACGGCACGTCGGATGCCACCAGACTGGATGCGACCATCTGCGCTGTCGAACTCCGCGGGCCGTTCACTGGGCGTTCGATTGCTCTCCGCATATCACCCGTTTCACACGATTTATGCGTTTGAGGCTCGTACCTGTTGGTCAGTGCTACTAGTACGGGCACCACTCCTCGCCAGACTCGGGAAACTGCGGGCGGGAGTCGATGCAATCGGCGTCTGGGAGGACTCCGGTGAGCCGTAGCGACCGCGTTCGGGGGTTGTTCAAGAGCCAATCCGAACTGGACCTGACCGACGGTTCGATTCCGAAGTCGCTGTTCTATCTGTCCTTCCCGATCGTCATCACGAACCTCCTGCAGGTCGGCTACAACCTCGCGGACACGTTCTGGCTCGGCCGATACAGCACGGAGGCGCTCGCCGCGATCAGCCTCGGTTTCCCGCTCGTGTATCTGTTCATCTCCCTCGGTCTCGGCCTCACCGTCGCGGGCAGCGTGCTCGTCGCCCAGCACACCGGCGCGGACCAATCCGCGCAAGCGGAGTACGCCGCCTCCCAGACGGTCAGTTTCACGCTGCTGGCCGGCGTGGCGCTCG
Source organism: Halobacterium bonnevillei (assembly GCF_009831555.1). Taxonomy (GTDB): domain Archaea; phylum Halobacteriota; class Halobacteria; order Halobacteriales; family Halobacteriaceae; genus Halobacterium; species Halobacterium bonnevillei. The sequence goes on along the minus strand of NZ_WUUU01000042.1, from coordinate 6,326 downwards.
GCGCAATCGGGTTCAGCTTCGTCGCGGAACTGCTCCAGGTCTTCGGAGCGGAACCGACCGTGTTGACACTCGCGACCGACTACATGGAAGTCATCAGCCTCGGACTGCCGTTCCTCTTCGGGTTCACAGTCTTCATCGCGCTGATGCGGGGGGCCGGCGACACCGTCACGCCGATGCTCGTCATGTTCGGGACCGTCGTGCTCAACGTCGCCCTCGACCCGCTGTTGATTTTCGGTGCGGGCCCGATTCCGGAACTGGGCGTCGAGGGCGCGGCCATCGCGACCGTCTTCGCTCGCGGCTCTGCGATGGTCGTCGGCGTCTGGATCATGCTCCGCGGCTCGCACGGCATCCAGATTCACCCCGGCCAGATGGTGCCGGACCTCGGGTACAGCCGGAAGCTCCTGCGGATCGGCGTCCCGGCGTCGCTCGAGAACACCGGCAGAGCGATCTCCGTCAACGCCGTCCTGGTCATCGTCACGCTGTTCGCGACCCCGGTCGTCGCCGCGTTCGGCGTCGGCATCCGCGTCTTCTCGATGGTCTTCATGCCCGCCATCGCCATCGACCGCGGGGTGGAAACGATGACGGGCCAGAACATCGGCGCGGGCCGAGCGGACCGCGTCGTCGCGACCAACCGGTTCGCGGCGAAGGCGTCGTTCCTCGTGCTGTCGGTGCTCGGCGTCCTCACGTTCGCGTTCGCGCCGGACGTCATCCGACTGTTCGACGACTCGCCGGCAGTCGTCGCCGAGGGCGCGAGCTTCCTCCGGTGGATCGCCCCCACGTTCGGCTTCGTCGGCGTACTGCGGGCGTACAGCGGCGGCTTCCGGGGCGCCGGCAAGACGCTGACCGCCGCCGCCATCGCGGTCCTGCTGTTCGGGTTCATCCGCCTCCCCATCGCCTACGTCGCCTCCCAGGGGATCGTCCCCGTCGACGTCTGGTTTTTCGGTAGCCGAACGCCCACGGGGATCTGGTTCGCGTTCGCGGTTTCGGGAATCGTCGCCGCCGTCGTCGCTGCCGGCTGGTTCGAACTCGGGAAGTGGCGGGGGATGGACCTGACACAGCGGGTGAACGAGACGCCCGCTGAGGGCACCGGCGACGGCGACACCGTCGGTGACAGTCCGTCTCCCGACGAAGCAGGGACCGACGATTGAGAGCCGAACACCGCCACGAGGGACGCCCGACCGATTCCCGTCGGATTGGGGCCAATTGGCGGCTGGCAGCGCGCGCGTCCGCGCTCTGTACCGGACAATGCACGGCGATCACTGCTGGAAACGCGTCGCCCGTTGCCACGGGCCGCGGGCGTCGTGCCACGTGGTTACTTGCTGTCTCGCCACGTAGTTGACAATAGACGCCCAAATGTACGACCACATCCTGATTCCGACGGACGGAAGCGCCGAGACCGAGCAGGCCGTCAGTCACGCGCTCGGACTCGCGCGAACCTACGACGCGACAGTCCACGCGCTGTCAGTAATCGACGAGAGCGAGCAATCGGCCGTACCGGCGGCGGATGCGCGCGAGCAACTGCGGTCCGCAGCCGAGACGGTGGGTCGGCGAGCGACCGCCGAGATCGCCGAAACGGCCGCGGAGTTGGACCTCGACGTCCACCGCGAACTCCGTCACGGAACGCCCTACGAGGAGATCCTCGGCTACGTCGAGAACCAGAACATCGACCTCGTGGCGATGGGCACGCACGGCCGTGCCGGCGTGGGACCGAACCTCGGCAGTACGACCCTCAGAGTGATTCGGAACGTCGAGGTACCCGCGCTGACGGTCCGCTTCCGCGAGGGCGAGGATGTCGACGCGGCGAGCCACTATGAGATCTACGACGACGTCCTCGTGGCGACGGACGGGAGCGACGGGTCGGCGGTCGCCGCCGAACAGGGCATCGACATCGCCGAGATGTACGGTGCGACGCTGCACGTCATCTACGTCCTGGACACGAACACCTACGTCTTCGAGGACGTCCCGAAGAGCATCATCGGCCTGCTCAAGGAGAGCGGGACCAACTCCCTGGAGGAACTCGCGGAGCTGGCCCGGGAGCGAGGCGTCGACGTCGAGACGGATTTCCGCCGCGGCAGGCCGTCGCAGAAAGTCCTGGAGTACGCCGACCAGAACGACGTGGACCTCCTCACGCTGGGCGCGCACGGCCGAACGAGCGAAGTCCACCTCGGGAGCACCACCGAGCGCGTGATCCGGACGTCGGAGCGACCGACGCTGTCCGTTCGGTGAGCGCGCAGTACTGCTTCCCCCGGCGCTACGACGCCGCTCGACGTATCCGTTTGGTGTCTTCCTGCGGTTCGAGAACGGGCAACCCCGCTGAAGGAGTCGCGCCCGCTACCCCCGATTATGCAACTCGGCATCATCCTCGAGACGAACGACCCGGAGCGTGTCTGGAACGCCTTCCGCCTCGCGAACACCGCCCTCGACGCGGGCCACGAGGTCGAGGTCTTCCTCCTCGGGGACGGCGTCGAGGCGCCGGACCTCGAACACGAGAAGTTCAACCCGCACGGCGTGATGCGCAAGTACGCGCAGAACGGCGGCCGCCTCCTGGCGTGCGGGACGTGCCTCGACTCCCGCGACCTCGAACCGGACGACCTCAGGCCCCGGTCGACGATGGCGGACTGCCTCGGCGTCGTCGAGGACGCAGACCGGGCGCTCACTATCGGGTAGTCGGGTGCTCGCTCTCGGATAGTCGGACGCTTACTGTCGGATAGTCCGTCACTCCGCCCCGAAGCCGTTGTTCAGTCGGCGGGCTGTTCGGCGCGTTGCGTCCCCTCGACGTCCAGCGGGTCGGCCGACGACGTCGCCGTGACCAGTCGCAGGAACTGCCCCGCGTTCGTGAGGAGCTTGTTCTCGGCTTTCCGGAGGTGTTCCTCGTACGTGGAGCGAGCGACGGCGGTCTGCTCGGCCAGGTCGCGTAGCGTCGCCTGACGGGGTTGCTCGTAGTACCCGCTCTCCAGCGCCAGTCGGAGCGCCGCCTGCTGGCGGTCAGTGACGTCCTCGAACAACTGGTCGACCGGCGCCAGCATGCTGTGGGGGACCTGTTGCTCCGTAATCGACGTCTTGGAGAGCACTTCGATGTCCCGGTCGGCCTCCAGGTCCTGCAGGAGGGCTCGAACGTCGTTCTCGTCGAACGCGATCACCGTGTAGTGCTCCCAGCCCTGGCGGTGGATGGTCGGCGGCTGGTAGAGGCAGTTGTGGGATTCGAACCGTTCGAGGATCGAGTCCTCCAGCGAACAGAGACAGGACTGCGTGACGACGTGGAGTCCGGACTCGTCGACGGACTCGTGGAGGATGGTCCCCAGTTGTTCGATCTCCGCGAGCAGTTCGTCGGTCGGCGGCTCCGGCGACGTGGTCTCGATCACCTGGCAGTCGCTCAGGTACCACTCGCGGATGGTGAGGTCCGGGTGGCGCTCCGAGATCTCCCGGTACGGGCATTCGTGTTTGACCCGGAAGGAGGCTTCGAAGAGACTCATACAGACACAGTATAGCCTGCGTCAATTAACGGTGCCGGTCATGGCCGGCAGTACTCGTATACGAGGTACGGTCGTATGGGGAGATACTGATGTCGGAGCTCAGCCCAGCGGAGTTCAGCGAACAGTTACACACCGACGGTGGCGCCCCGCTCGTTCTCGATATTCGCCACGAAGCGGACTACGACGACTGGCACATCCCGGGCAGTGTCAACGTCGACGTCTACGACAAACTGACGAACGACCCGGAGGCGGCCAAAGACGAGCTCTCGGAGGTCCCCGATGACCGCGAGGTCGTCACCATCTGTGCCGCGGGCGTCGTCTCGCAGACGGCGACAGAGGTGCTCCAGGACATGGGGTACGACGCCACGACGCTCACGGACGGCATGAACGGCTGGAGCCGCGTGCACCGCCACGCCACCGTTCCGGTCGACCTCGACGGGACGCTCGTCCAGGTCGCCCGTCCGGGGAAGGGGTGTGTCTCCCACGTCCTGGTCGCCGGCGGCGAGGCCGCCGTGTTCGACCCGTCCCACTACGTCGAGGAGTACGAGGCAATCCTCGACGACTACGACGCCGACCTGGTCGGCGTCTTCGACACGCACGCTCACGCGGACCACGTCTCCGGCGGGTCGGAACTCGCCGGCCGAAACGACGTCGCGTACTACCTCCACCCGAAGGACGCGCTCGCAACAGACGCGACGCCCATCGAAGACGGCCAGACCGTCGCGGTCGGCGGTCTCGACGTCGACGTCGTCCACACGCCCGGGCACAGCGAGGGCAGCGTCTCGTTCGCCGTCGAGGACGCGGCGCTCCTCACGGGTGACACGCTCTTCCACGAGAGCGTCGGGCGCGTCGAACTCGGCGTCGAAGCCGGAATCGAGGACTCGGACGTCGAGCAGAACGCCGCCACCCTCTACGAGAGCCTCCAGCGGTTGCAAGAGTACCCAGACGACGCCGCCGTCCTGCCGTCACACGACCCCGGCTCACCCGAGCCGCCGGTGACGGCGACGCTCGGCGACGTCCGCGACCGGAACGACGACCTCGGCCGCGACCGCGAGGCGTTCGTCGAGACGCTCGCCTCGGACGTCCCCGAGCACCCGCCGAACTTCCAGCGCGTCAAGCGAGTGAACGTCGGCCAGGAGTCAGTCCCCGTCGACCAGCTGGCGGACCTCGAACTGGGCCCGAACAACTGTGCGGCCGAGTAACCCATGAGTACGGCCAGTACCATCAAACAGGGAATTCTCGAACACAAGGGACAGTTCTCGCTGCACGTCCTGCTGGTGTTCGCGACCGGGCTGACGATCGGGTCCGAGCGCGCCGTCGTCCCGGTCCTCGGCCGCGACGTGCTCGGCGTCGAGTCGCTGTTCGTCATCGGCTCGTTCGTCGTCTCGTTCGGCATCGTGAAGTCGGTCCTCAACCTCTACGCCGGCAAGTGGGGCGAGGAGTACGGCCGCAAGCCCGTGCTCGTCCTCGGGTGGGTGACTGCGCTCCCGCTGCCGCTCATCCTGATCTACGCGCCGAACTGGGCGTGGATCTCGGTCGGGAACGTCCTGCTGGGCATCAACCAGGCGCTGACCTGGAGCATGGCGATCAACGCGAAAATCGACCTCGCGCGGCCCGACCAGCGCGGGCTCGCGGTCGGCATCGACGAGGCCTTCGGGTACAGCGGCGTCGCGGTCGGCGCCTGGGTCACGGGCCTCATCGCCGGCCGGACGAGCCTCCGCCCCGAGCCGTTCTACTTCCTCGCCATCGTCGTCGTGTTCGCGTTCCTGGTCTCGGTCTTCCTCATCAAGGAGACCGTCCAGTACGCGCAGGCGGAGGGCGACGACGACCACCACGACGCGAACCTCCCGTTCAACGACGTGCTGAAGCGGGCGACGTACGGCGACCGGACGCTGTTCGCCGCGGCGCAGGCCGGCCACGTCGAGAACTTCGTCGACACGCTGTTCTGGATCGCCGTCCCGCTGTACCTCACGAGCCAGGGCCTGGGCATCGCCGCGGTCGGCTCCGTCGTCGCTATCCACAGCGCGATGTACTTCCTGCAGATCGGAACCGGCGGCCTCGCGGACCGCATCGGCCGCCGACCGCCGGTCATCTGGGGGATGTTCCTCGCCGGCGCCGGCGTGCTCGGAATGGTTCTCGTCGACGGGTATCTCCCCTGGGCCGTCCTCGCGGCCGCATCCGGGCTCGGCATGGCGCTGCTGTACCCGAACCTGATGACCGTGCCCAGCGACGCCGCACACCCGACGTGGCGCTCGGCTGGCATGGGCGTCTACCGCATGTGGCGCGACTCCGGCTACGCCGTGGGCGCGATCCTCATCGGCCTCGCGATGCAGTTCGTGAACGCCGAAGCGGCCTTCTACATGACTGCAATCCTGATGTTCGCGTCCGGCGCCGTCGTCTACCTCTGGATGGAGGAAACCCATCCGGAGTTCGGTACCCACGAACCACCTGCGCCGGCGCCTGACGAACCGCCGCGGGCAGCGCCCGAAGACTGACCCCCTTGGTTCCCCGTTTCACGGGGTTCTAGCTCGACTCGACGCCCGCGACGTTCGCTGGGTCCGGGGTGTCCCTACGCTCTGGCGACGAAGACGACGTGCCTGAGAGACGGCAGCGCCGCGTTCGCCAGCCGCACCTGCTCAGTGATGCTCCTGGGGTCCAGGTCGTAGCGCTCCAGCAGCCGGTCGATAGCCGGGCCGAGCGGGCTGCCGTGCAGGCGACCGAACAGCGCCGTCCACTTCCCGAACTGACCGACGCTGTGGGCGGAGACGTCCTCGGCGGCGACCACGTCGAGGCCCGCAGCGTCGAGCGCGCGCTCGTATCCGCCCCGGGTCGGACGGGTCCGGGGGCATGTAA